>JALHOV010000008.1 GCA_022842865.1 Vulcanimicrobiota bacterium | reverse complement strand
GGACGACGTAGCACCAGCACAGTTTGCCGCGCGTGTGGCCGAGCGCGTCAGCCAGTGGCTGAACTCAAACCCCGGACCCCTCCGGGGCCTGCAGCATTCGGGCTTCCTCAACGCCATTCTGGAACAGATGGCCGAAGGCGTGCTGGTGGCTGACGACACAGGCAAGTTTCGCTTCTTCAACCCGCAAGCTCAAGCGCTGCTGGGTAGTCGCCCAGACTTGTCGCCTCACCAATGGAGCGAGCACTACAGCACACACCGCCCCGACCCTACGGGAGTGCTGCGCCCGGTGCCAGCCGACCAGGTGCCCATGGTGCGCGCCCTGGGCGGAGAACGCGTAGATGGGGAAGAGTATTTTCTGGCTCGGGGTGGCCGGGCCCAGGGAGTTTGGTTAAGCATTAATTCCCGGCCCTTACGGGGTGCCCAGGGCGAAGTTTTGGGCGCCGTGTCTGTGTGTCGGGACATTACGGATTACAAGCGGGCACAGCAAGATTTCCGCCGGGTGATCGAGGCCAGCCGGGACGGAGTGGGTGTGCATCGAGGAGGGCATTGGGTCTACGTCAACCCGGCCCTGCTCGATGCTTTGGGTTATGGAGAACGGGACGAACTGCAGTCGATTCCCATCGCAAAATTGCTACACTCTACCAACGGCAACCGCCACGAGTGGCTGCACGATGCTCCCGACGAAAGCGCGTCCCAGTTCACCGAGATGCAGTTCTTGCGGCAAGACGGCGAGTCCGTAACCATGGAAGTGTCCCGGGCGAAGCTGGCTGACTTCGAGGGCAGCGAGGCCATGTTGGTGACCTTTCGCAACGTAACCGAGCGAAAAAAACTGGAAAGCCAGTTGATGATTTCCGATCGGATGGCATCATTAGGCACACTGGCCGCAGGGGTCGGGCACGAAATCAACAATCCCCTGGCGGCGGTCAGGATGAACCTTGAGTTGGCGGTCCAGCAACTGGGCAATCTCCCCCCCAGCGGTGAACTCACGGCAGCCTTGGACATGCTGGGGGAGGCTCTGGGGGGTGCAGACCGGGTGCGAGACATTGTGCACGACCTGAAGATCTTCTCGCGTGCCGAGGCCACCGAATTGCTGCCGACCGATCTGCATAGCCTAATGGACTCCACGCTGCGCATGGCCTGGAACGACATCCGTCACCGCGCGACGCTGGTCAAAGACTATGCACCCGATCTGCGTCCGGTTCTGGCTGTCGAATCGCGGCTGGGGCAAGTGATTCTCAACCTGCTGATGAACGCTGCTCAGGCCATCCCGGAAGGACAGTCAGGGTTGCATCGCATCGTCATCCGCACGTTCCAGGAGGGGGACTGGGCCAGTTTCAGCGTCCAAGACACCGGTCAAGGCATCTCGCCCGAAGTAATGGCTCAAATGTTCACTCCCTTTTTCTCCACCAAGAGCGTTGGCGAGGGCAGCGGCCTGGGACTCTCCCTGAGCCACCGCATCGTGGCCGACCTGGGCGGCACCCTTTCGGTTAGCTCCGAACCTGGACTTGGCGCCACCTTCACAGTTCGATTGCCCGCCCAGAGTCCCACCCCCGCACCCATCAGTGGCCCACCCAGGAGCACAGCAGCGGCCGCTGTGGGCAGGCGGGTGCTGGTCGTGGATGACGAAGAAAGCATCTGTCAGTGCGTGAAGCTGGCGCTAGGACGCCAACATCTTGTGGATGTATGCTCCGACGGCGCTGAGGCTTTAGAGAGACTGCGCCATTGTGAACCGTACGATCTTATTCTCTGCGACTTGATGATGCCGAAGCTGTCTGGAATTCAGCTCTTTGAAATCGTGCAGCAGGAAGCACCCGAACAGAGCGGACGTTTTGTCTTTATGACGGGCGGGGCATTTACCCCTGCGGGTCGCGCCTTCCTGGACAACGTTTCCAACGTGGTGCTGCAAAAACCTTACTCCATCGCCGAGCTACGCGCAGTCGTGGCCGAGCAGTTGGCAGTCCAGTCGACGGAGGCTTAAGTGGAAAGAAGACAGTTTTTGACGTGTGTAGTGGCTGCAGCCCTGGCACCCAGCGTGGTCGCCATCGGACCCTTCTTAGCCGAGTACGATTGCGTCGTAGTCGGTGGGGGTACGGCGGGGCTGAGTGCGGCCCTATCGCTGGGACGTGCTCGCCGCAGCGTGCTGGTGTGCGTAGGCGGGCCACCACGCAACGCGGCGGTCGCGCATGCGCACAATCTGTTTACGCGGGATGGCACCTCCCCGTCCGAACTCCTCAATATTGGACGTTCGCAGTTGACCCCGTATACGACAGTTCGCCTGGCGCGACGGGAGGTCGAGGCCGCGGAAAGGTCGGAGGCCGGCGGTTTTCGCTTGCGGCTCTCGGACGGTTCCTCGGTCAAGACGCGTAAGCTGATGCTGGCCACCGGCGTTGCGGATGCGCTCAGCTCGCCCAGCGGACTGCAGCGTTGTTGGGGAAAGAACGTCTTTGCCTGCCCTTTTTGCCACGGTTGGGAAGTGCGAGACCAGCCCTGGGCCGTGGTGGTTCACCAGGCAGCCATGGTGCCGGTCGCGAAAATGTGCCTCAACTGGACCCGCGATCTGGTCGCCTGTACCCACGGGTCGTACACTCCCCCGGCGGAAATCCTGGCCGATTTTAACCGCCTGGGTGTGCCCGTGATGACGCAGCCCATTACTGAGTTTCAAGAAGGTGGACTGATTTTCCAGGACGGCACTCGTTTGGCCCGCAGAGCGGTGCTCTATCGTCCTGCGCAGACCCAGCGCTCGCCCCTGGCGGAGCAGCTTGGGTGCGCGCTGGACAGCGCAGGTCTGGTGGAAGTTTCGAGCTTTGGAGCCACCAGCGTGCCAGGGGTGTTCGCTGCCGGAGACATGACCACACCCATCCAGAGCCTGGCGGTGGCTGCGGCGGCCGGCAACCTGGCTGGCGTGGGCGTGGTAAAAGAACTGGCCCACGATGAGTTCGGATAAGGTCGCAACGACGAGGACTGGACCAACTTGCCAGATGAAACAATTCTGTTGACAAAGTGTAAACAACTTGTGTTGACGCTGCCCTGTCCAGCGCATAGTATCGCAGAGCATGGCCAGTCCGATTCCAGGAAATCTCGGCCCAGTCGGGGATTTCAACACCACTCCCGCACGCCGGGCGCCCCTTCCACGCACCGAGAAGGCGGTTGATCCGCAGGACGGCTACGCCAGCCTGCCCCGCTACAATCCGGAAAACGTCTTTAAATCTGTCCCACCCAGGCCGTTGGAAGCCAAACAGGCCCCGGCCACCCAGCCAGAGCCCCTACCCCTTCCCGACCAACCGCTGGAAAAGAAAATCCCCAACGCCTTGGACGAACTGCTGGCCAGGTGGGACATCAAAACCCCCATCGTGCTCGACCCTCACGAGGCCGGCCATCAGGTTCCGGCGGAGCCCGCGCCGCCCAAGAATCCTAAATCACAAACCTCCCAGGACCTTCTCTGGGACTTCGAGTGGAGCAAAATCGAAAAAAAGCCCGGCGACAAAGTCGAGCACAAGAAGCCCCAACTAGACGACATCTGGGGCGGCAAACCGCCCACCCACACCAGAGAGTCCGGCAGTCTTCACACCAAAATGCTTTTGGGGGACCTGTGGGGAGAGCCGGCCAAAGTCGGACGCTTTCAGGGCAGTTGGAGCGACTACAACACCAGAGTCGCAGAACACAACAAAGAAGTCGATCGGCGCAATCAAGAAGAAATAGCGCGAAACGCCACCCGGGGCGACATGTTCGGCAGCATCGGCCTGCTCAGCATGGGTGGCCAGGGCGGTCCGCGCATACCGGCTCCCCCCTTGCTTCCCCAGGCCGAAGCCCTGGAACTTTGGAACAACCGGCACGCCGCTTCGCTGGGCCGGGTCATGACGCCGCCCGTGGGCGAAATTCCGCCGGAGGTGAAGCGGGTTCAGAGCAAAATCGAAGACATGATAGAGAAGATGGCTGGCGACGCCCTGCGCGCCAAGGGCATCAAGCTGCACGTCAACCTCTTTTCGGGCGACGCTCTCAACGCTTTTGCGGGCCGTAACAGCGATGACTGGGAGGGCTCCGGCAAGGTCACCCCGGAGCGCGCCAAGCGCAACGCCAGCATCGCCACCCTGCGCCCTCAGCTTGACCCGGAAAGCAAAGGCGGCCCGATTTACGAACTGGGAATTACCGCCGGAGCCCTGCGCAAGCTGGAAACCGAAGACGAACTGGCCTTCTTGCTGGGCCATGAACTGGCCCATCTGCTGGAAGGCCACGTGGAGCCTGTGGGCCGATCCTGGCTTTCCAGTCAATCCCACGAGGCGGTGGCCGATCACGAAGGTTTCCGCATGATGCTCAAAGCCGGCTATGACCCGGCCCAGGGCCTGCGCTTGCTCAATCGCCTCCACGAAGGTCACGAAGCCCAGGATATCGGCACTTTGATGGGGGGCCTGTCGCACGGCGCTTCCTCCCATCACCACGAAGGTGTGCGCGTGGCCCTCGGTCAGATCAAGCTCGAGCAAATGCGGCGCAGCGATACCGAAGCGCAGCCCACCGAGGTGGTGCGCCCCCTGCCCGATTGGATGAAGCTGGAGGCCGAAGCCAGCCTGGACTTCGATCCAGACAAAAAACTGGCTTCGGCCACCCGGCAGCTTGGCTTGGACTTCATGAATAGCGAACCCAAAGCCAGCTATAGCGACCGCTATCTCAAGCCCCCGGACAGTCAGGGCCACAAAGACCTCTACTATGCCCCGTGGGAGCCCAAGACGGCCGGAGCCCTCTACCAGCAAGCCCTGGAAGCCATCGAAGGGGCGCCCGGAACTGCGCAAAAGAAAGGCGACAGCGCACTGCTTTTACTCCATGCGCTGAGCGAAAAGGGCTACGACAAAGACGGCGCTCCCGACCTGAGTAAAGTGAGCCAACAGGTGACAACCTTCTTCCAGCGCCAGACCGAGCAAGGCTGGAAAGCCGACAAGTTCCTGGAGAACATGGCTCAGGGAGCGCCCGATGGCCGGGTTGATTCTCAATTTGCACTGAAGGTGCTGTTCTCACCCGGATTTCAGGAAATCGATCTCTACCACAGCAATGCTGAGTGGAAAACTCTGGTTGACGCCGCTCCTCAAATGTTGGCGACCAGCAACAACAAGTATTGCACCCTCACCAGTGGAGCTTTGAAAGGAGTCGCCACCGGCTTGACAATTCTGGCCGGCGCCAACCCGAAGGGCCGCAACTACGACGGCGACAATTGGCCAAAAGACGTTCCGGCCGGTCAGGGCAAGCTCGATGACGTTCACCGCCGCAATCTGACCCAATATATCAGCATCCATGCCGATTCGGGAAAATGGAACGAATACCAGGTGCAAAACACCATCTACGCAGCTCTCGAGAAGGCCGAGCCCGGACCCTTCAGCCAACAGATTCACCAGGCCATGAAGCCGGTGGACGTCGCCATTGAGAAGCAGCAGGGCGCCCTGCTCCAAGGGGCATTCCTGACTCAGGACAGCGCGCAGAAACTCTTTCGGAGTGCGGTCTTCAGCCCTCTTAGCCAGGAACAGACCGACCAACTCAAACAAAAATTTGTGGATTTGCCCTCGCCCGAGCATTTCTCGTTCAAGCAGCATCCGGTCTTTGGACAAATGCTCGGAGAGTTGCTCGATTCCGAGCAGACTTCGGTCGCCCACAAAGCCAAGGTGGCTCAATACATGATGACAAACATTGACACCGGCGGATTGGGCCAACCCACCGGTGTGCCCGGCCTGGCTTCCCTTTACCGTTACCTGGGTGAACAAAATCCCGGCCAGCTACTCAAGACCATCCGGGGCGAAGTCAGCAAAAGGGGCCTCGGCATCACTCCCCCTCCTCCACCTCCTCCGGGCAGTGTAGGTATGATGAGCGCCAACTTAGGTGGCTCCTTTGGTGGCCCGAAACACTGCCCGACGCCCCAGCTTTCCACCCTTGGTTTCCAACGAACACTCAGTCCCAAAGTCGCCGCGCAGCTGGACGGTGCTACGCTTGACCGCTGGTTGGACACCCTGAAAGTCACCAAGAACGAGATTGACGCCGGCACGCGACTCTTTTTGCTGGATGCCTTTATCGCCCAACAAGGCCAGCACAAAGACCTGGATTCCTGGTTCAGCCAGTTCAATGGCGTGATGCAGGGCAGCTACCGTTTTCTGGAGGGGCGAGCCGAGGTGCGCGAACGCTTGGCCGACCATCTTTATCCGGCACTTTCCGAGCAAAAGCCGGATAAAGTCCGAACATGGCTGACCGAGGACAAGGTTCAGTCGATTCTAAAGACCGACCAGACGGCCGAATTGATGGCCCGCTTGATCACCCCGGGCGAGCCCGGGGTCAAATACGACGCGGCCTCCCTGCGCAAAGAGTTGGTCGCCCTCGAGAAAGAGTTCAAAATCGAGGACAAGCCGGCTCTGCGCCGGGCTCTGCACGAAAAGATCGCGGAACGGGCTCACCTGCAGCCTCACCAGATGGACGTAGTTTTCCCGAACGACGAGCGTTCTATCAGTCAGCAGGCCAAAGGCGTCGACAAAGAGATTCGCGGGCTCTCGGCCATGGTGGCGGCCACCCGTACCCGTGCACCCCAAGAGCAACTGCAGATGATCGAATTCCTCATGGGCCGTGTGCCCGACGCCCCTGCATTTCTCGAAGAAATGGACAAGCTGGCCTCCAAAAACACGGGCATTTCCAGCATCAAGCTCAGCGATTTGATCGAGGAAACGCGGCGCACGCTGGCCGACGCCGACCCGGGCGTGCGCACGGCCGTGGCTACCAGTTTCCTGGCCGGACCGACCGGCCTGCTGCGCGACCCGGACGGCCGCAAAATGCTGCTCAACCATTTCACTGAACCGGTGCGGCCCGCCAACAAAGAGCTGGCCACCAGCCTGGCAACGGTGCTGCTCGACGCCCATGGCAGTCAGGACGCCCTGGCGGTCGGCTATCTGCTGTCCCAAAAAGGCAAGGGCGGCCAGGCGCTCTCTGAGGGTGAAGTGCTCAACAGCCTGTTTGACGCCTACGGTGTGCCCGGCATCAAGCTCAAGCAATACCTGGCCTTCACCTCCGACTTCGCCGAATTCCGGGAGCACTTTGAATCCTCGCAGGATTCGGCCATGCCGCTCAACTACTATCAGGCCGTCAAGTTGGTGCAGCACCACTACGGCGACAAATGGCCCAAGGATTGGGAAGTTCAGGACGTCATCGGCAGTGGTTCGGTCAATGTAGCCGTCCGCTTCAAAGACCACACCAGCAAGGAAACCAGGGTCGTGTCGTTGCCTCGCGAACAGGTGGAGACCTGCTCGGAATACGATTTCTGGCGCATGGGCCAATTTCTCGATCTCTTCACCAAGGAACCCGAGAATCAGGAAAAATACGGCTTTCTGCGCGGTTTGACGGAAGTCATCCGCGACTCGGTCTCGCTGGAATTCAACCGCGACGCGGCCTTCAAGATGCAGCAGTCGGTGGAGAACTTCTACGAGCGCAAAGTCGGCGATTGGACCATCAAAACCGTCAAAGCCCACAGCCTGGACGGCCAGGCCATCGTCATGGAGGAAGCCAAAGGACGCACCGCCCGGCGTGTGCTGGGCGACAAGCCCGAGGTCTACAAGTCGGCGATGCAGGCCATGGCTCAGGTCGAGACGGACGCTCTGTTGGGCATCGAAACCGAAAAGAATCCCACTCCCAAAGACCTGCACGCCAACCCGGATTTCCACGACGGCCAGGTGCTCATCGACGAGGCCACCCACACCGTGACCATTCTCGACTTCGGCCAGGCCGTGCCTATCGGAGCCAGCGACCGCGAATACGCCATCGATTTGCTGACCATCATCGGCCAGGGCTACAAGCCGGAAGAAGCGGCCAGGTTACTGCAAAAGCGCACCGGTGCTCAGGTGGATGGGCAGGAACTGGCCAAAATTCTCTCCAGCACCGATCAGATGGATGTCTTCACCAAGATGCTCGGCACCATGACTCAGCACGGCGCCAAAATTCCGCTGCCGGTGGTGCATTGGGTGCTGGGCATGAATCGGCAGCGCGCGCTGGGCGAGAAGCTGGACGCACCGATCGACAAGAAATTGCGCACTCTGGCGGCCGTGCGCATGACCGGCGGCTCTTTGGAAGCTTACAACGCCCTGCGCATCGCCCGGCGCAGTCCCATGCAGGCCCTGCGCGGCGGCATTCTGGGTCCCCTGGGCGGTTGGGTGGAGAAACTGCTGAGCGAGCAAAATCTGCTCGACCTGGTCCGCGGCAAGGTCAAACCGCTGACACTCCAGTAGTTCATTCGCCTTCGCGGTCTGGCTCACGGCAACCTCAGATGGAATCTACCCGAGAACTTCCCAACTTTGCCGGAGAGCCAAAGAGGCGCTCAGGCTCCCCCTCCGCTCGGGGTAAGCCAGAGTTGTAACTGGCGAGTGACCTCGGGGCTGGTCAGCAATTGCATGTGGTTGGTGCGCTCCAGCACGACCTTGGTGCCCTCCGGGAAGCTCAGGCTTCGCTGTGGGTCAGGATGCAATCCCAGGGCGCTGTCGGGCGGCACCAGACCGTCTCCCAGGCCTCGATGAGAGCGCATCATGCCGGCAATCGAGTAGCAGGCCACACCCGTCGGGAGTGCCAACGCCTGGCGTTCGTCCGGCCTGGGATGGAAGCGGTCGTGACCCTGCCAGTCTTCGTCCACCAGGTTTCCGTAGCGAACGTCGGTGATGCCGGCGCTGCGCAAGCGGCCGAGCTGGGTAAAAGGAGCGGTGTAAGGGGTGCGACCCAACAGCTGATGGAACCAATTTCCGGCCCGCTCCAACGGCGCACCGTGATGGGGAGTGCCCAGGAAAACGATACTCTTCAAACGCTGCGGCCATTGCATGCCGCTCTGCTGGGCGTAATGAACGGCGCTGCGGATGACCAGTCCACCCATGCTGTGGGCTACCACGCTGACTTCTTCCAGGTCGCCCGCATAGCTCTTTGCCAGCACCTCTAACTGTTCGGAGAGCAGACGGCCGTTCTGAGAGATGTGCAAACCGCTGTTGTAGCGAGCGTAAACCGGGACGTAGCCATGCGAGGAGGCCAGGGCCAGGCCGTGATGGGCCGGTTGACCCTGGTGGCGTCCTTGCCACTGCAGATCGTTCATACACAGGCCGTGGATGAGCAGCAAAACTTTGCCCCTGGCCTTCAGTTCAGACGGCAGCGCGGCCCCGTCCAGCGAACGTCCCTGGTAACGCAGGGACATGGAAGTGGCCAACGAGTTGCCGACAGCAGCCAGATGGTCTCCCATGACTCCGTTCAAAGCGGCCAGAATGGCCTCCCGCTGAGGGGAACCGGCTGGTGCCCGCCCGGCCGACTCCAGCAAAGGCTGCAGCGCCCCCAAAACGTGGTCCGTGCCTTCGCCGACCAGCAGGGTTATGCTGCGTGCCGCCCGGTAGATCAGGCCCGTCAGGGAACCAGGAAGCCCTAGCGTACGCAAAACCGACCGGTGCACGCCGTCGGCCAGATTCACCACACTGGTGGTGGCCTGGGTAGCCAATTGGGCCACGGCGCGAAGGTCGGAGGCTTGAAGATGCGGTGAGCGGGACTCCATCTCCATCGAGCATAGCGACCGACGAAAAGAATAGCTATAAGACCTTTGTCCTCTTCAGAGTGCCTTCCACTAAAAAACCCCGCTCCGAGCGGGGTTTTTGGGTCTTCCCGAGAGAAAACTCTAGGTAGCGACGAAGGCCACAGCCGCAGCGTTGATGTCCACACCGGCGTTGACGTTGACGCCGGCGTTGACGTTGCCGCCCACGTTGACATTGGCGCCTTCATTGACGTTCACCGCGTCGTTGACATTCGCGCCGGAACCGCCGCCGACCACGGCCATCAATTCGTCCTCGTTAAGAGTTGAATCAGCCGGTTTGACGGGCAGCACCAGAAAGCGCTCCTTCTCGGTGTTCTGATAAACATGCATAGCGACACCCGGAGGAAGCGGCAGCAAGCGCTCGAGTTCTCCCAGGAAGACGATCTTGCGGGCCTCATAAAGGTCGGCGCGGGGAACGGAAATATTGACCAGTTCGGGAGTGTTCTCCACGACCGTCACGTTCACGCCGGCGGGAATCTTCATGCCCGCGGCGGTCAAAACACCCTTGGGGTCTTTGACCAGCTTCTGGCGGTCCCCATCGTTCTTCCAGGCCTTAGCGATCGCCTCGGCAATGATGACTCGATCCTTATCACCTTCTGTCATGCTTTCTTCTCCTCTTGGGTTGGTATCCAGCGTCCGCTGGAGTCTTGGGCCCCGGCCGGCTCTTCATCGAGCAGTCCGCGGTCGAACAGTTCATTGAGCAGTTGGAAAGCCTGCTCCAGGGGCAGCCCGCAACGCTCGTCGAGGGCGATGGCCACCTCGGCCGCCGTCAAATCTTGCAACAGCAGGTGTCCCAATTCTCGGGCGGCGGGAGTGCCTCGGGTGGCGTGTCTCCAGAAGCGATTGGCCAAAATAAAGCCATCGTCGTAGTGCTCCACCTCAAAGTCGCGGCGCAGACGCACCACCATGTCGTGGCGGACGCAGGTGGGCATCTTCTGTTCCATCATGTCTTCCAGCAGGGCGCGCAAACTGTCGCCGTCGCTGAAGTTACCCTGGGCCAGCGTCCAATATCCCAGGGGCCAACGATCGCTGGCGTGGCAGGGCGAGATCAAACGAACGCTGCGCTCGACCATATTCACCAAGAAGCCGGAGACACAGGCGGTGGTAAACGTCTGGTCGTCGTGGAGCCGCTCCTCCTGCTGTTTGGCCACGCGCTTGCGGTGCAGGTCCAGGGCCCTTCCCGAAATCGACTTGGTGGTATCAAAAGCTTCCTTGTTCTGAGGAATGCACTCGACGTAGGTCAGGTCGGCCGGATCGAAGGCTTCGTGGATCTGATTCCACTGTTTAAGCGTCAGAATCGAGAAGCGCTCGATAAAGCCACCCTTGGATTCCGAAAGCTTGAGCAGTTCTTTGACCCGCTCCACGTGTTTTTGGGCCTGGGCGGTGGTGGTTTGAGGAAATTCACCGAGTTTCTCTTTGAAATCGAGCAGATACTTCTCGTAGTCCGGATTATCCAGCGGATCAGAGGCCCAATAGCAAAAGCCCATGCCTCCGGCCGGGCCACACACTTCAGCGAAAACGTCGAGCGTGTCACGCCAGAGCTGAGCGTTCTCCTCGGTGTAAGTCAGCTGGTCGCTGAGGCGGGGGGCGGCCACCGAGCAAAACCAGCAGCCCACCGAGCAGCCCTTGGAGAGCTCGAAGCACATGGGAGCGTGGACGACGTAGTCGGCCTTGTAACCACCCAGATGACTGACGCAGCGAGAGATCATGCGCTGGCGCCAGATTGCGAATCGCTCATCACGGGGGGTAGCGCGTTTGCGGTAGCGTGTGCGCGAGCGAGCCTTCTCGTTTTGATAGGCCAGATAACGACGCACCGAAAGGGGCAGCTCAGTTTTGGGATCAAGGTTCTGCTGATACTCTCGATCCCAGAGAACTCGGATCTCCATCGGATCGCGTTCCAGGCCGTAGCGCCGGACGGCCTCGTAGGGATCCTGGGCTAGCAGTTCGCGGAACTCTCCGTCGGCGTGCCAGCGCTCGATAAAGCGTTTGGTGTGGCCGATGTCACGACGATACTCTGCATCCGCGTTCTCTTTGGAGAACAGGATCGGACGGATCTCGGGAAGGACCTCCGTATTTGTTGCCGTCATCTGACCTCCACCAACTCGGACTCTTCTTCCAAGAATCCCCGCTCGAAAACCATTGTATTCAAAAAGTGAAAGGTCTCTTCTAACGGTTGCTCACACGCCAGCGCCAATTCCCCCACCGTCATCTGCCCTTCGATTAGAGACCGAGTCAAACCTTGCATGGCTCGGGGCAACACGACCTGATCGCTACGATAGCGGTTGTGCAGTGAGAGGGCGCGGCCGGCGGCTTCGACCTGAAGATCGTCCCGAAAGCGGAACGGGTCGGCGGCCCGCAAAGTAGAGCGCATGCTCTCTTCCCCGAGACGCAGCAGCAACGACCGCAAGCTGCGCGCATCTTCGAACTGGCCCTGATTGAGGACCTGGTAGCCCAGCGGCCAGCGCCGGCTGGCGTTGCAGGGCGTAATGAGTTGCACGCGACGGTCGACCATATTCAGATAGAATCCAGAAACGCAGGCGATGGTGGAGGTAGAATCGGCCGGAGTGGGTTGAGCCTTGCCGGCCGCCACCTGTTTCTGCTCTCGCTCCAAGGCTCGGCCAGCCACCACTTTGTAGGCGTCGAGCGCTTCCTTGTTTTGCGGCACGCATTCCACAAAGGCCATTTCGGAAGCAGAAAAGGCTTCGTGAATGCGCTTCCACTGGCCCAAAGTCAGAACGGAGAATCGTTCCAGCAGCCCGCCGCGCTTTTCCGCTTCGCGCAGCAGCGCTTTGACCCGGTCCACATGTCGATCCGGCTGAGCGGTGGTGGTCTGAGGAAACACTCCCAGGACCTCGTGAAAGTCGACCAGAAAAGACTCGTAGTCAGGATTGTCCAGCGGATCATTTCCCCAATAGCAATAACCAGCGGCCGCGGCCGGTCCGAGAATTTCCTGCAACACCTCCAGGCAGTTGCGCCACCAACTTTTGTGGGCGGGGGTATAGGTCAATTGTTCGCCCAATTTGGCCGCCGAGACGGCGCAAAACCAGCAACCCACCGAGCAGCCTTTGCCCAGTTCGATACAAAAAGGGGCGTGCACCAACAGATCGGCTTTGGGGCCCAGGTGGGAAATGCAACGTTGCATCTGACGTTCGCGCCAGGCCCGCCAATCGGGGTCCGCGAAGGCGCCGCGCCGCCGCAATGCAGCGGAAGCGGCCAGTCGCTCGCGAGTAAAGGCGCGGAAGCGCCCCACCGACAAAGAACCGGGTTCAGAGGCGCGCTTCGGATCCCAAAGGGGCCGGATTTCTTCGGGGTCTACGTCCAATCCCCAACGAGCGGCCGCTGCGCGCGAATCGACGGCGGCGGCGGAGCGGAACTCGGGGTCGGCCACGTAGCGTTCGAGATACCGCTTGCTGCGGCCCAAATCTTCGCGATACTCTGCATCCGCCAGTTGGCGCTGATGCAGAACCGGCCGGATATCTCGACAACTTTCTACGGGCATGCGGTTCACGATTTGGTGTCCAACAATCCATTTCCTGGCTTCTGGCACCAGAATTGATACATGGCAAAAAACGTCTGTGGATTCAGCTCTTCGAACTTTTCCCAATAGACCAGATTGGTGCGCTGCCGGTCTTCGGGAAAAAGCGCCTCGTATTCCAGGCGCACCTCGGGACGAACTTCAAAGCCTACCAACTCGAGCCCCAACTCCTGGAGCGCGGCGCCGATCTGGGGAATGCGGAAGCGGTGTTCCTGGACGTGATAGAGCAAATCACGGCATCCGCTCAGATAAAAGAAATCACGGGTCTCCATGGCCGCGCGGGCCGGGTGATCGAGGGGCAACTGCTGGAGCAGGTAGCGACCCTGGTGCAGCTCGACCGCTTGCTCAGCCAACCAGCGCTGCCCGGCCACGATACCCTGCCGGCCCAGTTCGCTATAAAGGGCGATCTTCATCATTCCACCGGGCCGCAGCAGTCGGCAGAGCACTCTCCAGCCGGCCAGCGGATCGGCCATATGGTGCAGGACTCCGGTGCAAAAGATGAGGTCAAACTCGCGCTCCCAGTCGGTCAACGTGAGCAGGTCAGCCTGGGCGAATTCGATCTCGGAAAATCCCAGTTGGGCCGCCATCGACTGCGCATAGGCCAGACTGGTGCGACTCAGGTCTACGCCGGTCAGGCGAGCACATTTCCAGCCGTTGGCAATGGTAAGCAAGTCGCGGCCGGTCCCACAGCCGGCCATCAGAACCTCAGGTTGTCGCAAGTTGGCGGTCGGAATCCAATGCGGAAACTGCAGGCTGAGCACGGTGGACGGTTCCAGAGCGGTGCGCCGCGACAGTCCGCGCCAGCGCGGGTAGGGGTTCTCCTCGTAAAGGGAAGAAACGGCTAGCGAGACATCGTTGCGAATAGGCCGTAAGGTCTTTACGTTTTGGGCCAATTCGCGCTCGCGGGCGGGCACCTCGAGTTGCCGGTAGAAAACCGCCTCCAACTCCGGCCAGCTGCTGCCCGGTCGTTGCCGTAAGCGACCATAAAGGGCCAGGGCGAGCGCGCCTTCCGGAGTATCCGCGGAGGCCGCGGCCAGCCATTGCTGCTCCTCCTCGTCCACCCACCAGGCGAATTCGTTCAGGCTGCACTGCAAAGCCAGCGCGGCGGCCAGTTGGCGTCGGGCGCCCAGCCTGGAATCGCGCAGCAGCTCTTTGCGCAAACGAGTCAAGCCTTGCTCGATGCGCAGGTCGGCCATGATGACCAAAGGCAGGCATTGCAGCAGCAACGGATCGTCGAGATCTGCCTCCAGCGGAGCGCCGAACCAGAGGGGCTGGAGACGGGGATTGCGCAGCAACAGCACCACGCAGGCCTGAGCCACCATCTCCGGCTCCAGGTCCGGGTCCTGCAGGCATTCTAGCAACCGCTCGGGCCGGCTCAGACGCAGCACCGAGACCGGCTTGCTGCGCAAACAGCGGGCGATGCCCAGGCGGCCGCGCCAGTGGCCGGGTTCGGCCTCCAAAACCTCGTCATAGAGAGCGATGGCGCGCACATAGTCACCCAGGTCGGCCCGCATATCGGCCAGCGTCAGGCGGGCTTCGGTGGACTCGGGGTGTCTCTCCAGGAGCTCCTGAAGGTGACCGACGGCCGCCGAGCGGTTGCCGCGCTGCCAGGTGGCCAGAGCATCCTGCACCGTCACGCCGGCACCAAACGCAGCACGGTTCCGCCCGGGAACTGGGCCGGACGCGGCAATTCGGGCAGGCAGCCTCGTACGGCCAGAGCCAGCAGTTTCGGACCTTGCCGGATGAGCAGCTTGCGCTGCTGCAGGTCCGCGGCCAGACCTTCCGCCTCGGCCAGGGGAAGTTCAAGGCTTTCGGCCACCGAATGTAGGCCGGTCACCCCATCGCAGGCCAGATAGAAGCGCCGGGCCAGGCCGTCCAGACTTTGGCGCAAACGGGGGCGGACCGGCCGCGAGTCGAGGAACGAAAGAGTCTGGCCGTCGTCGTCCATCGTGAGCACCGGGGGCAAAGCCGCGAAGAAGGTGCGCTGCCAGGCTTCAATTGCCTGGCGCAGACGGCGCAGGGTGGGATTGAGCAAAGCTTCGTTGAGGCGCCGGTCGGCGCTGCTGGGATCCTCAAAAAAATAGGCCAGCTCTTTGATTTCCTCAGCGCCAAAGGGATAGATGGCGGCGTAGGCACCCAGCGGCACCAGGTTCAAGCCATATTGCTCGGGACGGTAGAAATACGGGCTGAACCGGTCAAAGCGCACGGCGTTGGCTCCACTGGGGGGCTGCAAGTGGCTGAGCAGAGGCAGCCATTCGAGAACCTCCTCATACCAATGCTCCTGCTCCCCGGGCAGGTCAACCAGCATATTCCAGCTGAGTCGAATGCCAAATTCGCGGCACCATTTCAGCAACTGAACGTTGATCAGACCGCTGGTGCCTTTATCCATCAGCTTGAGGACCTCATCGTGCAGGCTCTCAATGCCGGGCTGCAGCCAGCGCACGCCCGCCCGGGCCATCAACTCCAACTGAGCGTGCTTGAGATTGGCCTTGGTCTCGTAAAACAGGCTGTAGCTGCCGTGTTCGGCCAGCTGCGGCAGCACCGTTTTGATGTGGCCCATATCGATGATGTTGTCGACCACTTCGAACTTGCGAATGCCGTAGCGATCCGCCAATTGGGCGAAGTCGT
Organism: Vulcanimicrobiota bacterium; assembly: GCA_022842865.1. Taxonomy (GTDB): domain Bacteria; phylum Vulcanimicrobiota; class Xenobia; order Xenobiales; family JADMJV01; genus JADMJV01. The sequence goes on along the minus strand of JALHOV010000008.1, from coordinate 18,323 downwards.
CGAGCACGCGGCCGGCGGTTTTGGAGCGGAAGTTCATGCCGGTGCCGTTGAGGCCACAAAAGGTGCAGTGATGCTTCTGGCCCCACCAGCAGCCCCGCGAGGTTTCCACCAGCAGGCCGGGCTGGATCCGTTGGTCCAGCCCGGTGCTGCGCAAACATTCGAAATAATCGTCGTAGTCGGGACAGGGGGATTCATCCATCCGTTCCAACACGATGCGTTCCACCGCCGGGGCAGGCATTCCGCGTCCGATCACCCCGGGCAGGGCGATCGGGCCACCCAGCAGCAAAGCTTCGCAAAGCTGGGGAAAGACCACGTCGGCCTCGCCCGAAACCACGTAGTCCAGCCACTCGAAGCGGGCGTGCACGGCCCGACCCATCGAGCCCTCACAATTGGCCCCACCCAGCAGCGTGATCACCTGCGGGTCCAGTTCTTTGACGCGACGCAACAGGGCCAGGCTGGCGCATTGCTGGTGGAACATGGAGCTGCAGCCCACGATGCGGGGCCTGGCTGCCAACACCCGGCGGGCGCACTCGTCTACAAAGTCGGCCGCCTGAGCACACAGGCCTTCCACCTCTTCGACCAGGCCGGCCCAGCGGTTGGGAATGCGCGCGTAGAAGGAGGGCCGATCGGGGCGGAAATCGGGAAAGAGGGCCCGGCTGAAAATCCATTCGCCCAGCAGGCACTCGGTCGGAACGTTCTGCACGCGTTGGTCCAGGGCCAGGGAGAAGCGCTGGGCAAACCAGAGATTAGCGTAGTGAACTCGACATTCGAAACCAGCCTGGACCGCCGCGGCCTTAAGAATCCCCAACGCCATGGAAGGCCGCTCAGGCGCGGCAATCGGCATGAGAACCAGCGCGATGCTCAAGCCACCACCTCGGGCAGGCGCGGGGCCGGAATGGAGAGCAGATCTCCGCCCGGATAGCCTTTGTCGTTCGAAGGCAGCGAGCCCTTGACGGCCAGTCCCAAATACTTATCGCCCAGGCGCAGCAGCAGCCCGGCCTGACACAGGTGCTCCAGGGCCGACTCGACCTCTCCCAGCGCCGCCAGACTTTGGCGGGAACGCCCCTGCTCGCAGGCCAGCAGCACCTCCCGCTCGAGACCTCGCAGATGGTGGCGGCGAGCCCGAGCGCAGGGACGAGTATCCAGGATGGTCACTTCTTCTCCATCGTCATCCATGGTCAGGACCGGCCGCAAGGACTGCCCATAGGCTTTCATCCAGGCACTCAACTGTTGGCGCACCAGTTCGTGGGTGCCCTCCAGGGCAAAGCGTTTGAGACGACGTATCGAATCGGGGCTGTCTTCAAAGAAATAAGCCAGCCGGTTCAGTTCGTCGGCGCCAAAAGGATAGACGTGGGCGTAAGTGACGCAAGGAGTCAAACCGATGCCCCAACGTTCCGGATGGGTGTGATAAGGACTGAAACGATCATATCGCACCGGCGAACCACCACTGGGCGGCTGCAGATGAAAGACCAGCGGCATCCAGGCGGCCATCTCCGCATACCACTCGGGGTCCTCTCCGGGAAAGGCGAAAAGCAGGTTCCAGTTGACCTGAATGCCCAGTTCGCGGGCCCATTTGAGCAACTGCACGTTGATCAGGGCGGTGGTGCCCTTGTCCATCAGCTTGAGAATCTGGTCGTGAAGACTCTCGATGCCGGGCTGGATCCAGTGCACTCCCGCCTCGGCCAGCCGCACCATCTGCTCGTAGCGCAGATTGGACTTGGTCTCGTAAAACAGATTGTACTTGGGCCGGGCCTGGGCCAGGGTGGGCAGAACCGTCTCGAGATGGGCCATGTTGATAATATTGTCGACCACCTCGAAATTGCGCGTGTGATAACGCTGGGAAAGCTCCTCAAATTCTTGAAGGATGCGTTCCGCCGATTTGGAGCGATAGCCCATCCCGCTGCCATTCAGCCCGCAAAAAGTGCAATGGTGCTTCTGTCCCCACCAGCAACCGCGCGAGGTTTCGATGAGCAATCCGGGCGAAATCCACTGGCGCAAATTGGATTGTTCGAGAGCCTGAAAATAATCATCGTAGTCGGGCGTGGGCGACTGGTCCAGACGGTCCACTACCAACCGCTCCAGGTCGCGCGGATGGTCCCGATCGTCCGGCGTCCACACACCAGGAAGCCCCCGGGAGAAACCCTGATCCAAGAGCTGGGCGCACAGCTCGGGAAAGACCAGCTCCGCTTCGCCGTTGACCACGTAGTCGACCCAGGGGCACAGGCGGTGGGTGGTCTCGCCCATGGAAGCTTCGCAATTAGCGCCCCCTAACATGGTGACCACGTTCGGATCCAGCTCTTTGATGCGGCGCAACAAAGCCAGGCTGGCGCAATGCTGTTGAAACATCGAGCTACAGCCGACGATGCGCGGCTTGTCGGCCAGCAAGCGGCGCGCTGTCTGGTCGATAAAGCCCGGAGCCAGCTCACGCAGTCGAGTCACCACCGGCAAATAGTCGGGCAGAGTGGCGGCGCGCGGGTTGAGTAGATGAAAGGCGGCCGCATCGGATTCGAAATCGGGGAAAGCGGCCTGCGAGAAGACCCATTCCCCCACCAGGCACTCGACGGGGTTGCGCTCCACCTGCATGATGGCGCCCAGCGACATGGCTTCCACATACCAGAGGTTGGCGTAATGAACCTGGCACGAAATCGAGCGAGCGGTCAGAGAGGCTTTGAGCATTCCTAAAGCAATAGAAGGCCGCTGCGGAGCCGCAAATGGCATCAGCACTAGACTTACTTCAGACAAACTCGTCCCACTCTCCTCGCTCAAACTCCCGATCCAACCGGTGCAGGCTCTCGGCCAGCGGCACCCCTTCCCGCTCGCGAGCCAAAGCCCATTCCAATACGGTCAGCCCGGTCCCGGGCACCTGCCGGTCGCGCTCCAATTCCATCGGCATCTTTTCGCGCACCTGAGTGAGCAGCCAGGCGGCCAGCTCGGGGCCATCCGCGAAGTGCGTCTGGCTATGAATGCGGTAGCCCAGCGGCCAGCGCTCATCGGCCCCACACGGACTGATCAACTGAGCCCGGCGAGCGGGCAAACTAATCAAAAATCCCGAAACGCAGGCGATGGTCGAGGCTTCTGATTGCACCACCTCGGGCCGGTCCTGGGCGCGGCCGGCCCGCGCCTTGAGAGGAAAGGCCTCGGCCATCTGCGGAACGATGTCGACGCGCAGCAATTCCTCGGGGCTGAAAGCCTGGTGTAACCGCTTCAGGGTGCCCAACGTGAGCACCGAGAAACGATTGAACTCGCAACCCGCCTGCCAGGACTCCTCCAGCAGCCGTCGCGTGCGTTCGGTGTGCTTGTGAGCCAGGGCGGTGGTGGTATTGGGAAAGCGGCCCAAGACCTCGTGAAAGTCGCGACAGAACAACTCGTAATCGGGATTGTCCAGGGGATCGGTGGCCCAGAAACAAATGCCCCGCCCCGCCGCCGGTCCTGCCACCTGGCGCACCCCCTCCAGGACCTGGCGCCAGAGCTGGCGGTTCTCGGCGCTGGCCGCAAAGACCTCACGGAGTCGGGGAGCGGAAAACCCGCAGAACCAGCAGCCAACCGAGCAACCCTGGCTCAATTCGAAGGCCACCGGAAGATGCATCATGGCCTGATCGTTGGGTTCTTGAAGCTGGCGCCGGCAGCGGGCCATCTGCCGTTCCCGCCAGGCTCGAAAGCCCGGATGCTCGGGAGCGCAAAGCGCCCGGCCCTGTTCGCGCATTTGGCGGCGCTGGCGGAAATGCTCGGCAAAAGCCAGCGCTACGGGACCCATGGGCGCCTCGCAGGTTTCACCCCAAAAAGGCGCGAGGGTGGAAAGCGGCTCGGGCAAGGCATATTCTGCTTCCACCTGATCGGGATGGCTGCGCACCCGCGCGCGCAACTGCTCGTCGCACAGCCAGCAATCGACAAAGCGCTTGATGACGGCAAGTTTATTCATTTATGGGCCCTGACGTAGGCGATGTCGCCGCCGTGAGCCCAGGGACTGGCCTGGCTGCGCACCACCGCCCGATAGCCGGCCGCTTCCATGAAGGCTTCAACCTGAGCGACGCCGGGTCCACCCTGGTAGCGGGGGCGGAAATTGACTTCCACCACCACCATCTCAAGGCTTTGCAGCAGCTTCTCGGCGCCTCGCAACACCAGCAACTCGGCCCCCTGGGCGTCGATGGTGAGCACGCTAAACTGAGGCGCCCGCTCCGCCAGCAATCCGTCGAGCGGGCGCACGGCCACCTCGATCTGCGCCTGCGCCTCCAGTTCGGGGGCTGGCGCCAACAGCGAGGACTGGCCGCTGCAACGGGTCAGATGGAAAAGTTCTTGGGCCTCGCAATCCCCGGCGGCCAGGCAGAGGCTTTCCAACTCGGGTTGGGTTTGCAACCCGTAGGCTTCCTGCAGCACTGCCAGCCAGTCCCGCCAGTAGCTCAGGTGTTGCTCCAGGCCGGCATAAACTTCCGGATTGGGCTCCAGGTAGAGAATCCTTTGGAAACCGCAGCCCAGATAGAGCTCCAGTTCCTCCCCGCGGTGGCCGCCCACATGGACTACACCGCGGCGGCTGATGCCGTGATGTTCCAGCAGCGCGCGCGTGCCTCCCAGGCGCGGAACCCGGAGCTGCTCAAAAGTCGGATTCATTCCAGAAAGTCCCGCAGCAACGGGGCCAACCCTTCCACGTCTAAGAGGAAAGCGCCGTGGCCAAAGCGGCTGTCAAGCACGTGATGGCGGGCGGACACGCCGGCCGCGCTCAGTGCCTGCTCCAGCTCGGCCACGTGTTCGGGCGGATAGCGCGTGTCGGTGCGATAGCTGACCAGCAAGAAGCGGGCCTGGATGTGGGACAGCGCCCCCAGGTTCAGCTCGAAATCGCTGCAAGCCCGCGAAATGCGCAGGAAAGAATGGGCGTCCATGGCGCGCTCCTTGGAGCCAGCCGCGATGCGTTCCAGAAAGACCTCGATGGCGTAGCGGTCTCCCTCGCGACGGCGACCGAAACGGTCTTCCATGACGGCGGGGGTCATCCAAAAGAGCATGCCCAACATCGAGCTCAGGCCTAAACCCCGATGGGGCGGATCCTGCGAATCGTAGAGACCATCCTGCCAGTGAGGGTCCAAAAAGATAGCCTGACGCAGCACTTCGTAAAAGGCCAGCGAGTAGGCGCAAGTGCGCGGACCCGCCCCAATGCAGACGACACGTTGAACTTTGTCGGGGAACAACTGGGCCCAGAGCAGGCTTTGAAAGCCTCCCATACATCCGCCCACCACCGCTCTCCAGGCGGGAATCTGCAGATGGTCCAGCAGAAAAAACTGAGCGCGCACCATATCGGCGACGCTGACGGCCGGGAAGTCCCCGCCGTAAAGGGGCCCGTCGCCGTCCCGCGGGCTAAGGGGACCGGTGCTTCCGGCGCAGCCGCCCAGAACGTTGCAGCAAACCACAAAATAACGGTCGGTATCGATACACAGCCCGGGACCGACGGCCAGCCGCCACCAGCTTTCGGCGGCCAGGTGATTGGTGGTCATCGTATGACAGACCAGCACCGCGTTATCACGAGCCTGGTTGAGCTGCCCCCAGCTTTGGTAAGCCAGTTGCCAACCTTCCAGCCGTTCCCCACAGTCCAGGGTCAAAGCTTGAGAAGCGCGAAAAATCAAACGGTGACCTTATCCGGCCAGGCCTCGAACTTGAGACGGCCGAGGGGAATCCCTTGAGGCAGCGGGGGTATCTCTCCTTGCACGGCCAGGCTCAAAAGATGCGGTCCCCGGCCTAGCAACAGACCAGGCTCCAGCAGCGAGTCCAGCACCTGCTCGAACTCCGCCTCGTCGGCCACCAGACCTTCCTCGAGCAGCAGCGGCAGCAGTTTGGCCCGGCTGCGGATGGTTTCACATTCCAGCAGCAAGCGACGAGCCGCTCCCTGAAACTCGTAGCGGCGCGGCCAGTTGGAAAATCGCGTGTCCAGCAAGCGTACCGTCGATCCATCATCGTCGATGGTCAGCAGCGGGCGGTCGCGTCGGAAGCGGTCCATCCAGTTCTGAGTGCCCTCTCCCAGGATGGCCAGAATAGCGTCGATCCGATCCTGACCGCCAGGGTCCACAAAAAAATAAGCCAGTTCCCCGGGCGGGAAGGGATAGACGTAACCGTAGCCTTTCTCGGGCACGGGGGCCAGGCCATAGTGTTCCGCCTTTTCGAAATAGGGACTGAAGCGATGGTAGCCCACTCGGATGAGGCGCTCGGGAGGCTGCAGGTGCACCAGCAGGGGAAGCTGGTCCGCGATTTCTTGATACCACTCCAACTGGTCGTGAGGAAAGCAAAAAAGCATCAGCCAGGTGACGTGCACGCCCATCTCGCGGCACCATTTCAAAGTCTGGATGTTCTGCAGCCCGGTGGTGCCCTTGTCCATCAAACCCAGCAGCGAGTCGCTGATCGATTCCAGACCGGGCTGAATGCAGCGCACGCCGGAGCGAGCCAGTATCTCGATCTGGGCGCGCGTCAGGTTGGCCTTGGTTTCGTAAAAAATGTCGTATCCGGGTCGATCTTCGGCCAGCGCCGGCAGGACGCTTTTGAAGTAGCCGACGTCGATGATGTTGTCGGCCACCAAAAAGCTGCGCACTCCATAGCGTTCGGCCAGGGAACGGAACTGATGCAGAGCCTGCTCGGGCGTCTTGGAACGAAAGTTCATGCCCTGGCCATTCAGGCCGCAGAAAGTGCAATGATGTTTTTGTCCCCACCAGCAGCCGCGCGACGTTTCCACCGGCAAGGCCGGGAAAAGCGAGTCGCGCAGACCCAACCGGTCCATCTGGCGAAAGTAATCGTCGAAATCCGGCACGGGCACCCCGCGCATATCCTTGACCGTTGCGCGCGGAGCCACCGCCGGCCGGGCCTGGCGCTGGCTCATCACGCCATAGGGAAGAGAAGGTCGGCCCTCCAGCAAGTCGCGGAAAAAATCCCCCACCAGCTCCTCGGCTTCGCCGGACACGACATAATCCAGATAAACAAAGTGATCGAGCAAAGCGCGACCCATCTGAGCTTCACAGTTGGCGCCCCCCATCACCGTGGTAATGGTCGGGTCGAGCTCCTTGACGCGCTTGAGCAATGCCAGCGAGCCGAGATTCTGCTGAAAAGTGGAGGTGCAGCCGACAATGCGGGCGCCCTCGCGCACCAGCTCCTGAGCCAGCCGCTCCACAAAAAGCGGCGCCTGTCGGCGTAGCTCCCAGGCGACCGCGCGCAGCTCCTCGCTGGTGGAAACGAAGACCCCCCGGGCGGGGTTCAGGGAATTGAGAAAACCGTCGTGGTCGGGGTGAAAGTCCGGAAAAACCGCCCCGGCGAAGATCCACTCGCCCAAAAAGAGCGTGGCCGGAAAGACATTGCCCACGGCATAGTTTTTGATGCCGACTTCGTGCGCGAAAGCCAGGCAGGCGTGTTCCACCCGGCAAGGCAGTCCGGCCTGGTTCAGGCAGGCCTTGAGCGCGCCCAGCGCCAGCGAAGGACGCAAAATACTGACGAACGGCATGCTGACGAGAACGATAGGGTCCGACATCAGACCACCTGTTCGCGGACCAGTTGGCGACCGCCTTCGGGCCATTTTCTTCCGTCCACTTTCCCCAGCGGAATCTCCTGGGAAAGGGGCGGCAGTGAGCCGCGCACGGCCAGACCGAGGAAGTGGTCGTCCCGGCGCACCAGCAGACCCTGCTCCACCAGCTCCTCCAACAAGCGATCGGGGACATCCAGCTCTCGCCGCAAAGCCGACAGAGAGCGCACCCCTTCGCATGCCAAAAGAACCTGTCGGGCCGGGCCCTCAAAGCGAGAACGGCGCAATCCCCCGAACCTGGAGTCGAGAATTTCGCAGCAGCTGCCGTCATCGTCCAGGGTCAAAATAGGCACCTCTCGCCAAAAGCGGGCCATCCAGTCCACCACCGGCTGAGCCAGCAGGTCGAGGATGGGCTGAACCTGCTGAGAGGGCCCGCTATCCACGAAGAAATAGGCCAATCGGGCCGTTTCCGGGCCAGGGAAGGGATAGACATAGCTGTAGCTGTCCTCGGGAATGAGTTGCAGACCATAGCTTTCGGCCTTTTCAAAGTAGGGACTGAATCGATGATAGCCCACTCGCAGCAGACGCAGCGGGGGCTGCAAGTGCACAATTTGGGGCAGCAAAGCGCGCACGTCTTCATACCATTCCAATTGATCGCCAGGAAAGGCAAAGAGCATCAGCCAGGAAACGTGCACGCCCAGTTCGCGCGCCCATTTCAAAGTTTGCAAATTCTGCAAAGTGGTGGTGCCCTTGTCCATCAGCTTGAGCAACGGGTCGCTCAGCGATTCCAACCCGGGCTGGATCCAGCCCACGCCGGCGCGAGCGCAGGCCTGCAGCTGTTCGTAGCGGAGGTTGGCTTTGGTCTCGTAAAAGATCTTGTAGGGCCCGCTCAGATGGGGCAAAACCGTCTTGAAATAGTCTATGGCCATAATATTGTCGGCCACAATAAACTGTCGCACGCGGTGACGCTGCGATAGCCATTCGAATTGGTGGCAGGCTTGCTCGGGGGGGCGGGCGCGAAAGCTCATTCCCTGGCCATTGAGCCCACAAAAGGTGCAATGGTGTTTCTGGCCCCACCAGCAACCGCGGGAATTTTCAACCGGCAACGAGACGTCGATGGCCGAGCGCAATCCCAGCTGCTCGAGACATTCAAAATAGTCGTCGTAATCTGGCAGAGGAAGCGAGCTCATATCCAGCACGCTAGCCCGCGGGGGCGCCCCGGTCCAGCGGCCGCTCATCACCCCGGGTGGCGCTACCTTGGGCGGCGAGCCGCTGAGCAACTGGGCAAAGAAAGGGGCGACCAACTGATCGGCTTCTCCCGATACGACATAATCCAGGCAGGCAAAATGCTCAAGTAAGGCCACTCCCATTGCGCCCTCGCAATTGCCACCACCCATCACCGTGATCAAGTCGGGCCGCAGCTGCTTGAGGCGGCGAAACAGGCCCAGACTGGCCAGGTTCTGTTGAAAGGTGGAAGTTGCGCCCACAATGCGCACGCCCTCGTCCACCAGCCGGCGCGCCGTTTGATCGAGAAAATCCTCGGCCTGGCGGCGCAGATCCCAGGCCATCCGGCGCAATTCGGCCAGACTGGAAACATAGATGGAGCCACCGTGAAAAAGGCTCTCCAAGTAGGCATCGTGGTCGGGATGGAAATCAGGGAAGACGGCGCCGGCGAAAATCCACTCCCCGAGCAGCGAATTGGCGGGCATAGAATTGGCCAGCGCATAACCCGAGAGACCCACCCGCCGGGCAAAGTGCAGGCAGGCATAATCGACTCGGCTTTCCAGACCGTGGCGCGTTAGAGCCGCCTTGAGGAGCCCCAGCGCCAGCGAAGGTCTGGGCAGGCTGACAAATGGCAGGCTGACCAGCACGATGTCCATGGACCCCGGATTTGACCCGGGGCATCGAGTCCCTCCATGTCAAGGAGTTCAAGGCGGGGTGGGGAAGTCCGCCGCCGATGCGCGCGTATCTGACATGGGCCTGGCTGGCGGTGATGGGCGGCTCGTGCCTGGCGGAACCGCTACCGATCGCCAGCCCGACGCCGGCTGCGACCGTTGCTCCTGTCGTTGCGCCGGATCCCGCTATCCCTGCTGTCCCACCGGTCCAGTTGACCTTGGACGAGGCGCTCAGACGCTCCTTGCAGGGCAATCCCGACATCGGCCAGGCCGAAGCTCGTATCGTGCAGGCCCAGAAAGCCATCGATCTGGCCTACGTCCCTCTGCAACCCACCCTGTCGAGCAATCTCAGCTACGCCCGCACTCTGGAGCCCGTCCCGCAGCCCAACGGATTGACCAGGTTTTTCAGCAGCCTCATACCCGGCCTGGTTTCCAGCAGCACCACTCCCAGCGCCAACACCTACAACGGTACGCTGGTTTTGCAAAAGACCATCACCACTTTCGGCCGCATCCATTGGACGGCGCTGGCCAAGAAGTTGAGTAAGAAGCAGACCCAGCAAGACTACCGGACCACCATTGAAAACCTGCTGCAAACGGTCGAGAAAGCCTACATTTCCGTGCAGTTGTCCGAGGTGCAGGTCAAACTGGCCCAGAGTCGCCTGGACAACCATCGGGAGTATTTGCGACTGTCCCAGAATCTATTCAAGGCCGGCACAATCGCCGAATTTGAAATCATCCAATCCAACGCGGCCATGCAATCTACCATCCAATCGTTGATCGACTCGCAAAAAACCAGAGACACCTCGAAAGTGGTCTTGACGGTGCTGCTGGATATGCCTCCCCTCACCCCCATTAACCTGGCCGATACCGCTCCGCCTCCTCCGCCGCCCAACTACAACGAAGGTCTGGAGCGGGCGCTGGTGCGCAGGCCCGAACTGGCGGGGCTGCGCTGGTCGCTGGCCTCGGCGCAAGCCAACGCCATTGCGCTGGGACTGACCAGTTCGCCAACTCTAAGCGCTTTTTCCCAGTACAGCGCCAGTTATGTGCCCGTCACCCCGCCCTCCATCAACTGGGTGGCCGGTCTACAGCTGTCGATCCCCATCCTGGACGGCGGTCAGTCCGTTTACCTACAGCAGCAGGCCGACGCGGTGTCCGAGCAGATCCGCCAGAGCATCGTCTCGCAAGAACGGTCGGTCAAACAAGACGTGGCCACCAATTATTTGCTGCTCAAAAGCTACTGGGAGCAGATGAAACAGGCCAAGATTGCCGCCCAGCAAAATGATGAAGCCCTGAAAATCGCGTTTACTCGCTTTCGGGCCGGCGTTTCCAGCGGCACCGAGTTGCTCAACGCACAGGACAATTGGGCCAATTCGCAGCTCACGATGCTCAGCGTGGAGGCTTCTTACCGGTCCAGCCTGGCCGATTGGCGACGCTCTATTTCTGCCGAATACCCCTTTGTTTTGCCAGAATCGATGCGGGTCGACTGGGAGCTTCCACCCATGCCGTCGCTCCCAGGCCGGGAACCGTCCGAAGACGAACTGAACCCAACCAATCCTGTCAAGACTTCTCCTAAAAATGAATAAACGGGGTATTGAGCGTGGCTGAGGAACTTTTCCGCCGGGAGGCTTTGGAGCATCTCTCTTCTTCCGATCAGCTGGACATGCCCATCGAGATCACCACCCCCAAAGCCTGGGTGGCCACCTGGGCGTTGATGTTTTTTCTACTGGTGGTAGCCGCCTGGAGCGTGTTGGGACGCCTTCCCATCACGGTCCAGGGACCGGGAATCTTGCTCTCCGCCCCGCTCAAGTCGATTCCCTCGATGGCCTCCGGTCAGGTGCTGGAACTCTTGATCAATCCGGGCGATACGGTGCGCGAGGGCCAGATCGTGGCCCGGCTGCAATCGGTCACGGAGTTTCCCAAGACAGCCCGTATCGACATCGCCGCTCCCTTCACCGGCACTGTTTCCCACCTGGGAGTGCGGGCGGGCCAGATCGTGCAGGTGGGGGATACACTGGCATCGCTGAGCGCTACCGACTCGGACCTGAAAGCCATCCTTTACCTGCCGGTGGACCAGGGCAAGCGGGTGCGTCCGGGCATGGTGACACGCATCTCGCCGTCTACCGCCGATGAGGCCGAATATGGCTACGTCTTAGGGCGAGTGGTGACGGTGGCCAGCTATCCGGCCGACAACGGCGACATGATGTCGGTGCTGGGCAACCAGGACCTGGTCAAGTTTTTCGTGGGCGATGGCTCGATCTATCAGACCGCTCCGATTAAAGTTGAAGTGGGCCTGGAGCGTGATCTGAGCACCCCCAGCGGCTACATCTGGTCTTCCGGAAAAGGGCCGAACTTTGGCCTGGGCGACGGCACCGTCTGCCGGGCCAACGTGGTGGTCGACAGCAACCGCCCGATCGACCTGGTGATACCGTATCTAGACAAGGTTTTTGGCGCCAACCCCTGGTGAGATTCTTCGGCACCGGTCGGGTAAAGACACCGACGATGATTCAGATGGAGGCGGTCGAGTGCGGCTCGACTTGCCTGGGCATTGTGCTGGGCTATTACCGTCGGTTCGTCTCCCTGGAAGTTCTGCGCGCCCAATGTGACATTGGCCGCGACGGCAGCAACGCTCTCAACGTGCTCAAGGTGGCGCGCACCTATGGTCTGACGGCCAACGGCATCAAATGCGACGTGGACAAATTGAAGACCGTGGTGCTGCCTGTGGTGCTCTTTTGGAACTTCAATCACTTCGTGGTGCTGGAGGGGTTCGCAGCCAACGGGGATGCGTATCTCAATGACCCGGCTGTCGGACCCCGACCGGTGAGTGCCGACGTTTTCAAGAAGTCTTTCACGGGCGTCGCCCTGACCATGGAGCCCGGCCCTGAGTTCAAGCCGGGCGGCAAGCCAAAAAACATCTTTCGCTCACTGCGGCAACGTCTGGTGGGTCTGGAAAAAGGCCTGGCCGTAGTGGTGATGGTGAGTTTTGGAATGGTCCTGCCGGGTCTGGTGACGCCCGCCTTCATGAAGGTCTTCATGGATGAAATCCTGGGCAAGGGCCAGCACGACTGGATTTTAGCCCTGTTGGCAGTCATGCTCATCACCGCCTGCGTGCAGATGGCCTTGAACTGGTTGCGCGGACACTTTTTGCAGCGCCTGCAGGCCAACATGGCCATTTCCAGTTCCGGCAAGTTCCTGTGGCACGTACTCTGGCTACCGGCCGAATTTTACAGCCAGCGCAATCCCGGCGAAATCGCCAGCCGCGTGGCCCTTAATGACAAAGTGGCCGGGCTACTCACCGGCAAGTTGGCGCGGGCCTGCATGAATACTCTGATGGTCTTCGTGTATGCGGCCGTCATGTTTATGTATGACCCGACTCTGACCTGGATCGCCATCAGCCTGGCCGGTATCAACTTTACCGCCCTGAGCCTGGTCTCGCGCCAACGCAAAGACATGTCGGCGCGACTGCTCCAGGAGCAAGGCAAGCTGACGGCCGTGACCATGGGAGGTCTGCAGGCCATCGAGACTTTGAAAGCGACCGGGCGCGAGAACGACTTTTTCGCCAGCTGGTCGGGCCATCTGGCCAAGGTCATCAAAGTCCAGCAGGACCTGGGGCTTTCCTCTCAGGCGGTGTCCCTGCTGCCCAATTTTGTGTCGGGCCTGGGCACTCTGGCCGTCCTGTGCGTCGGCGGCCTGCGCATTATGGACGGGGCTTTGACGGTCGGTCTGCTGACCGCCTTTCAAGGTTTGATGGGCAACTTTATCGGCCCGGTAAACGAAATGGTCACCCTGGGCTCAGAAATCCAGGAAGTGGAAAGCGATATGAACCGGCTCGACGACGTGCTGGTCAACCCACCCGATCGCGTCGAAAGCAGCGGCCCGGAGACTTTGCCGTCCCCCCTGAAACTCCAGGGACTGGTGGAGTTACGCGATTTAACCTTCGGATACAGCCGCCTGAAGCCGCCTTTGATCAGCAATTTTAACCTGACCATCCGGCCGGGCCAGCGAGTGGCCCTGGTGGGCGCCACCGGTAGCGGCAAATCGACCATCGTTCGCTTGATCACGGGGGTTTTCAAGAACTGGTCGGGCGAGGTGCTGTTTGACGGTAAGCAACGTTCGGAGATTCCAAGGGTGGTGATGACCAGCAGCGTAGCCCACGTCGATCAGGAAATCAAAATGTTCGGCGGTACCGTGCGCGAGAATCTAACCCTCTGGGATCCGACCGTGTCGGAGTCGGATTTGATCCGAGGCCTGAAGGATGCGCACATCTTCGATACTTTGATGGTCCGCTCGGGCGGACTGGACTGCTCGGTCAAGGAAGGACTTAGCAATTTCAGCGGCGGCGAGCGGCAGCGCCTGGAGATTGCGCGCGCACTGGTGACCAACCCTTCGATTTTGATCCTCGATGAAGCCACCAGTGCTCTCGACCCACTGGTGGAGCGCAAGATCGATGCCAGTCTGCGCACACGCGGCTGCACCTGCATTATCGTGGCCCACCGCCTGAGCACCATCCGCGACGCCGACCAGATTCTGGTGATGGACAAAGGACAGGTGGTGCAGGCCGGCACCCATGAGGAACTGTGCGCCAAACCCGGACCCTATCAGAACCTTATGCAAGCCGACCCCGGAGCGGTAGGTTCCTAAAGATGATGAAACTGCGCAGTTTCCTGGAGTCCTTGCCCAACTACTCCACTCTGGATATCCGACCAGCCCACGGCAACGTTCCCATTGTGGTGGAAGATCCGGACAAGGCCTGGCTGGTGGTCGACGGGACACTGGATCTTTTCCTGGTGCCGTTGCTGGACGGCCACCCCCAGGGGCTCGGCTTTCATCTGTTACAACTATCGGCGGGTGGTGCCTTATTCGGACTGGGCGAAGTGAAGGGCTACACCATCCTGGCGCGGGGCGGGGTGGCCACCCAGGTGCTGGTGGTCGACCGTCAGCGACTCGAGTTTTTTGCCAGCAACCAGATGGATGTGTTCCTCAATTTTGTGGAAACCTGGGTGCAGGCGCTGCAGACCGCGGGTGCTCCAGGGCGGGTGCCTGGAGCCTGTCAGACGCTGCAGCCCGGACTGGCCCGCAAAGTGCAGACCGGCACCTCGGTGGCCGTTTCAGCACGCTGCTTGTGGTTGCGGGCCCAGGCTCCGGGACTGCTCGTTTTTGAGCACAAAGACTCCCCTCCGGCCGGCCTGGACGCTCCCTTTCCCCTGAGTCGTCCCGCCTGGTTAGGGGTGCCCCAGGATATGCAGGTCGACGTGCTCAGCACGGCCGAGGTCTATGAGCAGAAACTGCTATGGCCCGGGCTGCTTTCGCTCCACAAAGTTATGGCCAACAGTGCCATCTCCGCTCTGAAGGCGCGGCGGCAACTGGCCGACGAGCGTATTTTGCAAGTCTCCACCGTCAACAAGATGGCTTTCAGCGGCGCCATCAACGCCATGCTCTCGGTTATTCCCGATTCGCGGCGAGTGATGGTTCCAGCCAGCGGAGGCCTGGACCCTCTGCTGGCCGCCTGCCAGATCGTGGGCAAGGCCCTACAGGTGGAGACGATGCGTCGGCCGCAACACCAATCCCGCTCCTCTGGCGATGAAGTCAGCGAAATCGCGCACGCCTCGCGGGTGCGCGTGCGCGGAGTAAGCCTGACGGGCCGCTGGTATCATACCGACAGCGGACCGATGTTGGGCTTCCTGCAAGACGGCTTCCCGGTGGCCTTAATGCCGGTCGGCGGCCACTCCTACGATATGATCGACCCGCGCGACCCCAAGCCGGTGCGTCTCAACAGAACCCGCGCCAAAAACCTGGCGTCGGCCGCCTACACCTTCTACCAACCGTTGCCGAATCGCCCCATTCGCCGAAGCGACCTGGTCTCCATGGGCATTTCCATGGCCAAGGGAGATCTCTACACCATCGTGTGGATGGCGGTGTTGGGTGGTTTCCTGGGTTTGGTGCAGCCGGTCGCCACCGGCCTGCTCATCGGTCAGATCGTGCCCTCGGACATGCGCTCCGAGTTGTATGATCTGGGCGGTGCACTGCTGGCCGCCAATCTGGCCAGCGGCGCCTTCCAGTTCACTCGCTCGATCGCTCTGCTTCGTCTCGACGGCAAGATGGACGGTGCCCTGCAATCGGCCGTCTTTGACCGGCTGCTGCGTCTACCGGCGCCATTTTTCAACCAGTTCTCGACCGGAGACCTGGCCAATCGCGCGCTGGGTATCAACGCCATTCGCCAGGCCATGAGCGGAGCCGCTCTGAACTCGCTGTTGGGCGGCCTGACCTCGGTCTTCAGCCTGGTGCTGCTGTTTTACTACAGCTGGCAGTTGGCCCTGGTGGCCATGATTTTGGTGGCCATCTACCTGTGTTCCATCGCTCTGGTGGCCTTTCTGCAGCTGCGCTACCAGCGTCCGTTGTTGGACGTAAAAGGTCACATCTCGGGCCTGTTGCTGCAACTACTCAACGGGGTGCGCAAGCTGCGCGGGGCGGGAGCCGAGGCACGCGCTTTCAATCAATGGGCTTCGTTGTTCTCCAAGGAACGCAAGATTTCGTTTGGTCTGGGCATGGTCGGCGTCAACAACACCGCCTTCCAGGCCGGCTACAGCATTTTCTGCACCACCGTCATGTTCGGTTTTCTGGCCTGGCGCGGCTACGGCACGCTCTCAGCCGGTGACATCGCTGCCTTCTTCGCGGCCTTCGGGCAATTCATCAGCGCTATGACCTCGGTCAGCTCGGCCCTCACCTCGCTGGTGGCCGTCGGTCCCACGCTCGACCGGGCCCGACCCATTCTGGACGAACCAACCGAGGCCAGTGACGACCGGCCGGATCCGGAACCCCTGGAAGGCCGACTGGAATTGAAAGGGGTCACCTTTCACTACCAAAAGGACGGGCCGGTCGCACTCGACAACATCGACCTGCTGGCCGAGCCCGGCGAATTTATTGCCATTGTAGGACCTTCTGGCGCGGGTAAGTCGACTTTGCTACGCATGCTGCTGGGCTTCGAAAAACCAGACTCCGGAACCATTTTATACGACGGTCAGGACGTACAGGCGGTCAATCTGCAGGCTCTGCGACGCCAGTTGGGAGTGGTCTTGCAGGAAACCCGGCTGATGCCCGGGAGCATTCTCAACAACATCGTCGGCAACTCGCTGCTGACGGTCGACGATGCTTGGGAAGCGGCAGCCATCGCTGGAATTGCTGACGATATCAAGGCCATGCCCATGGGGATGCACACGGTGGTGACCGAGGGGGCCAGCTTCTCAGGCGGCCAGCTACAACGCCTGGTAATCGCGCGCGCGGTGGTGACCCGTCCTCGCGTGCTCTTCTTTGACGAAGCCACCAGTGCCCTGGATAATGCCACCCAAGAACACGTCAGTCGCGGCCTGGAAGGTCTGAAGGCCACCCGCATCGTCATCGCCCACCGCCTCAGCACCATTCAGAACGCCGACCGCATTTACGTGCTCAGCGCCGAGACGAGACGTTTCGCGCAGGTCGGCACCTATGAAGAACTTCTCAATCAACCGGGTGAATTCCAGGAGCTGGCCCGCCGCCAAATGGCCTAGCTAGTTAGGCCGAAGGCCGCTAGCGTTCACTTGAGTTGTGGTCTAAATTGGCCCACTAACAGCACGCGGGAGTGGAGCGGCTCCGCCGCGACCGACCGCCTGGCTGGGGGCAATTTAGGGCTTAGGGCGTGCGGAGAAAACCTTCACCGGGCTGGTAGCGAAACTGGACGGTCTCCACCGGGTTGGGTGGCGAGGAAATCTCGGCTCGATAGCGTCCGCTACTGGTGCAAATCATGCTGTCTACCCAGGAAGTCGCCTCGGGGGAGTAAGCCTTCCACTCGAAGGTGGCAGGTTTTTGTGGCGCTGGCACCAGCATGGCCGAGCGATCATAGACGAACCCTTTGCCGTCCCAGTGGAAGAGGCGAAAATGGGTGGGCCGAACGTCCGATTTCTGGTAGGTAGCACACAGGTCCACTTTGCCGTCTCCGTCGTAGTCGTCTACCCAGGAAATATCGCCCAAATCAAATTCACCCAAAAAAGCCCAGGGGCTATTCGAGTGAATATCCTTGATTCGAGGTCCGGTCCAGAGAATCTTTCCGGCGGTATCGAGCACCAGCAATTGACCGCGACTGGCTTCGCCCAAATTGTAGGGCTTGAGAACGACATATTCCTTTCTGCCGTCCCCGTTCAGATCGACGGCGATCTTCTGGCGGTACGAAGTCGTGCCCCCGGCTGCCCAGCTGAGGCTGGTCAGCAGCACCAGCCCAAGCAACTTGCGCATCAGGTCAGCGCCTGACGGATCTTAACCACGCTAGCTTCCGGGTCATCCACCTCGACCACCAGGTAAGCATACTTTTCATCGTGCAAATCGATCTTGATCGCTTTGCTGTGATCGTGCACGTCCCAGAAGGCCAGTCCATCCTTGCCGTTGTAGGTTCCGGCGCGAATCAAGCCGGGAATGCCCGCGCCTACCAGCTTCAGGCCCATATCGGCGCGAGGAATTTCTGGCGCGGGCTGCACCGACGAGACGTGCGCGAGCGGAATGGTGAGGCTCCCCTTGAAAGCCAGAAGCTTATCCAACCCCCGCACGTGAATCTCAAGATTACCTTCGGAAATTTCGATCGATACGGACATGACACCCTCGCTTCGCAGGAGATGGCAGGCAGGAGGGGAATCGCGCCAACGTTGCGCAAAACCATTCTTCTCCCAGCACTGACCGCTGCAGTTCTTCTGCTGAGCTGCGACCGTCCCTCCCTGCAGCGAGCCGCGCCCGGAGCGCATCAGGTGAAAGTTTCTATTGCTCGCGCGGGTAAACTGCCCCACCTGCTGGAGGTCTCCGGAGAGATCTCCTCAACCCGCAAAGGCGTGGTCAACGCCCAGCAGTCCGGCATCGTGGAAAGAGTCGGCTGCCGGGTCGGCGATAAGGTCTTCCAGGGCCAGGAAGTCATCTGGCTGCGGCCGGGA
>JALHOV010000007.1:33547-35063 GCA_022842865.1 Vulcanimicrobiota bacterium | reverse complement strand
AAGAGGGAGTGCGCTTCGAGGTGCTCGGCAGCGAAGATCATCGGCTGTTGGTGCGAGCGCAACGCATCGGACCGGGCACCCCGGTCGCCTTTTTGGTGAAAGCCCTGGAGGGCACGCTGCGTCGCTATCACGAGCATCTGCGCGAGGTCGAACTGGTAGAATACGATCCCGGCGAGGGCAGCTCGACTCCCGAGGTGCCGTCTGAGGAATTCGACAAGGTGCTCAAGCACAAGGCCGCACCTGGCAAGATGAATCTGCCGGAGGTGCCGGGACTGGATTTGCGGGGCTGTGACCGAGCTCAAGCCATCACGGCTTTGGAGCAGGCTCACAAGATCTGGTCTCGCCAGGGAGTGGAACGCTTCAAAATCCGCGGACTGAAAGAAGATCCGGTGCGGAGGGCGGTGGAGAAGTGGCGTACTTTCTACGAGGAAGCCGAATCCACCGAGCTGGAGGCCGATGGCGACTCGCTGCGGGTTGTGCTCAAGGGCGCCCGCAGCCATGAGTTTCCCCTCGAGGATACCCTCTGGTTTCCAGCCCGGCTGATGTTGACGGCCACCTGAATGGCCGCCGTCGCCAAGAAGAAAAAGGCGCCTGAGCCCAAGCCGAAGCCAAAGAAGCCCCCTGCCAAGGCCAGAAAGCGTCGCAAAGAAGCCCCGGCCGGGCCCACGGGTGTGTGGGGTTGGAAAACTCCGGATGAGAGCAGCAAGCTCCGTTTCGCGCTGGGTCTGGTGATGATTTTGCTGACGGCCGTGACCCTGCTGAGTGGCGAGGTGAAGTCCCACCACGGAGCCTGGAGGGCCGGTTTTCACAACTTGAAGGGTGAGTTCGTACTGGGACTTGAGTGGAGCCGGGGCGAATGGCCCCGGCGATGGGTGGCTCACTGATCAAAAAATGGTTCCAGGGTATGGCCCTGGATTTGCGTTCGCTGGCTCTGATGCGCATGGCTTACGCCCTCTGTCTGCTCCAGGACCTGGCCATTCGGGCCACCGACTTGACCGCCCACTATACCGACTGGGGAGCTCAGCCGGGTTACGTGGTCACCAAGCTGAGCTGGGACCCAGCCTTCTTTAGTCTCCACCTGATGCAGACCAGCCGCGAAGGTCAGGCCCTCCTCTTCCTGGTGACGGCCTTGGCTTATCTCTGCCTGCTGGTAGGTTACCGCACGCGCCTGGCCGGTTGGGCTTCCTGGTTTCTGCTGATCTCAATCCAAAACCGGAATCCCATCATCCTGGATGGTGGCGACCTTTACCTTCGCTGCTTGCTCTTCTGGCTGCTTTTCTGCCCGCTGGGAGCCCGTTGGTCGGTAGATTCCGCCCGCAGGCCAGTTCGAGAGAGCCAGCCAGAGCGAGTGTTGCATCTCGGCACGCTGGCTTACTGCCTTCAGCTCACCATGATCTACGGTTGGGCCTGCGCACTCAAAAGCGGAGCGGAATGGATGGTTCAGGGGACCGCCGTGCAATATGCGATGCGTTTGGACGCCATCGCGTCGCCGCCGGCCCAATGGCTGCTGCAGCAT
>JALHOV010000007.1:0-33537 GCA_022842865.1 Vulcanimicrobiota bacterium | reverse complement strand
CATCCCGATTGGATGCGGGGGCTGAACTTCGCAGTGCTGTTCTTCGAGGGATTGGCGCCCATCTTGATTTGGATCCATCCCCTGACACGCCTGGTAGCGGTGTTGGGACTGACCGGCCTTCATTTGGGAATGAGCGCTTTTTTGCATCTGGGAGCCTTCACCTGGATTGCCGCCAGCGCCAGTTGGGCATTGATTCCGTCGTTTGTTTGGGACCGCATCCGTTTTCCCAAGAGGTCTGTAAGGCCGGCCTTCGGTTGGCCCCTGCCCGGCGGCGACCGCAGTTTGCCGGGGGCGCCGGGGCTCACCTTGAGCATCTTGCTGATTTTTCTGCTGCTACGTGTGGGTTACTGCAATTATTACTGGAGCCGTCATTGGAAGGTGCTGCCCCGTTCACCAGACTTGCGCTTGTTGCGGTTGGACCAACAGTGGAATATGTTTGCTCCCCGTCCGGTGTCAGAGGACGGTTATTACGTGGTGGCGGCCGAGACCGCTGAGGGAGACTGGGTCAATGCCTGGATTCTGGGCGGACCCCAGATTTCGTGGGAGAAGCCGGCCCGGGTTGCCTCCCAGTATCCCAACGCGCGGTGGCGGAAGCTGATGATGAATGTCTGCCAGAGCGAGCACCAGGTCTGGCGCAAAAGCTTGATGGAATATCTTTTGTCGCGTATACGCAAGGCTCGTGCTCTGCGTCTTTACTTCGTTCTTGAAAGGACCCGACCTGACGGATCCGAGGAGCCTCTGGTGGTGCAAACCCTGGGCTACTACTGCCCACGTGAGCTGGACGCCAGCCTGGCTCCTTCCGCCTACGCTTGTCTGTCAAGCGGGCAAGAAGTGCTAAATCTGGCCCTGAAGGACGCCTACTAGTGCGCCAGCGCCTGAAGCGTTTGGTAAACAGCAACCTTTTTGAGATCATGGTGGCTCTAGCCATTACTTTGAGCATTGGACTCCTCATTCCAGAAATCTGCCTGCCTCGCGACCACCGCTTCCAGCCAGCTGTGGACGAGGCCCAATACGCCTTAACTTTGTTATTTGCATTCGAGCTTGGACTGCGCTACCTGGCGGCTCGGCGCAAGCGACGCTTTTGGAGCGAATACTGGCTGGATTTATTGGCCCTGGTGCCCATGCTGCGGGTGGCGCGCTTCTTTCGACTGTTGCGCTTGTTGCGTCTCTACCGATTGGCCGGGGTGGCTTCGCGCAGCGGTTTGCTGCAGCGGCTACTGCTAGGACGCGCCAGCGAATATGCGCTGGTGGTATTCTTCTTGATGTTTTGTCTAATGGCGGGCAGCCTGGGTCTGACTCATTTCGAGGACCCAAATTCGGGCACTGATAAGCTCGCCCAGAACTTCTGGATCAGCCTTTTTACAGTGGCTCAGGCGGAGTATGCCGGCCAGCTTCCCAACAGCACGGGGGGTAAGCTGGTGCTGCTTTGTTTGGAGTTGTCCGGCTTGACCTTGTTCGCGCTTCTGACGGCGACTGCCTCGGCTTTCCTGGTGGATAAATTACGCGATGGGACGGTGTTGCAACAGATGCACCTCGAGGATCTGGAGGATCATGTGATGATCTGCGGCTGGAATTCCGGTCTGGAGTCGACCATCAAGCAGCTCCAGCAACATCCCGACTTTTGTAAGCGCGAATTCGTGGTCATCGCCGACCGGCCCGATCTGCCGGAGTTGGCGGAAGTGCCTTTCCGACATCGCGTCCGGCTGGTCCGCGACGATTTTACGCGCATCGAGGTGTTGCAGAGGTGCAATGTCGGGCAGGCTTCGGTGGCTCTTATCGTCTCGGATATCGCCGAGGGCAGGACCCGCCAGGATGCGGATGCGCGCACGGTGATGGCGGCGTTGACCATCGAGAAGCTGAATCCGGACGTCTATACTTGCGCAGAACTATCGAATGCTATGAACGAGAGCCACCTGCGCATGGGAAACGTGAACGAGGTGGTCATCACGCAAGACCTGGCCGGCCATCTGCTGGCCCGGGCGGCCGTCAGTCCCTCCAGCTGGAGGGCGCTACACGAGCTGGTGCAGCCCTCGACTTCGCGTCCGGGGTTTACCAGCTACCCGGTCGATTCGACCCTGGTGGGGCGAGACTTCGCCCAGCTGGTGGGAGAGTGGATCGCGCAGCAGGGCATTTTGCTGGTGGGAGTCTATCGGCCCGGGGGGCAGACCTTGCTCAATCCGCGCCGCTATCAACTGGAGACGGGCGACGAGTTGGTGGGCATTCCGGCGGAGCAGGACCTCGCTAGAACGAGGTCCGGAAAATAAAAAGGACCTCGCGCGTTCGGGGGGGGTCATCCGCTTGAGGTCCTTCAGTAGACTAACAGGTTTTCGCCATTGGGTGGAGGTATAAATATACTAGATCGATCGGACCGTTTCTTAAGTGTGCTACCCATTCCATGAGGCAAAAAAAAGGAGACTTTTCAGTCTCCACCAGGATGATGCGATAAATAACAAGAGCCACCAGCAGTCGGGGGGGGTCATCTGCTAGCGGCTCTGGATTGATATTAGCATCGTCTTCGGAGGGTCAGTAGGTAGGAACTTACTATTTCCTGTTACGACTAATGGCTGATTCTTGTTATTGGGCGCAGGTAGGGGAACCCGTGTTATTTCAGAACAATCAAGCCCCATGCAAGCTCTAGACCTGGATGAAAGCTACCGTTACTGCGAAAAAAACACCAAGGAACGCGCCAAGAACTTCTATTACGGGATCCGCCTGCTGCCACCCGAGCAGCGCCGCTCGATGTGCGCGATGTATGCCTTTTTCCGCTATTGTGACGATGTATCGGACGGGGACATCCAAGGCTCCAAAGCCGACCTGCTCAAAGAGTGGCGCCAGGCCATCGACGGTGACCAGGTCGGAGGCAGCAAGATTTTGCCCGCTTTCTATGATGCCAAGCGCAAGCACGCCATTCCCTCGGACTACTTTCACGCCATGATTGACGGCGTCGAAGCCGATCTTTCCAAGAACCGCTATGCTACGTTTGAGGAACTCTACCGCTACTGCTATTGCGTGGCCTCTACAGTCGGTTTGGTATGCGTGCATGTCTATGGCTTCGACCATTCCCCCGAAGCACTCCAGATGGCCGAGTGGCGCGGGATTGCCTTTCAACTGACCAACATCTTGCGGGATGTAGCCGAGGACCTTTCCCTGGGTCGCATCTACCTGCCCCAGGACGAGTTGTCCGCAGCCGGGATCAGCGAGCCGGACCTCCTTTCGGGCCGCGATACTCCGGCCATGCGCCAGTTTCTCAAAGAGCAGGTGGCTCGGGCTCAGGACTACTACGGGCGCGCGGCCCGGCTGGATGACCGAGTCGATTCGGCCTGCCGCAGTTCGCTGGGGGCCATGACCAACATCTACCAGGCATTGCTCACCAAGGTAGGGTCGATGGGCTGCACGGTGCTCAAGAAGCGAGCCAAGCTGAGCACCGTCGAGAAGCTGCGTCTGGCGGGTAAGACCTTGCTGGGCAAAAGCTAGTCCGCGCAGCGGCTAGCGTCCATATGATTGTGCTAAAAATTGCCATCCTAACAGCTCGCGGGAGTGGAGCGGCTCCGCCGCGACCGACCGCCTGGTCGGGGGCAGTTTAGGGCTAGGTCAGGCGACCGCTGTAGATGAGGCCCAGCACGATCAGGCCCATCACCACCCGATAGACTCCAAAGAGCCGGAACCCGTGCTTCTGCAAATAGCCAATGAAGGTTTTGATGGCCAGCAAGGCCACGATAAACGCTACGAAATTCCCTATGGCCAGCAGCATCAGGTTATTCGGGTCAGTCAGGAGCTCGCGTTGCTTCATCAAGGCCTTCAGCAGTTTATAGCCGGTGGCCGCGGCCATCGTGGGAACGGCCAGGAAGAAGGAAAACTCTGCGGCCGCCTGGCGGGTCAACTTCTGTTGCATCCCTCCAATGATGGTGCAGGCGCTGCGACTCATCCCCGGGATCATAGCCAGCACCTGCCAGAACCCGATAATCAAGGCCTGGGAAGGGCTGACTTTTTCGGGCTTGTCGATTTCCGGCTTGCTGAACAGGTTGTCGACAAAGAGCAACACGATGCCGCCGATGAGCATGGTCCAGGCGACCGTCAGGTCGCTTTCCAGCAGAGCATCGATCTTTTTGTTCAGGAGAAACCCGAGCACCAGGGCCGGCGCTACCGCGATCATCAGTTTCTTGTAAAAATCGGCTTTCTGACGCATAAACCGGTGCCGATACAAGATGACCACCGAGAGAATCGCACCCAATTGAATGCACACTTCAAAGAGTTTGGTGAAATCGTCATCCGGCACGTGCAGTGCGGAGCTTGTCAAAATCATGTGCCCGGTCGAGGAAATGGGCAGAAACTCGGTGAGTCCCTCGACCACTCCGAGGGTGATAGCTTGAAAAATCGTCACGCTAGCCATTCTATCCGCGAATGGGCAGGCGAAAACATCCGTTAGCGCACCCGGTAGCCGCGCTCTCGGTCCCAGTGCAGTGGCTTTGCTTGTCGGGGCAAGGGGGAGTCGGTCAAGGGGTTGGCGCGCACCCCGTATTTCCAGTCCGCCGGGCAGACGGCCACGAAGCGAGCATAACCACCCAGGCCGCCGCGGAATTTGGGAAAGCCGGTCAGCAGAAGAGCTCCGCATGGCGGTATCTGGTCAAGATGAGCGACGCCTTCGGCCTGGGTGTAGCCGTTGCGCAGCAGCCAGGATTCGCCGGCCAGGTCGGGTGAGCAATCGGTATCGAGTGGCTCGTGACCGTGAAAAAGAATGTGGCGTTGCTCATGCAAAAACCTCAGGGCCGGCAGGGACACTCCCGGGAACTTGGGCTCGGCCGCCAATCCTGGCTCGCCCCAACGCTTGGACCAGTCGGAGCGCACCATGACCACCGAGCCGGAGGGAATGCGGCCGTAGCGCTTCTCCCAGGCCAGAATATCGGGGACCTGCAGCGAGTAGCCGGGGTCCTTGCGCACCTGTTCCACAATCGAGATGCACAGCAGGGGGCGCAGGGCGTAGCTGGCCGGGATTTCGTCGATGGCCGGGAAGTTGGGATTCCAGTGGGCCGGCGGGTCGAGCTGACTGCCCAACTGGTCGGTGCTCAGCTGATAGCGGGTGGCTTCGAAGCCGTCTTTTGCATATTCGTAGGCCTTGCCGCTGGCGGGATCGAGAGCGGGTTCGAACTGCTGCGGCCCAAAACCGCGCCACACCGTCGACTGAGGTTCCAGGGTGTGACTCAGGTCGACGTAGCGAGCCTTGTGAAACAGCTGGTCGTAGGCTTTCCAAAGGTCCTGGGCGACCGCCGGAGTGGCCAGGACTGCCAGCAGCATCAGTCTTTTCAGCACAGAAAGCGATCCCGCAGACGCTGGTCGAGCTGCTTCACATAGTCTGAACCAAACGGGCCGTTTTCCAAGTCTTGCAGCAAAACCTGGGGCAAATCGCGCGCGACCTCCTGGGAACAGGCGGCCAGGCCCAGGGCCAGGGCGGCTACCGTGTCTACATCCCCTGTCCAGGCGATGCACTCTTTGAGCATGGCGTGCATGGAGTGGTGGCGCTGAAACGAGGTCAGGGCGGCTCTGGCACTATCCAGGCCCGCCGAGCCTACCGACCCCCGCCAGTCGAACCACGAATGGCTTATCTGCTTTTCCAGATAATCCGGCAACTCGGCTTTGGGTCCGCCCCGCAGTAGGAAATGAGCGCTTAAGGCCACGGCCTGAGCCGACAGGATCCCACCAGGTGTATCGTGGGTCAGCCGCGCCTGCTCGGCGGCCACTTCCAGAACCTGTTGCGGCGTGCTCAGATACCCGACCGGCAGGGCGCGCATGGCGGCGCCACTCTTATCGCTGCGGGGTTGGATGCGGGCTAGAAAATCGGCGCCGTCTTGGACCGTCATTAGAAAATCATAGAAGCGTTGAGCGTAGCCTTCGCGCTGGTCGCGCCGGAAGGCTCCCACAAAGTGGTCGGCCCACTGCAGCGGGGTGGGGCGGGGGTTGTTCAGCAGGGCTTCGGCCACGGCCAGACTCATCTGGGTGTCGTCTGTGTACATACCGGGTCGAATGCCCAGGTGTTTGGGATGCTGATAATAGCCATTCAGGTCATTGTGGCGCGCCACAAAGTCGGCCCGCGCATACTCGAAACCGGCCCCGT
Source organism: Vulcanimicrobiota bacterium (assembly GCA_022842865.1). Lineage (GTDB taxonomy): Bacteria > Vulcanimicrobiota > Xenobia > Xenobiales > JADMJV01 > JADMJV01. The sequence continues at coordinate 27,428 of JALHOV010000007.1, read as the reverse complement.
AAGCATCCCCAACCGCTAAATAAACCAGCACTGTTCCGGCTGTTTCAACTAGATTTCAGGGGTTCCCGCTAATCTGCAAACATGCAGATCGGCGCGCTCAACTCCACTCTCCGGAACCGACCCACGGCGGCTCCGGCTCAGGCCGCGCCCGCGGCAGGCGACCGATTTGTGCCCACTTCCGCTGACGACGAAGTCCCCGCCGACCTGAAGAAAGTCCTGGAAGCGGCTGGCAAGCCCTATTACGACGAAACCAAAGATCTGGCCGATCGGGCCAAATACTACTCGGAGGCGGGCCCCGACTATCAGCAGTTGAGCCAATTGGTTCGGCGCACTCATCGCGAAAAGTTCAGCTTCGATCCCATCAAGTATCTCTTTCCCTGGGTGGACCTGCGACCGAATTTGCGCTTGCAGAGCATCTACGCCAAAGATCCGGTGGCCACCACCGATCCGATTCGCGTCACCAAGGACAAGGATTTTAAGCAGAAGATCAAGGTTCAGGGAGAACCGCGTGTGCACGCGGATGGTACCGTCGTTCAGCGCAAAGTGAACGCCAAGGTCGACTTTAAACAGCAGGCCAAGCAGTGGGGTGAGGAGCTTCTTAAGGCTCCCGGCAACGCTCTGGAAATCGCTCAGCGCATCGCTTTGGTGGAAGGCTATCGCTACTACAATGGTGAGCACTCCGTGCCGCAGTATTTCTTCGACCGCGATCGCACGCCCAAGGGCGATTTGCATATTCTCTTTACCTGCGAGAAGAAGGCCAACGAACAGCGGGGCTGCCGTCCCTACGGGGATACCCGTCAACATCCCGAGGATCGCAGCCTGGGCGGCTGGGCCCCCAAGGAAATCAATCGCTTTGAGCCCGATGCCGGCAAGGGAGCTGTGGCTCGCGCCGCGCTCTATTTCTTGATGCGCTATCCTGGTGAGATCGGCGAGAAATCCGACGAGTATCGGCCAGAAGATATCGAGACGTTTTTGCGCTGGCATAAAGAAGACCCGGTCTCGTTGTATGAACTACATCGAAACCAGGCCATCTTTGAACTTCAGGGGAACCGCAATCCCATCATCGATCACCCTGAGTGGGCCGACAAGATTGACTTTTCGGCCGCATTTGCGAAGCTTTCCCGTTAAACCATACCCAGAATTTTCAGCAGAATAATTCCGGAAATCGGCACTCCAATTAACCACAGCCCAATCATTTTCATCGTTTCGTCCTCCTGTTTGGTGTAGTCTCAGAGTAAAGGCTGGAGCCGGTTTTGCACCGGGCTGCTGGTATGGTTTTGCGGGTACCCTTATACTGGCCCCGATGCAACGACGAAACTTTCTGCTGGCCATAGGCTGGATGGCCGCCATGGGTTGGAGCTGGGGACAGTCGCGTCCTGAGCAAATGGCCTCCCTGCTGCTAGGCGAGCCAGTCGAGTATGTCCCTGCCGAAGCCCTGCCCGATTTGCAGTTGCTTGTGTCGCGCGCCGATTCGTTGGAAGGGCTGCGCGACTGGCCGGAGGGCGAGGCGGCGGCAAGGCGCGTGCTGTTGCGCCTGCTGGAAGGGCGCGGTTGGGATTGGGTCCCCTTTGCCAACGCGCCCGCACGGCCGCCGGCGCAGCGCGCGGACTGGGGGCGTGCTTGGACTTCGAGGTAGTCGTCATCGGATCCGGTGTAGCCGGCTCGATTTGCGCCTGGAAGCTAGCCGCGGCCGGTCGTAAGGTGCTCATGATCGAGGCCGGGCCGTCAGTCGACCGCCGCCAGGCCGTGGAACGCTTTGCTCTCGGTGAGAAGGCCAATGACACGTATCCGATGGGACCGGATCAGCCACGTTTCCACGAACCCGACCGTTATTTTGAACAACGCGGCCGAGAGCCGTTCACGGCGGTCTACGAGAAAGTGGTGGGCGGGACCACCTGGCATTGGTTGGCCACCACCCTGCGCTTCCTGGAGTCTGACCTGCGCATGAAATCTCGCTTCGGGGTCGGCCAGGACTGGCCGCTGCGCCTGGCCGATCTGCAACCCTACTACGCGGAGGCCGAGAAAGAATTGGGCGTGGCTGGCGCCGCTCTCCCCCCTTTGCCGGCCACCTACCTGGACCAACAGGTGGCCCTGGCGGCCCGCAAGTTCGGTTACCGGGTGGAAGTCTTGCCGGCCGCTCGCAATTCGGTGGACTACGACGGCCGGCCCGCCTGCCGAGGCAGCGCCACTTGCTTCCCGATTTGCCCGATCGGGGCCAAATATGACGCTTCAGTGCACGTTCGAAAGGCGCTTCAGGCCGGGGCAACGCTGTGGAGTGAAACGCCGGTGACTCGCCTGCTCACCAGGGACGGTCGGGTCACGGCCGTCGAATGCCGGCGGGCCGGCGAGAGCATCCAGGTGTCGGCTCCTCTCCTGATCCTGGCGGCCAATGCGGTCGAGTCCCCTCGCCTTTTGCTCCATTCGGGGCTGGCCAACGGCTGGACTGGCCGCTTTCTGATGGGGATGGCCGGTCAGGTGAGTCGTGCCCTGGCCCCGCGACCCGTATGGCCGTTTCGTTCGCCCCAGGTGGTTTCGGGCATCACCCAGTTTCGCGATGGGCCCTTCCGGCGCAGCCGGGCGGGTTTCGTGGTCTCGATTGGCAACGACGGTTGGCCCGACGGTGCTCCGCCGATGGTCGCACGGCAGTTGGTAGAGCGGGGATTTAAAGGCAAAGAGCTGCAGGCCGCCGTGCGCGAGCACGTGAGCCGGCAGCTCTTGTTGGTCTCCAACTGCGAAGAACTGCCCCGACCCGAAAACCGCATCTCTCTCTCCGATCAAAAGGACAGTCTGGGCGTGCCGCGGCCGCGCGTTCATTTCGCGCTCAGCCGATACACCCTGGATTCCATCGACGAAAGCGTGCTGGTGCACGCCCGCATCTTCCAGGAAATGGGGGCCAGTCACGTGCTCCACTACGAGCAAGCCGATGATCCTGCCCATCTGGCCGGCACCTGCCGAATGGGCGAGCGGGGTCAGTCAGTGGTGGATTCCCAATTGCGCAGCCACGAGTGGCCCAACCTCTACGTGGTAGGCAGCGCCGTCTTTCCTACCGCGGGTACGGCTCCGCCCACTTTGACGGTGGCCGCGCTGGCGTTGCGCTGCGCCGAAATGTTGGCGAAGACCAGGTCCTCCTGACGCTGCTCGTCGTTGAGCACGGCCGTGAACTTGGTCAGTTTCCCGCCGGCCGGAATCAAGCGTCGCAGGGTTGGAAAAGTACCCGCAGGGCTCACGCCGGCCGGGCCTTCCACATGAAATGCCTGGCCCCCGGTGGGGGTTAACTGGAAAGTCTGCTGGTTCAAGCCGGGACCCGCAAACGGATCTTTGCTGCGTCTCGGCTTGTAAGCCTCGACCGAGCCGGCCACGTAGATCTCCATTTCCGAGGGACCGGGATTGGCGGCCGTTACTCGGAGAGGGTAGCTAAGTTTCTTGGCCTTGAAGCTCAGATGCATGGGGGCGATGGTGCCCTGACGTAGTTTTTCGGCGATGGCCGCGTTGTCTTTGGCGCCGTTGCGGATGCGCGCGGCTACGAAGATGAATTTTCGCTCGACGTAGTAATTGAGGTGGCCCTTGGCGTTTTGGGTGACCTGAAAGTCGTTCTTTTTAAGCCACTCGTAAAGACCACCGCTGGAACTGGCCGAGAGCAGGGCCAGGTCGTAGGGACCTTCTTCGCGCCGTTCCAAGACCACCACCCCTTCCCTGGGCGCCATCGCGCCGGGCGCACTGGCCCGGGCCGTTTCCATGACCGGCCGGTGGATTTCTGTGAGGCGCCTGAGTTCCGTGAAGGGAGCGCCCTTTTCCACCTTGACTTCCGGCCGCGTCTCCACTGGAATCACCCAGGCGAATTCGTTGGTGCCTCCCGAGTAAATCACCGACAAGAGCATGTGCTCCTTGCCCTGGCTCTGCCAGAGAAAGGCGCTTTGTTTGTCGAGGTGGATGGTGGGAGCGGCGCTGATCTTCGGGTTGTAGTGGGGGATGGCGCAACAGCTGCGGCCGACCTGGGAAAGCGAGACGGCTGTGGCCAGCACGCCGAGTGCGATCAAGGGACGTTTCATTGGGCACCTCCTGAATGAACGGCAGCGAAGACCAGGTCGCGCTGGCGTTGAGCGTCGCCCAGAACGCCGTTGTATTTGGTCAGCTTGCCGCCTTTGGGTAGCAGTCGCGCCAGAGTGGGAAAGCTTCCCTGCGGGTTGGCCAGGCCAGGCGGCCCGGAAATGGCGAAGGTTCCTCCCTGCGAGGGTTTCAGTTGGAAGGTCTGTACGCGCACTCCTGTGGGCGGGCGCACCTCATCCAGATTGGAAGGTGCTCCGTTGACGTGTTCGAGCACTTTGTCTTGGGCCCAGGTGTCCCCAGCAACGTAGATCTCCATCTCGGACATGCCCGGGTTGACGGCCGTCATTTTCAGGGGATAGCTCAGCTTTTTGGCTGCAAAGGTCAGGTGCATGGGCGCGATGGTCCCACTGCTTAAGCGGCTGCCGATTTTCTCGTTCGTTCTGGCGCCGTTGCGAATGCGCGCGGCCACGAAGACATACTTGTGACTGATGTAGTAGTCCATCTGGCCGCGGGCATTTTTGCTGACCGCGAACTGGTTGGTCTTCAACCATTCATAGAGTCCGCCGCCCGAAGTGGCCGAGAGCACAGCGATGTTGTAAGGACCTTCTTCCTTTTGCTCGAGCACGGTCACGCCCCGATTGGCCGGCATTCCCTTGGAGCCGCCACCGGCTTCGGGAGCGCGTAGGGTTGTCTGCCTGATCTCGGTGGCCCGTCGCAGTTCCGTGAACGGCGCGCCCTTTTCCACGGTGACTTCGGGCCGCGACTCCACCGGAATCACCCAGGCGAATTCGTTGGTCCCACCTGAGTATTGAACCGATAGGAGCATATGCTCCTTGCCCTGAGCTTGCCAGAGAAAGGCGCTCTGACGGTCGAGTCGCATGGGCGGAGCGTTGTTGTCGCCTCGTCCAAAGGCACCACAGCTTTGGCCCGGCTGGGCGCAGAGGGTGACGACAGCAGTGAAAAGAGAAAGGAAAAGGGCGGTCTTTTTCATTTTCCCTAGTTGGCTTTTGTGCCCGAGAAGCCTGCCGCTCGCGATCTTTATAGAACCTTTACAGCATCGCGTCCAGGGATTGTCGGGCACTAAGCCAAGCCTGGGGAGGGCCCCGATGTTCCTTCACGACCTGATCCAGAAGAATCTCAAGTGTGATCGTCAGGAGAGCGGTTATGTGCTCTTCTCGTTCACCTTTTTCTTTTGCTTAATGGCTTCTTACTACATCTTGCAGCCGCTGCGTGATGAAGCGGGCGTTTTGCTCGGCGACACGCCCACGCTTTTCCTTTGGACGATGGCCGTCATGTTTCTCGCCAATCCAATTTTCAGCATGGTGATGGCACGCATTCCGCGCACCCGGCTGGTTCCGGTGATTTATCGGTTTTTCATCCTGAACCAGTTTCTCTTCATTCTCGCCTTCAAGGCCATCGGCGCCGCCAGTGGGCAGGCCGAGGTGGTCGGAAGTGCCCGCCTGATTCCCAGTATTTTTTTCGTCTGGGTCAGTGTCTTTAGTCTGTTTGCTATGTCCCTGTTCTGGTCGGTGATGGCCGACCGCTTCACCGGTAGCCAGGGTAAGAAATTTTTCGGTTTTATCGGAGCGGGAGGCACCCTGGGGCAGCTGGTCGGGTCGACCATCGCGGGAACACTTGTTTTGCATGTGGGAGCGACCAACCTCATTTTTGTGTCGATGTTGCTGCTGGAGCTCAGTGTCCGGGCCCGCCCTTCCATTGACGACGTGCTTCGCGACCAGCAGAGTGCCGATTCGAAGGCTGCCGGGAGCAGCACGCAAAGCCCGAAACCTTGGACGGGGGTTTTGCTTGTGCTCAAGTCTCCGTATCTTTTCGGGATTTGCGCCTACCTGTTTCTCTACACTTTTACGAGTTCGTTCATTTATTTTCAAAAGCAAATGGTGGTCGGCGACGTCTTTAAGACCCGCGAGGCGCGAGTCGCTTTTTTTGGTTGGATGAACTTTATCTCGTCGGGTGGCACTTTGCTGGTTCAGTTGTTCATTACCGGGAGAGTGATTTCCACGCTGGGCATGGTTTTCTCGCTGGCACTGGTTCCAGTCTTTACCTGCATTGGGTTTGTGGTTCTGGCCTTGCACCCGGGCCTGATCTTGCTGTCCCTCTTTGATGCCTTCCGCAAAATGCTCAACTACGCGATCGCCAAGCCTTCTCGAGAGATCCTCTTCACGGTCGTATCTAAGGAAGACAAATACATCGCCAAGAACTTCGTCGATACGTTTGTTTATCGGGCTGGAGACAGCATGGCGTCCTTCGCCTTCACCGGCATCAAGAACCTCAACCTCGGCGGTCAGGCCTATTCTTGGACGGCGGTTCCCTTCTCTTGTCTGTGGGTCGTTGTGGCTACCCTGCTGGCCAGGGCCCAACGCAAAAAACAAGAGGCTCAGGAGGCCGCCCTGGCCGGTTAACTTCAGGGCTGGCCGAGCCATTGCGCCCGGCCAGCCCAGTCGTCTAACTCGAGAACTTCCACTCGATCAGGTAGGACTCGACTTCGGGCTTGCGCGAGATGACTTCGATGCTGTGGTAGAAGTTCTCGTCTTCGGCGTCCAGGCCGCGCCAGCGTTCGCAGGTAATTTTTTCGGCTTGGTAGTCAATCTCCCAGCGCTCCTCTGGCTCCTCGTCGAGCGGGGTTTCCTGGCTGCGGGTGAACTCGGCCTTGCCGGCCAGCATGCCGCCCGCCACCCGGCCTTTGATGCGGTGCACCGTCTCGTAGCCGTTGGCCGAGAGGCCGCGCTGTTCCAGGTCGATGTCATAGGCCATCGAGTCTTTATCGTTGGGGCCGTTATCCTGATCGATCAGGTGGAGCAAGCTTCCCTCCAACTCGCGGCGGCGTTGCTCCGACCTTTTGTGACTCAAGACTTTAACCGACTGGGTGCTGGACATCGATTGCATGGGGATAACCTCCTGTGGTGATGGAGATAGGCTAAACGGTAGCTTTCTACCAAATCTCTACCAAAACGAGAGATTGTTGCCGTTCCATGGCCAAAAGGGTTTCGAGTTACGGCAAGAAACACAGCCGGAGACCATCTTTCAAGGAGCCGTTATGTCTAACACCCAGGTCCTTATGCCTCAAATGGGAGAAAGTATCGCCGAGGGCACCATTGTGACCTGGCTGAAAGCTCCAGGGGATCGGGTAGAGAAAGACGAGCCGCTGTTTGAGATCTCGACCGACAAAGTAGACGCCGAGATCCCCGCTCCGGCCTCCGGCTATTTGTTGGAGACGCTCTTCGGGCCGGGCGAGACGGTGGAAGTGAACAAGGTGGTGGCCTACATCGGTGCCGAGAAAGGCGGCTCCGTCCCTTCCGCCCCCGTCGCAACTCTCACGCCGCCCGCCCAACCCCAGCAAGTCGCGACTCCGTTGGTCAGTGTCAGTGCGCAAGCCAGTGTGGAAGACCTGCGCCGCCAGCGCTCCTCGCCTCTGGTGCGAAAAATGGCTCAAGAGCACGGCGTGGATATTCGCCAGTTGCAAGGCACCGGCGTTTCCGGGCGCGTAACCAAAGCCGATTTGCAGACCTACCTGGAACAGCCGAAGACCGCTCCGGCCCCGGCCGCCAGTCACTCCAAGCCCGCCCTGAACGGCGAGAAGTTCAAATACAGCGCCGGAGCCGGCGACCGACTTGAGCCGTTCACCCCGATGCGCGCCTCGATTGCCGAGCACATGGTGATCTCGCGTGACACCTCGGTGCATGTCACCACCGTCTTCGAAATCGATATGACCCGAGTGGTCAAACTGCGCGCCAAGCACAAGCCCGAATACGCCACGCGCGGAGTCAACCTGACTTACATGCCCTTCATCATGAAGGCGGTGGTCGAGGGTCTGCGCAGTTACCCCATTTTGAATTCATCCATCGTCGATAATCAAGTTGCCTACAAAAGCCAGATGAACCTGGGAATGGCGGTGGCGCTGGATTGGGGACTGCTGGTTCCGGTCATCAAGCACGCCGACGAGCTCTCCCTGCTCGGCATGTCGCGCCAGATCGCCGATCTGGCCGAGCGCGCCCGCACCAAAAAGCTCAAACCGGACGAGGTCAGCGAGGGCACCTTTACGGTGACCAACCCGGGCGTCTTCGGAAGTCTTTTTGGCACGCCCATCATCAATCAACCCCAGGTGGCCATCCTGGGAGTGGGCACCCTGACCAAGCGGCCGGTGGTGACGGAGGACGACGCCATCGCCGTCCGCCATATGATGTATCTGGCGCTGTCCTTTGATCATCGCGTCATCGACGGAGCCACCGCCGATCGCTTCATGGCCCAGATCAAGGCCTTCCTCCAGGATTTCCCGGAGAGTCTGCTCTGATCCCTTGCCGTCTCGGTCGCTATCCCGAAGTCGGCTACGAGACCGCCGAGATGTTGCAGCAGGACCTGGTTCAGCGTCGAAAGCGTGGTGAAATCGAAGACCAACTGCTGCTGCTGGAACACCCGCCGGTCTACACGCTGGGCCGGGGCGCCACTCTGGACAACCTGAAAGATCCCTCCATCATCCCGGTGCGCACTGGCCGAGGCGGTGAGATTACCTATCACGGGCCCGGTCAGCTGATCGTCTATCCAATCCTCTTACTGGAAGAGGGACGTCGCGATCTGCATCGCTATCTGCGCGAACTGGAACAGGTGGTCATCGACCTGTGCGCGGACTTTGACTTGAAGGCCGGCCGCGAGTCCGGTAGAACCGGTATCTGGCTGGACGGGAAGAAGCTCGCGTCGATCGGCGTAAGAGCTTCCAGTTGGGTAACTTCCCACGGGGTGGCGATCAACTATGGCCCGGATCTAAGTGGCTTTGAAGCCATCATTCCGTGCGGTTTGCAGGGAGTCGAGATGATTAGCCTAAGCCAGCATCGGGGGGAAATCGCGCGGGACGATTTGGAAAAGAGGTTTTGCCGCCATTTTTCCCGCATATTCGGAAGAGAGATATTATGACGTCGCAACCTGATAAAGCCTACATTCCTCTGCGCATCATCGGCGTGGAGGCCAGCCAACTGGCCAAGCCTCGCGACCCCCACTGGAAAGACCAGCCTGGGCGGCCCGATTGGCTGCGCATTCGCCTGCAAACCAGCGATAGCTTCGGCAAGATCAAAGGCATGATGGGCAATCTCAAGCTGCACACCGTCTGCGAAGAAGCTCGCTGTCCCAATATCTATGAATGCTGGAGCGACGGCACGGCCACCTTTATGGTGATGGGCGACACCTGCACCCGCGCCTGCGGTTTTTGCAACGTCAAGACGGGGCGCCCCGAAGCTTTGGACGCCGACGAGCCGCGCCATGTGGCCGAAGCCGTTCAGCAAATGGGTCTCGACCACGCGGTTATTACCTCGGTCGATCGCGACGACCTGTCGGACGGCGGGGCTCAGCACATCGCTGATACCATCGAAGCCGTGCGCAGCCTCAATCCCAACACCAAGATTGAAGTGCTGATTCCGGACTTCCAGGGCAACTGGGAGGCTTTTCAGCGGGTCCTCGACGCTCGCCCGGACGTGCTCAACCACAACACCGAGACCGTTCCCCGTCTTTATAAACGGGTGCGCAACCGGGCCGACTACGGACAAACGCTGGAATTGCTGCGTCGCGCCCACGAATGGCGTCTGGAACACTTTCCCGGGATGCTGACCAAGTCAGGCATTATGGTCGGTTTGGGAGAAAGTTCCCAAGAAGTTGAAAAAACGATCGCGGACATCCGCGCCCAACAAACCGATGTTTTGACGGTGGGTCAGTACATGCGGCCGACCATGAAGCACCTTCCGGTGGAACGATATTGGTCCCCAGAAGAGTTCTCTTTGTTGAGGGATTTTGCCCTCAACTTAGGATTTCGGTTTGTGGAGTCTGGTCCGCTAGTTCGTTCGTCCTATCACGCCAAGCGACATCGGGTCGATTAAGTCTTTACTTGTGGTACGGTAACAGGCTGTTAACCTTTGACAGGGTGTCGCCGCTGTATGGTGGTCTTGGGGAAGTAGACAACTCCTCCAAGCAAACAACACACCGCAATTGAAACAATGCATATCTCCCGTTAGAGGAGGGGCAGGGGCACAAGCCTATGTGCTGCGCCCAGAAAGAGAGGTCTCATGTTCCGAGTAGGTAGTAAAGTGATTCATTCACTACACGGGTTGGGGGTAGTCGAGTCCATCGAGGAGAAAGAAATCCTCGGAAACGTAACGCGCTTTGCCGTGCTCGCCTTCGAGCGCTTGCAAATCATGGCTAACGTGGACCAGAAAAACTGTATGGTTCGCCCCCTGATTGAGGCCAGCCAGGTTCCCCAGGTTCTCGAATTCTTGAAGGGCGCTTCTTGTGAACTGCCCAGCAACTATACCAAGCGCTACAATTTAAACCTCGAAAAGATGAAGAGCGGCGACGTTTTTCAAACTTGCGAAGTCGTCAAATCGTTGAGCGTCCTTGGCCGCGGCAAAAAGCTCGGTCACAAAGACCAGTCGATGCTCGAGAAGGCCCGCAAAGTGCTGGCTCAAGAACTCAGCTACGTCACCGACTGCGACGTGGAAAACATGGAGTGCGTGCTCGACCAGACCTGTGGTCTGGCCGCCGAAACCCAGCTCGTTTCCGCCTAGAGAGCAGCCTGAAAAGCAAAAAAGACCGGCCCAGTCCGGTCTTTTTTGCTTTGCTCAGATTTGTCGAGGGAGGCCGACTCCTGGTGCGGGACGCTCGCGTAAAACCTCGCGACGGAATCGGAAAAGTTCCGCGGGCCGGCCGATGGAGCGGGTCAACTGGCCGGTTCCCTCTACCAGTCCGCCTTGCTCCACCAATCGGCGAAAATTCTGCTTGTGGACGGCTACGCCGGAAAGCGCTTCCACCGCTTTCTGCAGTTGCAACAAGGTGAATTCTTCCGGCAGCATTTCAAAAATGACCGGGCGATAGCGTAGCTTACCGCGGATACGCGCCAGCGCGGTGGCCAGCATGCGACGATGATCGAGCGCCATGCCTTCTCCCCAGACGCTTTCGGTGCCGTGCGGTGCGCCACTCGCGGATTCCTGGACCAGCCCCAGTTCATAGAGTAACTCGTAGCGCTCTAGCGCGCGATTTCCGTCCCAGGGCGCTCCTTCGAGGCCAAAGGTGATCTGGCTGCGCAGACCCATCTCCCCAACGTTTAAGGCTCCTGCCACCTGCTTGTTCAGGGCGTTGAGCGGTCCTTTGCGACAGTCTTCCCAAGGGAGAAAGTCGTACACGTTCCGCCACGAGGCCGCCACTTTCGGAGAGATCGCTTCTTCCCGCACCAGAGCCAGATAGGCGATGGAAATCATGCGTACGCCGGGCACGCGGTCGCGGGCGCGGTCGCCGAAAGAATAAAGTTGCTCCACGTAGCCGAGTTCGAGTTCGGTTTGCTGGCGCACCCAGCGGCGCAGGGCCAGTTCCAGGGTGCGGTCGCCCTCTGAGTCCAAGTCGCCGAAAGGCAACGCGGCCCGTTCCGTATAGGGGATGGTCATGACGCGGGGTTGGTCGCGGGTGACCGCGATGATCAGGGCGTTAAGCCCGACGCGAACTTCCACTTAAGGGCTGGTGGTGGTGATTTTGACTTTGCGCAACTGCGGATCGTTGACGACCTTGACCTGAACGCTGGTTTCTCCAGCTCTAATCGGGATCATGACGGGCAACGCGGTGGGGGCGTTGACCTGGTCGTAAGGAACGCGCGCACCATTGACTTCCACCTGATACGGAGTCGCCTTCTCTTCCAAGGTCAATCCACGCTTGAGCATGGGCTCCGCAAAGCAAGCGCCCAGAGTGCCGCCGTAAGTTACCGGCTCGATGCGCAGCAGCACCACTTTTTTGCCTTCGATGGGCACGCGGATGAACTCTGGTTCTTGACCCCCGTGAATTTCTGCGCTGGTGTAGAGAGTTTGCTGATCGGCCAGCACGGAGAACTTGCAGGCCCGGTTTTTGGAAACGTTTTTGGCGTAGCCGATGTGAGCTTCCAAGACTTCCCAGTTCCCTTTGAAGTCGTATCCGATGGCTGCTACTCCGGGAGCACCGAGGCCTTCTAGCCGGCCGTTAAAGCTTTGCGTCCCCATATTGACCGAGCCGTAATCCCAGACCATCCCTTCGACGGCTTCCCGTTCGTGGGCGACCAGGGGGAATTTTTCCGGTGCGCTGGTGGCGCTGAAGGCAAGGGCGAGGCTAAGACATCCGGCAAAAAGGAAATGACGCATAAGCGGGTCCGCTTCGCTGCCGCTTGCGCCCCTCCTCTTGAAATTAATTCGTCAAGGACCAGGATCCTTGATCTGGCGCTCGATCCAGCGGGTCAGAGCGATGCGTTGTTTCTCCAGCGAGGGGCCGGGCATCGAACCACTGGCTCGCGTGACTTTTTCCAGGTCCTGCACCAGTCGAGACAGCACGCGCCGGTCAAGGGTCGCCCGAGGGGTGTCGCCGGGCTCGTGAAAAACGCTCAAGTTGTAGCCGTCGCAACCGTGGTCGAGATAGAGCCCGGAGCGACCTTGCTTCACGATACTGTCGGCGGCTTTGGCGTCGCCATACTTGCTGAAGGCCGTCAGCGGTTGGTCCGGCTTGGCGCATAACTGATAAAGGGCCACGCGACAGCGCGCGGCGACGACATCGAGACTGGCGTTCAGGGCCAAATTGAGGGCGCTTCGGTAGTGACTGACCGCTTTCTTCAGAGTGCCTCCGGCCCGATAGGCTTCGGCCCGGGACCAGTGATACCAGGCCAGTCCAGTTGCGTAATCGTTCTCTCGTTTCAGTTCCAGGGCGGTGCGTAGAAAGCGCGCCCCTTCGGAGTAACGCTTTTCGCGCACGGCCAGCCAACCGAGGCGATAGAGAATGTCGCTTTGCTGGCGCCGATTGCCGTTCTGGCCGTAGAAGTCTTCGGCCTGACGGTAAAAATTGCAGGCCGACAACGTCTGCTTTTGGGCTTCTAAAGAGTTGGCCATCTGCAATGCGATATGGCTGCTCAGGTCTTTGTAGCCGGTGGAGCCTTCCGCGATGGCCTTGCGGCAAACCTTGAGCGCTTCCGCGTAGTGTTTCAGATCGTGCAAAACAGAGGCGCTGTTGAAAAGCGCCGCCACCAGATTGTAGGTGTGGGAGAGCTTGCGATAGCGAGCGGCCGCGTCTTTAAAAAATTTGAGCGCCTCAGGTTTTTGCCCATCACGGTCAAGCATGATTCCCAGTTCCATGCGAATTTCCGCATTTCGATTGGGATTGAAAAGTTTGCCGCGCAGACGTCGCAGGTGGGACTGGAGCAAGTCGATGGCCTCGCCGCGCCGCCCCACGGATTCCAGCCATTTCGCCCACTTGCGTAGCCACTTGTAGTGGAGGTCGACGTGATCGCCGGCCAGGCGTTCGGCCAATTCAAGCACTTCGCGGGCGCAACTGCGATGGCCCTGAGCTTGATGGAGATCGAAATGAGCCAACAGAATGTTGAAAAGCGACTCGTTGGCGTTTTGTTCCGAAGGACCCATTGTTTCGGGAAAGGGGGCCCGTTGGCCGACGGCCACGGTTTTGCGTAACCACTCCATGCATCCCAGTATACAACATAGTTACCAGGAATTACTAACCCAGATGACGCACCCCTGATTTATGAGGGGTACACCCGTTTGGCCCATGACGAAGCGTCGCGGTATGGCCTTGCTCACGGTACTGGCCCTTTCCGTCCTCCTCCTCCTTCTCGGTCTGACCTTTCTCAATTTCATCGAAACCGATTACCGTTTCGCGGCCCAAGAGGACCGGCGCCAGCAAGCCTACGATCTGGCGCTGTCCGGTCTGGAGTATCAGCGACGCCATACCCACGAATTGCATGTTGGCGCCGCCCAGGTCACAAAATTCGTGCCGCTGGGCAGTTCCACTCATTTCTTTGAAGTTCAAGTGACCACCGATGGCAGTGTCGTCTCGCGGGGAGTGGTTCGCAATGCCTTTCGGGAGTTGGCTTCGCATCGGTTGGTGGTGGCTCCCGGAGCCAGTCTGCCGGAAGCCCGGTCCCTGCCGTGAGACGCAGGGGGATGACGATTTTGGAAGTTCTCATCAGCGGCGGGCTCTTCGTGCTGGCGCTGGCACTGTGTGGGGAGCTGGCGGTGATGGGTATTCGCAGTCGCAGCCAGAGTATGAACAAGAACGGGGAATTTCGGGCCAACTTGACTTTGTTGCATCAGCTACAGGTCGATTTGAAGGAGACTCGACAAATCTATCTGCCGGATCTTTCGGACCTTGCCGCTCACCAGCCGGGCACCGATTCGGCCGCCCTGGTGTTGCGCCTGCCGGCGGTGGATGGCTCCCCGCGAGTGGTGGGCTGGAATTTGGCCAACCAGGAGTTGAGAAGAATCATTTACAGGCCGGATTTCCATCCGGGCGTGCCCGCCAGCCACCTGCCTCAACCCAACGAGCGCACCCTGACCACCCAAGGTATCGGTAACTTTACGCTGCAGCTGGAGCCACCGGGCCAAAACTATGGCAGTAAGTTGCTGCGAATACGCATGGACTGCTTAAAGCCCGCGTTGCAGAAGATCGATGTTTCGCAACGTTTGGAATTGTGATGCCTTATTACGGTTATCGTGGTCTCAATTCCAGCAAACGCAGTGTCACCGGTCGCCTCTGGGCCAGCGACCCGGCACACGCCCAGCGCCAGTTAGAGCAACGCGGGCTTCAAAAGATTTTTCTCAAGCCACCTTTGCCCTGGTCGGCCTGGCTGGAACGTCTGCGCCCGGCCACAGCTCAGGAACACGCCCTTTGTTGTCGCCAGCTGGCCATATTGCTCAGGAGCGGCGTATCCATAAGCAACAGCCTGGACATCTTGTTGCGGCAGCCTTTGCCAGCCTCGCTGTATCGGGCTTACCAAACTTGCTCGACCTCGGTGCAGCAGGGTAGTTCGCTTTCCCAGGCCATGCGCAAATCGCGTGGGGAGTTTGACGCCTTCTACGTGGGGCTGGTGCAGGTGGGCGAACAGACCGGTCGGCTTCCTCAGAACGTACTGGACGTGTCCGATTACTTGGAGCGCGAAATGGAATTGCGCGCCAAGGTCCGTGCCGCTCTGACCTATCCACTGGTGGTCACCACTCTTTCGCTGTGCATGGCCTATCTGATGGTGCAGCACATTTTGCCGCGCTTCATCAACGGGCTTTTTCCCCCGGGAATGCAGTTGCCCTGGCCTACCCAGTTGCTGATTGAGGTGACGCGAGTTTTTCAACAACCTTCGTTGGTGCTCTTGGGGTTGGGGCTGCTGGTTACGCTCGGCTGGATGCTGCGCGGCTACTTGCGAACCGAGGCCGGTCGGGTGCAACTCTACGAGACTTTCATGAAGTGGAAACCCACTCGCGACTTCTTCGGAAAAATCATGGCCGTGCGCACGGCGCGAACCCTGGCTACCGGCGTGGAAGCAGGATTGACCGTGTCCGCTTCGTTAAAACTGGCTTCCACAGCCAGCGGCAACCCTTATCTGGCCCGCTATCTAGATATCGCTTGTGAGGACCTGCACGACGGCCACCCTTTGGCCCGCTGCTTCCGGGCCATTCCCTTCGCTCCGCCGATGCTTTGCGGCTTCATTGAACTGGGTGAGGAAACCAGCGCATTGCCGACGGTTTTGCGCAAGTCGGCTGAGATGTTGGAGTTGGAAGTGGACGAGGTGATTCAAACCTTCACGCAGCTGTTGGAGCCGCTGCTGGTCGGCACGATGGGCCTGTTCGTTGGCTTCGTGCTGATTTCTCTGTTTATACCGATTTACCAGATGTTGGGGACCGTCTGATGGCCTGGTTTGGCTTGCTGCTAGGCAGCCTGGTGGGGATGGCCTTGCTGGGCTCGCCGGCCGGCTTGAAGCCCGACCCGGTCGCGCTGACCTGGCTCGGTTGCGGTTTCCTGGTCGAGCTGGCGGCGGTCAGGTTGCCTCGCTTTGGATTTTGCGCCACCGGTGCCGGTCTCTGGCTGGGACTGGCGGCTCGTTTTCCCAACCAGGCCTGGCTGAGCGTCTTTGGCGCGGCGATCTCCTTGCTACTGCGTATTGGACGGACCTCTCAGGCTGGCGCCGGTAGTCTGCTGGAAGCTCTGGCCGACCTGCAGCCGGTGGCCCTGGGCATCGGTTTGGGACACGCCTTTGGTCAGCCCCTGGCGGGACCGCTGGTGTGGTGGCTGTTCTGGTGGCTACAGCCCTCCTTCTTGATGCAGGCCCTGGACGAGCAAGTGGGCCAGGAGTGGGCTCGCGTGCGCGCCAAGTTGACGCGGGTGGGGCTGGTCACTGGCGTGCTGGGCGCTTTAGCCGGCTTTCTGCCGGCCGACCAGACAGCCGTCCCGATATTGCTGGCAGTGGCCCTCTGGCTTTTGGCCGGGACCTCCCGCTCGGTGCAGCTGGGTGTGGACGCCGAAGCACGTGAACTGCAGGGCCGACAACAGCAACGAGGCCTGCAGCAAAGGGAGAAGGGGCTGGATCGGCGCGAGCAAGGTCTGCAAGCCGAAGGGCACAAGCAGCGGCTGACAGCGGCAGAACTGGAGGTGCGTCTGCAGACCTACCAGCTGGTGGACGAGATGCTCGAATCCATTCCGCAGCGATTGGCTTTTCAGGCCGTGGGAGAGATGATCGTGAAGCGGCTGCAGGCTCGCTTCACCATCACCAACGTGGTGCTCTTCTGGCAGGAGAAAGGTGGCCTGGTGCCCATTTCGTGGGCCACCCCGCACGCCGAGCGAATCGCTTCGGCGCAATTGACGCAGCGAACCGAGCCTATTGTGGAAGAAGCGGTCCGGACCGGGCGTTTGAAGCAGGAGAAGGGCACCAATGCCTCGCCCAATCGTCTTTTCCCCGACGACCTGTGGTCGGTGGCCCTGCCCTTGCCGGGCCGCGGCGGATTTTACCTGGGCAATGAATTTCTCCGCGAACTTGGCGAGGAAGACCTGCATTTTCTCGAAGTGCTTGCGCGCCATTCGGTTTTGGCTTTAGATGCCGCCGCCTGGTATCAAACGTTGCAGACTTCCTTGCAGCGCGAGGCGGCCACGGCCGCCCGGAATGAGGCCCTGGTGCAAAGATTGGCGCTGGTCATCGATGGCGTGACCCAATTGATTCGTCTGCGCGACGCGCAGGCGATGCTGGAACGTGCTGCCGAGATCCTGGAGCCGGTCATTTCCCACCAGGGTTATCTCGGACGCTCCGCCGATCTTGTGGTCTTCTTGGGAGATGGCGACCGGCACGCGCTGGAGGCCCTGGCCGCCAAAGTGACCGAGCAAGGCTTACCTTTGCTATTGGAAAACCCCCACCGGCTGGGGGTGCCGCTGCTCAGCGAGGCGGGTTCTCAGGGAGCGCTGGTGCTGGAACGCAAGGACAAGCCGTTCACTCGAGAGGATCAAGACATTTTGGCGGTGCTCAGCTACCAGTTGGGAGGCGCTATTGTGAGCGCCAGGCTTTTCGTGGAGCTACAGAAAACCCACGCGGCCTTACGCGATTCCCAGGCTCAACTGATGCAGTCGAGCAAAATGGCGGCCGTCGGCCAACTGGCCGGCGGTGTGGCCCACGAGCTAAATACCCCCTTGGGAGCCGTTGCTTTGGCCATCGAAGCGGCTCAGATGAACCTGGAGACCAAGCCGGAGCGAGCCATTCAGCGCCTGCAGCGAGCCACCAAGGCGGTGGGGCAGATGAAGGAAATCGTGTCCAAACTGCTTTTCTATTCCCGCGATGCGCGCACCGGTTGGCGGGAAACCAGCATCAATCAGGTCATTGAAGACACGCTCCAGATGGTGGGTCATCAGCTCCGTCTCGACAATGTGGAGGTGATCCAGCAACTTGCGGAGGTTCCGCCGATTTTGGCCAACGCCAACGAACTGCAGCAAGTCTTGACCAATCTGATCCTCAATGCGCGCGACGCAATGTTGTCGCCCGGAGCGGTCGGGCGAAAGATTCTGATGTCCACCGGTTGTTGGGAGGATGGCGTTTGGGTGAAGGTGCGCGATCAGGGAACGGGCATCGCCCCCGAAGTGCTGGAGCGCATTTTCGATCCCTTCTTCACCACCAAAGACGTCGGCAAAGGCACTGGATTGGGCCTCTCTGTCACATCGCAGTTGATTCAGCAACACGGGGGCACCATCAAAGTGCAATCTCACGTCGGTCAGGGTACGGAGTTTGAAGTTCGTCTATTGACCACGCCGCCGGCGGAGGCTGCTTGAGCGGGCTCAAGGTCCTGGTTCTGGAGGACGATGAGAACCTGCGCGAGTTGCTCTGCGAGACTCTGGAGGATGAGGGATATCAGTCCGAAGGGGCGGCCAATGGGGTGGAGGCCATTCACAAGGTCAGTTCGGGAGTCTATGACCTGCTGCTGGTGGATGTGCGCATGGAAGGCATGTCGGGCCTGGAGGCCTTTGCCCACATTCGTCAACAAGGGGTTGAACTGGCCTGTCTGGTGATCACCGGCTACGCCACCGAAGAAGACTCGATTCGGGCCATCCGATTAGGGGTCGGGGACTATCTGCGCAAACCCTTTGAAATGAAGGAGTTGCTTCTTCGTCTGGCGCGTGTTTCGGCCGTCTATCAACGCCAGCGTGAGGGACTTTCTCGCGAGCAGCGCTTGCAGCGCCAGTTGGACTGGCTGCATCAATTGCATTGTCCGCCCGAGGCCCGTCTGGCCGGTGAAGTGGCCGCCCAACTGGCTCGCGCTTTGCAGTTGGACAAAGTGCATCAGCTGGAGGTGCAGATGGCCGCCGCTCTGGCCCAGCAGGGCTTAAGCCCCGCACTGGCGGGCGACTGGGTGGGTGAGGGCCTCAGCAGTTATCAAGAAAACTGGGACGGCAGCGGACCCCAGGGCCTGGCCGAGGAGTCCATCCCGCTGGCGGGGCGGATCGTGCGCCTGGCTCTGTTAGCGGCCGCCGGGGGTGACAACCCTCAGGCTCTGGCGCAGCGCCACCCGGGAGTGCCGGATCCGCATCTGCTGTTTGCCCTGGAGTTTCGCTCCAGCCAGGCCCAAGATAAGCAATTACGGCGGCTGCTCGATCTGGCTCGCGGCCTGCTCTACAGCGGTCAGAATACCGAGGCCACGCTGGCGCTGCAGCAAGCCGAGAAGCTGGCGGAGGGTCCTCAGGCCGCCGAAGTGCAGCTTTTGCTGGCCGAGCTGGAGCCTGCGCCACTGCGCCAGACGCGCCTGGAGCGACTCTTAGTAAACGCGCCCAATTGGGGCCCGGGTTGGGGATCGCGCATGCTGACCGAGGCCGGCTTGCTGATGCTGGAAGCGCGACCCGATCAGGCCAGCAGCTGGCTGCGCGAGGCCTATGGCCGGGTGGAGCAAGAGGTTTTGCGGGCGCTTATCCAGCTGGGCCTGTGGGTTTTGGGACAGGCCACGGATTGGTCCCCTCTGGACGCTCTGGCGGTGTTATTGCAGCCCCAGCACGAGCCGCGTCTGCTGCGCGCCCTGCCCTGGCTGGGACCGGCGCTGTTGCGCTGGTGGCTGAACGACAAGCGGGAATTGCCCGAGTTCAGCAGATTCTTGAGGCACTATTCGGGTCCGTTGGTGCCGGCCGTGGTCAAGCTGAGCCCCCCTCAGCGATTGCAATTGCTGGATCTGCTTCAGAGACAGCCGCAAGGAGCGCCGTCGGCCTGGCTGCAGACGCTCTCTCAGGAGAATGACAATCAGGTGCGCACGTTGGCGCTGCAATTGAGCGGTAAAAAGACCAATCCCAGCAAGCCTCCGCCGCTGCACCTGCGCTCTTTCGGGAATTTCACCGTATCGGTCGGGGGCCGCCCGCTCAACGAAAAAGTCTTTCGCGGACAGCGCAATCGCATCTTATTGGCCTGCATCGCCGCTTCCCAGACCCAGGCGGAGGATCGGGTGCGCGAGGCTTTTTGGCCCGAGGAGCTGGAGAAGGGCCGCAAAGGCCTCTACAACGCTCTTTTCCACCTTCGCAAAGCGCTGCGACCCGAGGGTTGGACCGGGGATTGCGAGTATTTTCTGCGCCAACAGGAAGTGTTGGGCCTGGACCCGGATCTGGAGCCCTGGCACGATCTGTGGGAAGTGGAAAAAGGATTGTCTCGATTGCGCTTTCTGGAATGGGACGAGTGGCACAACCAGCTGTCTTCCATTGTGGCCCTGACCGAGGGAGTCTATTTGGACGGCTGCTACATGGACTGGGCCCTGGAGCGCCGCGAGAGCCTGGAGATCCAGCTGGCCGAAGCGCTTTTTAAGGGCTGTGCCCGTGCCACCGAACAGGAATCCTGGACGCGCCTTTCCGAGTGGAGCCAGCGACTTTTGGAGCGGGACGTGGCCAATCAGGCGGCCGCCCTGCATCGAATGCGAGCTTTGTGCCAGCTGGGCCGTCCCGACGACGCCCTGCGAACCTTCGACACCGTCTCCCGCAAAGTGCGCGCGGAGTTCGCTGAAGAGCCCAGCATGGAGTTGGTGGAATGGGCGGCGCGCGCCCGCACCTGGACGGGCTAAGGCTCCACTCGATAGCTCTGTTTTTCGCGAAAGATGGGAGCGGGCGCGTGTTCCCGTCTGGGCAAGGCCGCGCCTGACAGAATGGTGGTCCGGCCGGCCGCCCATTCGAACTCTCGGCGTTCGACCAGACCGCTGCGTAGCCAGCGCCAGGGAGTGCAGGCACAGTCGACCTCGCTCCAGGCGACCTCCAGTGGCGGATCTTTCCAGTGCAATTGCAGATCGGCCTCCTCCAGGCCACCCGCCCGCGCCGCTACCGGTTGACCGGCCAGTTTCAGAAATGCCTGAGCCAGCGGATGGGCCGGGACCTGCCAGCTGCGCTTACCGTGCTGGTCGCGCAGTCGGAGCCGCAGCGGGCCAGGCCAGAATGTTTCAAACAAGGGTCGGAATTCGGCCAGATCCGGGCCCTCCGCGCTCAGCCAGACCTCTTTTTGTGACTGGCCTAGAAGGAAGTAGCCGCATTCGGTGGGCAGGGCCAGTTGCTGACCGTCGCGCCAGGCCAGCAGTGCCTGAGCCAGCACCTCGCCCCCTTTGCGCAGGCTGGTGATCTCGAGGATCACTTGATCATGTGAATGCCGGAATACCAGCGGTGCACATCGCCGATGCTGCGTACGAAAATCAGGCAGAGCAGCAAGAGAATGCCCGCGAAGTGAATGCGAGCTTCTTTCTCCGGATCGATGGCTCGACCGCGCAACGCACCCAGCCAGACAAAGAGCAGGCGACTGCCGTCCAGGGCCGGGAACGGAATCAGGTTGAAGGTCGCAATGGACGCGTTGATGACGCCCACCAGAAAAATTAGCACGCCCAGCCCGGCGTGGCTGCCCTCGATCATCGTCTGCACGATACCGATGGGACCGGAGCTATCTTCCTTCAGCACTTTGACGGTGGCGGGCGCGTCCTCGATCAGTCCTTTGAAGGTTTGATAGGGGAAGGAGACCACGTTCAGCAAGAGTCGGGAAGTGGCTTCCAAGACCACCTTGGGAGTCAGCGGCTTCAGGCGCACGCCCCATTCCTCGACCGTGGGTGGAGGCACTTCTTCCATGAAGAGTTCCCTGAATTCGCCCTTGCGGACGACCGTCAGTTTGAAAGAGCCGTCGGCCGTGGCTTGCCGCTGAGACAGGTTGCGCAAGCACAGTTCGAGTTGCTCCTGGCCGGAACCGATATCGACTCCTTGAAGGCTGACCAGGGCGTCGCCGGCCTGAAGGCCGGCCCGAGCCGCGGGACTTTCTGGGCGAACTTCGATCACCTCGCCGATGGCTTTGGTTTCGAACTGGAAAGAAATGATGTTGGCCAGTTCAATTCCTACGATCGCGCGCGGGCCAAACGTATTGGACTTCTTAGCTTCAATCTTCCAGGAGCCTTGGGGACCGCCGAGCACAAGTTCCTTGGAGTTGAGAGCCCAGGCCCGCAACTCGACCAGTTCCGAGACGTTTTTTCCGTTGATGGTATCGACCTGGTAAGGCAATTTGATCTTGCCTGGCGGGTTGGAGCTATCTCGGAGTTTGGTCAGTTCAATGCCCTTGCCCTGGCTGAAGACATAGCGGTTGGCCAGCATCAGGTCTGGCGCCATCTGGAGCTCGCGCCGCTGGCCGGACCGTTCTTCCACGGTCACCCTCACCAATTGTCCGACCTTGCCGGACACCTGTTGGATAAAGTCGGTTCCACTGACGACGCTGACGCCGTCGACCGCTACCATGTTCTCGTTGGCTTTCAGGCCCGCTCGTTCGGCCGGCGATCCGGGCATCACCACCTTGGCGCGGGCCAGATTCTCTTGCTGGCCACTGCACAGGCCAACGCTCAGGCCCAGACCCAAAAGCAGCACAATCGCCGTTAAAAAGTTCATGAAGACCCCGCCCAGCAGCACCACCGTCTTTTGCCAGGTGCTTTTGGCGTGGAAGTTACCCTCCAGGTCCTCAACTCGATGATAGACCCGCTCCTGCGGTAGGGAACGTAGGAAGGCGACGACCTGGGGATCGGGATGGGCCAGAGTGGTCAGCGCCGCGGCCGGTGTGGTCGGCATGCTGAGCGGTCCGGTTGCGGCCAGAAACTGATCGTGCCACCCTTCCACCCCCTCCACCTGCGGCTCCTCGCCGATCATCAGCACGTAACCGCCCACCGGGAAGGCTCTCAGGCTAAATTCGGTGGCCCGCCAGTCGAAGGCGAACAACTTCGGGCCAAATCCGATGGCGAATTGGGGGCAGCGGATGCCGGCCCAGCGGGCGGCCACAAAATGCCCCAGTTCGTGCACAAAGATGATGAACCCAAAGGCGAGAATGGCTGCAATCAAGCCGACTACGATGGACATTCTCTTAGGGTTGCCTGCTAACCGTAAAGTCCCTGCCGATTACCTGGTTGCAACGATTTGAGAGGCTGCGAACTCTCGAGCCCAGCCATCCACTTCGATGAGCTGATCCAGAGTCGGTTTGGCCAACGGCTGATGAGCCTCCAGGGTGGCCTCGATGATGCGGGCCAGATCCCCGAAGAGAATGCGATTTTGCAGGAACTGCTCGACGGCCACTTCGTTGGCGGCATTGAGTACGGCGCACCAGCTTCCGCCTTTTTTGCCGCACTCGAAAGCCAGCTTCAAACAAGGGAAGTCGTCCCAGCGAGGTTCTTCGAAGGTGAGCTCCTTCATGTGCTTGAGTTCCAGGCGTGACCAGATGGGCGGCCAACGGTCGGGATAGCTGAGCGCGTAGCTGATGGGCGTGCGCATGTCGGGCGGCCCCAACTGAGCCAGCACCGAGCCGTCCACAAACTCCACCAAACTGTGCACGATGCTCTGAGGATGAACCCAGACGTCCACCTGTTCCAAGGACAGACCGAAGAGATGATGGGCCTCCAAAACTTCAAAGCCCTTGTTCATCAGACTGGCCGAGTCGATGGTAATCTTGGCACCCATGTTCCAGGTGGGATGCTTGAGGGCTTGTGCGGAGGTCAGCTTGGGCAACTCTTCCTTGGGCAACTTGCGGAAGGGTCCGCCCGAAGCCGTGATGATGATGCGCTCCACTCGGTCCATCGGCTGGCCTTGGAAGCACTGAAAGAGCGCCGAATGCTCCGAGTCGATCGGTAGGACCTGGAGATTTCGCTGGCGCGCCTCCTCCATCATGAGTTGGCCGGCCACCACCAACGTCTCTTTGTTGGCCAGGGCGATATGCTTGCCGGACTGCAGGGCGGCCATGCTCGGCTGTAAACCGGCCATGCCCACCAGCGAGGAGACCAGCCAGTTGGCGCTGGAGATGCGGGCGGCTTCAATGACGCCGGCCATGCCGCCGAGGGTCTCGATGCCGGTGCCGGCCAGTCGTTGCTCCAGCTGAGGCAGCAGCGACTCATCCAGAATGGCTACCATCTCGGGGCGGAACTTCTGCGCCTGCTCGACCAGCAGGTCGAGCGACTGGCGCGCGGCCAGAGCTTTCACTTCGAACTTGTCGGGGTGAGCAGCCACCACTTCCAGGGTCTGGGTTCCGATCGAGCCAGTCGATCCGATAAGAGAGATCTTTTTCATACGAAATACGTCCAATAGAGATAGAAAAATGGGCCGGCAAAGGCCATGGAATCAAAGCGGTCGAGCACTCCGCCGTGGCCCCCCAGCAGTTCGCCGGCGTCCTTGAGATTGACTTCGCGCTTCAGAGCCGATTCCCAGATATCACCCAACTGGCCGAACAAGGAAACGCCCGCAGCCAGTGCCAGCCCGTGCAGGGGCGGCAGGCCGAACATCGGGCACAGCTTGTAGCCCAGCCAGGCCGAGAGCATCAGGCCGCCCACACTCCCCTCGATGGTCTTTTTGGGGCTGAGGGCTGGACACAACTTGTGGCGACCAAAGGCGCGCCCGATGAAGTAAGCGCCCGTATCGGTGGTGGTGATCAATCCGATCAACAAGGTGACCAGAGCGGCCCCCGAGGGCAGGGCGCGCAGCAAAATCATAAAGGAGAACAGCCAACCCACATACATTACGCACAAAATCGTGCAGGCTGCGTCCAGGATCATCGACACGCGGCGGGTGCTGCGCAGGGTCGCTACCACCAGCAACATCAGCACCGAGATGAGGGTGGCGTGAGCCAGTCCGCCCAATCCACCCAGCCAGGCGCCGAGCAGCATCAGCAGAGTGCAGGCTGTTCCGGTGCGGCGCATCGGGCGTAACTTCTTACGCTCGATCATGTCGAAGGCTTCACAGCTTCCGGCCAGCGCGAAGACGGCGATTTCCAGCAGGAAGGGCGTGTTGCCCCACCAGATCAAGAAAAGCGAAACCACCGCCAGGATGACCGCTGTATTGATGCGCTGACCCAGATTGGTCCAGCGTCCTGATGCGGCCATATCAGCCACCTCCATATCTACGATTGCGCTTCTGGAATTCGAGGAACGATTCCAGCAACACTTGCCGCGAAATCTGCGGCCACAGCAGCGGCGTGAAAACCAGTTCGCTGTAGGCCGTCTGCCAGAGCAGAAAATTGCTGATGCGCACTTCCCCGCTGGTGCGGATCATCAGATCGGGGTCTGGCTGGCCCCCGGTATCGAGGGCTTCCCCGAAGGCAGCTTCGTTCAACTGGTCGGGGTCATAGCCCTGGCGCATTAATTTCTGGGCTGCGCGCACGATTTCGTCCCGACCCCCGTAATTCACGGCCAGGTTCAAGGTCATGGCGCGATTGTGCGCGGTGGCTTCGATCGTTTTGCTGAATTCCGTGCGCACCGACTCGGGCAACTCTTCAAAACGTCCCACCGTGCGGAAACAGATGCCGGTGCGCACCATCTTATCCCGCTCGGCTCGCGTGTATTGTTCAAACAGTTGCATCAACACGCGCACTTCCGTTTCTGAGCGACGCCAGTTCTCGACCGAGAACGCGTAAGCGGTCAGGCAAGGAATCCCAAATTCGCGACAGGTTTCCATCACAAGACGAAAGGCTTTGACGCCGGCCCGGTGGCCGAAGACGGCCGGCAAATGGCGTTCTTGGGCCCAGCGGCGGTTGCCATCCATAATGACGGCCACGTGCTGGGGCAGGCGGGTCAGATCCAGTTGGCTGAGCAGTTCCCTCTCGGTCAAGAGGCTGGGGTCTCCTTAGGCAGGCGTTCGAACTCCGTGTAACTGACCAGGAGGGTCAGACCCTGGCTTTCCTGGCGTTGGCCAACCACCAACAGACGACCTTTGCCCAGGCAGCGATAGCCCGGTCGGGTCAGCAAAACGCGAAAAGGCCTGGCTTTCGCCAGGGCCTCCCCAAATTCTAAACCGAGCCATTCCTCGTCCGTCTTCATGAAATCCAGGGGCCTATATCTCCATGATTTCCTTTTCTTTGGAGTCGGTGTGGGAGGCGATTTCGGCGGCCACCTTGTCGGTCATTTTCTGGAGCCGGTCCTGCGCTTTTTTCATATCGTCCTCGCGCACGTCCTTGAAGGTTTTCAGCTTTTCCAGCGCGTCGCGGCGCACGGTGCGCAGGGTGACCTTGGCTTCTTCGGAGCGTTTGTGCACGCCCTTGGCCAGATCTTTGCGGCGATCCTTAGTCAGTGGGGGAAAGATCAGGCGGATCACCTGTCCGTCGTTCTGCGGGGTGACGCCCAGATCGGACTTGTGGATGGCGCGCTCAATGGCGCCAATCTGAGTGCGATCGAAGGGCTGCACCACCAGTGTGCGGGCTTCGGGAACGGAAATGTTGGCCATCCCGTTGAGAGGCATTTCCGATCCATAGGCCTCGACCGGAATTTTCTCGATCATTCCGGGGGTGGCGCGGCCGGTGCGGACGTTGGTGAAGTCTCGCAGCATCGACTCCACGCCTTTCTTCATCTTCTCTTCGGTCTCTTTAAAAAAACTCTCCTCGAGCATCGGTTTAAGCCTCCTCCTTGACGATCGTTCCTATTTCTTCGCCTAAAATCATGCGTTTGATGTTGCCGTGCTGGGTGATGTCAAAGACCGCGATGGGCAGCCGGTTGTCCATGCACAACGAGATAGCGGTGGCGTCCATGACCTGCAAACCTTGCTGCAGCACGTCGATGTAGGGCAGCCTGGTGAATTTCTTGGCGTCGCGGAACTTGATGGGGTCTTTGTCGTAGACGCCATCGACCTTGGTGCCCTTGAGGATGACCTCAGCCCCAATCTCCAGGCCGCGCAGAGCGGCGCAGGTATCGGTGGTGAAATAAGGGCTGCCGGTGCCTCCCGCAAAGATGACGATGCGGCCTTTCTCCAAATGGCGCTGGGCGCGGCGGCGAATGAAGGGCTCGGCCACTTCTTTCATTTCGATGGCCGTCAGCACGCGGGTGGTGGCGCCCAGCTTCTCCAGGGCGTCCTGCAACGCCAGCCCGTTGATGACGGTGGCGATCATGCCCATGTAGTCCGCGTTGGCGCGCTCCATCTTGGGGGCCATGCGGCCGCGCCAGATGTTGCCGCCGCCCACGACCACCGCAACCTGAACGCCCAGGGCTCGGATTTCTTTCAGTTCTTCAGCGAACTTGACCACGATGGCAGGGTCGATGCCGAAGCCGGCAGTGCCGGCGAAGACTTCACCGGAAAGCTTCAGCAGCACTCTTCGGTAGGGTAGATGGGGAGCGCTGGGGTCTTGGGGCGCGCTTTTATCGGACACGGCTTGGCTCACGAGTTTCTCCGTCGGGTATGAAGTGGTGCCCGGGTTCTTGCCGCCAAAGCCCATTCCTTCAGGCGAGGTTGATCAGGTAGTCCACGTAGTTGTAAAGCTCGGGGTAACTCTTCTGAAGATTCTCGCGATGGTTCTCGGGTTTATAGAAGTTGCCGGGTTCCTCGGTGGTCAGGTAGGCCTCCACGGCTTCGGCCATCATCTCGCCAGCGCTGTCACGGGCCCGGTCGGTGATCAGCGATTTGCGCTCCATCCCGATCTGATAAAGTTCGTTGACCTTCTGTTCGTGTGTATCTTTGGTTTCGGGTAGTTCTTTGCAGATCCAGTCCATCATGTGGCCGAGTTCGTGCAGGGCTACGCGGTGCTTGCCGGCTCGGGGACTGGGATTGGGCACCACACTGTGGTGGAGAATCACCAGCCGATTCTCGGGAAGGTTAGCGCCCAGATTGTTCTGAAAGTCCAG
>JALHOV010000006.1 GCA_022842865.1 Vulcanimicrobiota bacterium | reverse complement strand
GTTTGCTCGGAAAATGACATCCAGCAGCTCATCCCTCAGGAGCTTTTGACTTGCCAGGAAGCCATCCGGCGGGCTCTGCGGCTCTCCTTGGCCCACGATCTCGAAACCCATTGGAGCGACGCTGGATTTCTCCCACCCGAGGAGACCACGTTCCCGGGCGACGCCAATTGGGCCGGTGGAACGGTTTATTCAGACCGACGCGAAATCGTCGTCCAAGGCGGTGCCGAGGAATTGTGGCGCCATGTAATCCGCATTGGCGGTAAGACAGGTTGGTATTACGGGGCGGTTCTGTGGCGACTGCGTGGCCTTATGGACACGCTGGTAGGTGGACCTGGTGACCGCAGAGGTCGGCGCGACCCGGACACGGTGTTGGCGGGAGACGCTCTCGATTTATGGCGAGTCCTGGCAGTCCGACCCAACCAACGACTGCGCTTGTTGGCCGAGATGAAGGTGCCGGGTCAGGCCATCCTGGACTTCCAGCTGTTCCCCGAAGCCGACGGTTCGACCCGGTTAGTGCAAACCGCCTGGTTTGTCCCGCGCGGACTGCTGGGCATCCTCTACTGGTGGTCTGTCTCCCCATTGCACAACTTTGTGTTCTCGGGAATGCTCAAAGGAATCGCGCGGGCAGCTGGCATGAGATTGACCTACGGCCCGGCCAGGACCGCGGCGCGGCCTTAACTCGCGAAAGCCACCTGACTTCTCAGGTGGCTTTCGAAAAACTGTCGGTGTCTAGCGGTTCAACAGACTTGGCAATACCTGTAACAGGTTCAAAATGGTCGAGCCATTGTTGTTGTTGTAGCCGTTGTAGCCGTTGTTACCGTTGTAGCCGGCGCGCTGGGCCTCACGCTGGTCAATGTAACCGTCACGATTCAGGTCCACCGTATACATGTTGTAGTTCGTGTTTGCGCCCTGGTAGCCGGCCGCCTGCAGTTCGTGCCGTTCCAGCGTCCCGTTGCGGTTGGTGTCCAGCACCGACCAGTGGTATCCGTTGACCGGAACATTGGCGTTGTAGGGCTGCTGGTAAGTGCTGTAAGGGTTCTGATTGTAATAATTCTGGTTATTGTTGACCTGACTGAACTGCACGTTGCGCAACTCGCGGCCGGAAAGCACCCGGTCGTTGTTGCGGTCCAGGGCGCGGATCTGCTGATTCACCTTGATGCCGCTGTCGCGCAGCTCTGCAAACGTGATCCGACCGTCATTGTTGCGGTCATACTGGCGCCAATTCTGCTGGGCGATAGCCGGCAGGGCGAGTGCGCCTACCAGGCCGGTTAAAATTAGAAACTTCTTCATATCAATACCTCAGGTTCTCTATAATCATAGTAACCGGGCTGATCTTCTGCGAATAGAGTACCAATACTGAGGTTTTCGTGAGATTTGTCCCGGAGTCCATTGGTATTTTTCAAGGGGGGCTGCGCGTTGGCACAGGGACTGGGGGTCGGCAATCCGAAATCGCCTGCATGTTTGGCCGACTCTGGTTGCTTCTGGTTTTGACGCAGCCCGGGCTGTGTGAACCGAGTCCCCTGTCCACCCGTTTGGAGGTGGCCGATCGGTTTTTGGTCGGGCACAAGTGGGTTGAGGCTCTGGGGGTTTACAAGGGCATACTTGCCGAGCAGCCCGCCTGCAAAGAAGCGCTCTACGGGAGTGGCTGGGTGTATAACCAGCAGGGGAAGTTTGACCTGTCGGTGCCGCTTCTGACCCGGGCCTCGCTGAGTTGGCCCAAAGACTTTCGCATTTGGAATGAGCTCGGATATGCGTTGTATCGCCTGGGCAACGTCGAAAAGGCTTGCGAGGCCTATACGCGGGCGGCTGAGCTGGATCCGTCTTTCCAGTCTTATCGATTTTTGGGGGACGTGCTTTACGATTTTAAGCGCGAGACCCCGCTCATCCTGGCGGCTTATCAGAAGGCACTGGACCGTGGCTGTCGAGACCCCCTGGTTTATTACCGAATGGGTTGGTGTCTGAACGAGCGGGGTGAGTTCCCCCAGGCGGCGGTGCAGCTACGATTGTCGTTGCAGGGAGCGCCCATGATGGCTGCCAGCTGGTTGGAGCTGGGTTATGCCCTGTTGCGCTCAGGCCAAATCGAAGAGGCCGTTTTGGCTCTGCGCAAAGCAGTGTCCTTGGAACCGGGTCTGAGGCTTGCTCATCTCTATTTGGGCCGGGCCAACCTTTTGCAAAAAGACCTGATCGGCGCGGAAAAGGAAGTGAATCTCCTGCGCAATTTGGATCCGGAATTGTCGCGACAACTGCAAACCGAATTAAATCAGAGCAAGCCTCCTTAGAACGGATGCTCGTGCAGGCCGCGCCCGGAAAATAGGTTCTCGAGGTTGTTCCAGCTGAACCAGAGGATGCTGACCCCCCAAAGGAAGGTGCAGAACCCCCACAGGGTCCAGTTCCAGAGACTTTTTGAGCGGCCCGGCCAGCAGCTCCAGTGCAGGACCGAGAGACAGAGCAGGTAGGGGTAAAAACCGGACTCGACCAGCTCGCGCAGCCAGACGGGATAACCTCCGCTGTTGAGCCAGAAGGCCTGAGATTCCCGAAGCACGGCCAGCGCGAGCAGGATGCATTGACCCAACCAGAGGAAAAAATAGTTCACCCGAATATGGTCGGCCATCGTCGTTCCCGCTTAAGGAATTTTCTTGGCAAATTCAATCCAATGGAAAGAGCGTTCCTGGCCCACCGCCAGACGGTCGGTGACCTGCTGGGTGATATACATCCCCATTCCACTTTCCTGCGGTGATTTCAGTTCGAGCGGCTGCAGCTTTTCCAAAGGAAGTGGTTGGCCGGAATGGTAGAGCCGAATCACCACCTCCTCTGCGAAGAGCGAAACCATTAAGAACAGGCATTGACCTGGTTTGCCGGCGTAAGCATGGCGAATGATATTCGAGGCCAGCTCACTGACCGCCAGCTGCAATTGAGACAACCACATCTCCTCGGCTTCTCGAGAAGAACCCTGGGAGACTTCCTCCGAGACAAACGCCCGAATCTCTTCCAGACGAGCCAGGTCGCTGGCAAACGGTAAAACGGACACCCTGAGCGCCCCTGGTTCGGGCAAATCCGAGACCTGCACGACGATTAAGCTCAGGTCGTCGCTTTCTTTGGGATCGTGCACAAAAGCTTGATGTTCCGCCAGAATGTATTCCAGGCAATCCTTGGCGCTGCCGTGGGGAGAGCGTTCGAAGGACGCTTTGAAGGCTTCCAGGCCCCACTGGTCTCCCGAAGCATTGGTGGCCTCGGTCAGGCCGTCGGAATAAAAAACGATTCGGTCGCCTCGGCTCAGCACCAACTGGCCTCCCTGATAGACTTCGAAGGGGGTGAAGCCGAGCGGGCAGTTCGGACCCTCCAGCTCCGAGGTGGCGCCCAGCCGCGACGAATAGACCAGCGGTTTGGTGTGCCCGGCGTCAACAAACTCCAGCGAATTGGTGGTCAGGTCAAAGCGGGCATAAAAAAGTGTGACAAAACTGTCCAGGCTGACCAGGTCCTCACAGGTCCTTCGATTGAGCTGGGTGATGACGGAGTCGAGACTGCCAGCTCGATGCTCGGCCAGCAATCGTAAGAGCTGCGTTTTGAGTCCGGCGCCCAGCAGAGCCGCCGGCACGCCTTTGCCCATAACGTCGCCCACCACCCAGTCCAGACCGCTCCGTTGGCGAAAGAAATCCAAGAAGTCTCCGTCCACGTCTCGCGAGGGTCGATTGTAGGTGGCGATGTCCAGGAAGGGATCGGCGGGAGCGGACGAGACCAGCAACCGTTGTTGCACGTGGGCGGCCACGCGCAGCTCGAACTCCCGTGCCGAACGGGTAATCTGGTCTCGACTCGCCTCAGCCTGCTGGCGCAACTCGACCTGCTCAACCAGGTAGCGGTTGGCTC
Source organism: Vulcanimicrobiota bacterium (assembly GCA_022842865.1). Taxonomy (GTDB): domain Bacteria; phylum Vulcanimicrobiota; class Xenobia; order Xenobiales; family JADMJV01; genus JADMJV01. The sequence goes on along the minus strand of JALHOV010000006.1, from coordinate 31,950 downwards.
CCTCCAGCTCCTGCAGGCGGCGCTCGAGCGAAAACTGCAGATCCAGGATGCGCTGGGCGATTTGCAGGTGAGCGCGCAGATCGGCACTGCTGGCGGGCTTGGCCAGGAAGGCGTCGGCCCCTGCGTCCAGGGCCTGGATTTTGGCCTCGGGTCCTTCCGTGCCGGTCAGCAGCAGCACATAGGTATATTGTTCTTCGGCGCGCACCCGTTGACACAGTTCCAGACCGGACAAGCCCGGTAGTTCCCAATCGGAAAGCAAGATGCGATAGGGCCGTTCCTGGCGTTTTTCCAGCGCCTCTTCCGAGCTGGAGCAGGTTTCACAGACAAAGCCCAGTCTTTCCACCTGGCGTCGCAACATCTTGAGTAACAGCAAATCATCGTCGACCACCATCACCCGGAGGTTATTGCTCAAGGGCCTTCTCCCGTTCGGCGAGCTTTCTCCAGCAGTTCGGGAAGGGCAGCCCCCACCGCTCTCTCCAGGTCGACTCGGGAGAGCGTGTAGTCGAGCTTGGCCTCGGCTTCCTTCTGAAGGGACAGGACTTCATATTGTTGAGCAAAGACCACCCGGTGGGCGGGGGTAAAACCGGCCAAAAAGCGTTCCCCTTCGGCCTGACTGCGCAACAGCGCGTAACTGCGAGTCATTTGCGCTCTTCGCCATCTCTCTTGGTGGAATCCGAGGGATTTGTAGGCCAGGCTGGTGTCGTTGACGATGTCTTGCAGGGAGCGCTCGACGATCCGCTGCGCCTGTTTCAGTTCCAGGTTCTTGCGCTCAGCCCGGGCCAGTGCCTGGTGATTGCCAATCGGCAGGCTCAATTGCAGCGAAACCTGCCAGGCATCGGTGCCCAACAAGTTGCTGCCGGTGCTGGTGCGGTAATCGCCGATCAGATCTAACTGAGGCAGCAAGCGATTGGTCAAGGTGACACTTTCCGCTTGCAGGGCCTCGATTTCCAGGCGGGCCGCTCGGATTTCCGGACGACCGGCCAGAGCCTTTTCCACCCAGGCCTGCAGATCCGAACTTTGCTCGTCGGGGGCGCTCAAGTCGTCCAGGGGCACTACCCTGCCCAGGTTGGGGTCCAGGCCCATGACGCGCAGCAGATATTGCTCCTGCAAAATCAGACCGCGCCGGCGATCCTCCAGTTCGATTTCGATCAGACCTAGATTCTGTTCGGCTTCGAAGGCTTCATACGGGGCTGCTCGTCCTTCGGCAATCTCAATTTCCAGGTAAGTCCGCAAGCGCCGCGCGTGGGATTGGGCTCGCAGCTGTATGCCCATTTGCTTGCGCTTGGCCACCAGCTCCCAATAGGTCTTCTGGATCAGGGCGGCCGTTTCCAGGGTTCGCTCCGAAAGCAAAGAGGTGGCTCTGCGGGTGCGAAACTCGGCGGCGCGCAAAGGCCCCTCGTTGGCATCCCGACCGGCGCCACGCAAAAGCGGCACCACCAGATTAAAAAAGGTGCTGGTAGTTCGTCTGCTGATGCCACCCAGCCCCAACGCGCTCTGCAGAAAACTGTCCGTGCCGGTGCGGTACTCGACGCTGTAGCGAACGCCCATCGAGGTGGTTTGTTCCAGTCCGGCACGCGTCAAAAGTTGCTGGTTGTAGCCGAGGATTTGGTTAATATCGGTAGCAAAGAGCTGGGACAGTCCTCCGCGCGAGACCAGAGAGCGAAAGAGCGGGTCAAAGAGCCCGGCCGCCAGCGTCTCTTCGGTTTTGGCCAGGGACGGCTCCACTTCGGCCACCCAAAGCGTCAGGTTGTGCTGCAGACCAAAAGCGAGGGATTCGTCCAGATGCAGGCGCAAGGCGTTGCTCGGTTCCAGATCTTTGTTCCAGGTCAGGTAGCTATCGTGCTCATCCGCCTCCCAGCGAGAGCCGGCGGATGCGGCCGGCCTCGGTTCATGGGGAACGGGTTGGGGGAAGCACGGTTGGCCCAGGCAAAATACCAGGGCCAGGCTAAGGATGAGGCGCATCCGCTAGAACCCCCAGCAGATACTTGCCCAGCAGAGCCAGCGGGTAGACTCCTCCGCCCTGGGCAGCCTGGAGAGCTTCGGCCAGTTCCCGTTCTTCTTCGTCCGCTCTGGGCCCAAACTGCACCAGCGCCTCGCTGACCAGGCCGGGGCCGCGACGAAGGTAGCGACGACGACGGTAGGCTGGACAGGAGTTGAGGCTATCTGAATTCAGGGGCGTGCAGCCCACCAGCGCCAACTTTCCCTGAGCGCAAGCGGGCAGCGCCGGTAAAAAGACCTGCCAAAAGTGCTGGCGCAGGCTGGTCACCTGGGTTAAGCTTCCGACCAGGTGTTGCTCTTTCCAGCTGCCCGGGTCCTCGGCCAGGCCGGCGCTCACGAAACTCATGGCCTCGGTTTGCACGGGTTTCGAACGGAGCCAGCGCAGGGGAGCAAAGAGCAGCAGGCAGCACCAGGCCAGGGTGCGCTGCCAGATTCGTTGGCGCCAGCGGAAAGCGGGACGACTGTAGCCCAGCAGACTGGGGTCAGGGACGGGGATGGGGTCGCCATCGGCCATCCGCAAAAAGCCGGGCCCGGCGGTCATTTCCTGCAATTCTAGACCGGCTCCCAGATAGGTTCCGGGGGTGACCACCGAATGGACCACCACGCACTTGTCGTCCAAAATCGAGCCGGCACCAATCACCGCTCCTGGACCGACCTGGCTTAAGCGGCCCACCCGGCAGTGGGACCCGATGTAACAGGGAGGGGTAACTTGAACGCTGGGATGCAGCACCACGTCGCGGCCAACCCAGCAACCCGGTTCGATTTCGCGGGCCAACGGTGGCACCGGCCAGTGCTTGGTCAGGAAGTCCTGATTGCGGGCCAGCAGGTCTTGACCGTCGAGAAGTTGGTATTCCTCCCAGGAACTGGACTGAGCGGGCTGATGGCGCTCCAAAAGAGCAGGCCAGTCCTCGCGAACGGACTCGCGAAATTGTTCCGGAGTCAGCCGCAGCCAGGGTAGGGGCCGCTGCTGCAGGCTCAGCAAGGCGGGCGCTGAGTCCGCCTGAAAAAGCTCGGGCGGGGCCAGCACCAGGCTTGAGCCGACCACCACCGGCCCTTCCAGATCGACCGCGCGCAGGCAGGCCAGGGGTTGTTTCGGGTCGGTAGCCAGGCGGTAGCGGATGGTCGCTCCCCAACGTTCGCCGTCGCCCAGCAGCTTCTGGATGGCGGCCGGCTCATGGTAAAGAATAAAGGTGAGATCCTTCTGACCACAGCGGATCAGGTGCTCCAACTGATGTTGAATCCAGGGCCGATCGCCCACCGGCATCAGGTCCCAGGCCCGCTCTTCTTCCTGACCATTGCCGCGCAGACCCAAGGCCGTGATGATGACTGGATAGGACTCGAAATTCATCGATGGATCCCCTGCTTTCTATACTCTTTCCAGGCGTGGAAGGCGAACACGAAATTTCCCACCAGGTAGCGCTTCCACATGCGACCAGGTTCTTGCCAGAGACGATAGGCCCACTCCAGGCCAATCTCCCGAAGCCACTGGGGGGCTCGCGGGGTCTGGCCGCTGTAAAAATCGAACAACCCGCCCACGGCCAGATACAGTCCGGGCGGAAGTTTCTCTCGATTGCGTTGCAGCCACAGCTCCTGGGCAGGAACCCCCAGCGCCACCAGGGTGAGTTGGGGTCGGCACTGCTGTAGTCGCTGCAGGAATGGCTCCTGCTGGTCGGCCGCCAGGAAGCCGTGTTGGACACCCACTACTTCCAGGCCGGGTGCGTGGACGGCCATCCATTGGGCCACCGCCTCGGCCACTCCGGGTTTGGCCCCAAAAAGAAAGACCCGAGTGGCGTTGGCCTGAAGGCGGTCGCACAAAGGGGGAAACAGATCGGTACCGTTGACGTTGTCACGAATGGGTTGCTGCAGCAGCAAGCCGGCCAGGCGCAGGCCGAAGCCGTCGGACAGCAACCAATCACAGTTGCGCAAGGTCTCCCGGTATTCGCAGTTGCGATAGGAGACGTTGATGCAGTGAGCGTTTAAGAAACCCACCAGTCGTGGCTGGGGAGCCTGCGTCCACTGCACCAGCTGATCCAGGGCTTCCGCCATGGTGGGATTGGCCAGATTGAAGCCAAAGAGAGACAAACGCTCAGGACAAACCGGAGGTGCCGGGGGCAGCCAGCTCACCAGCAGGGAGCGCACGACCAGCGCCAGGTCTTTTTTGAGGCCCCGGGTGGCGGCGTATTGATCCTCGATTTCGGCTCGGTCGGAAAAGGCGATGCCGGTGCGCTGGCGCAGATCGCTCAAGGAGAAGACCCCCGGCAAAAAATCGCACCAGCGAGAATCGGCTTGGGCTGCTTGTTCGCGCAAGCTCAGCGAGGGCCCCACCCAGGCCATGGTGCCCGCCAGCAGGTTGAGAAGGGCGAAAAATCCCAAAGGCCCCTGATCGTCCGGCATCCACAGCAGCAACTGCGACGGACCCCAGCAAACCAGTTGGCGGCGGGCGGTGCGGCCGCGCAGCACTTCCCAGGCCAGCAAGGGCAGGCAGGGAATGGCTCCCAACCGCTGCCACCAGGAAGTCCCCAGCAGGCCCAAGTTAGTAAGCTCCCTTACCGGTGAGCACGGCCGGAACCGTCTTCAAGAGCAGTTTGATGTCAAACCAGAGCGATTGGCTTTCGATATAGGCCAGGTCCATCTCCACCTGTTGGTCAAAGGGAACGTCACCACGGCCCTCCACCTGCCAGATGCAGGTGAGCCCGGGAATGACGTCAAGGCGTCGGCGGTCCTTTAAAGTGTAGACGGCGACTTCGCGCGGGACCGGGGGACGGGGGCCCACCAGCGACATATCCCCGCGCAAGATGCACCAGAGTTGTGGCAACTCATCAATGCTGGTGCGTCGAATCAAACGACCGATCCAGGTGATGCGGGGGTCCTTTTTCATCTTAAAAGTGACGCTCTCCCCGTGCTGGTTCTGTTGCAGCAGTTGGTCTTTGAGCGCTTCGGCGTTGACCACCATGGAGCGAAATTTGGGGAAGGGAAATTCACGCCCCCATTGTCCGACCCGACTTTGCCAGAAGAGCACCGGGCCCCGATCGGTGGCTTTGATGGCCAGGGCTACCAGCAGAAAGAGTGGACTCAATACCAGAATGCCCAACCCTGAGGCGCTCACATCAACGGCCCGTTTGAGCAGGCGAGCGCCGCCGATGACGGTCACCCAGGCGTAGCGTTTCCACAAAAAGCGTACTCGTCGCTGCCGATCCATTTGGGGATCGCCATAGCGCCGATAGAGTTCTTCGACCATTTCTAAGCGTGACATTGGTTACTCCCTTTCGCTCGTGAGAGCAGTCCATGTTTGATCGGCGGTTTTTTCCCAGGAGAAACATTGGGCGCGTTGCAGCCCGGCCACTTCCAACCGTGCTTTCAGGTCGGGGTTTTGCAGAAGTTGCTGCAGAGCCTCCCGGATCTCGGTCGGTTGGGCCGGGTCAAAGAGCAGGGCGGCCGAGCCAGCCACTTCCGGCAAGGAGGCGCGATTGGAACACGCCAGCGCGCGCCCGCAGCCCATGGCCTCCAGCACGGGCAGGCCAAAACCCTCGTAAAAACTGGGGAAGACCACCGCGTCGGCGGCCCGGTAGAGATCGGGAATGTGGGCATGCTGGACAAATCCCAGCAGACGAATTCGTTCGCGATGACGGGCTTTGGCCAGGGCGGCCTCGATCTCGGCATAGCCGTCCCAGGGACTGCCGGCCAACACCAGATCTGCTTTCACTTCGACCTCGTCCAGCAGACGGTCCCAGGCTTCAATTAAAGGCACATGACCTTTGCCGGGATGCTCCAGGCGGGCCAGGTAAAGCACGTAGTGTTCGGGCAAAGAGTAATCTGCCTGCAGTCTTTGGCGCGCTTCTGCGGGAGGCCCGGGGGAAAAGCGCTGTAGATCGGCCGCCAACGGGGTGACCACCACCCGCTCGGCCGGAATGCCGACCAGTTCCTCAATGTCGCGCGCACTGGCCTGACTGACCGTGAGCACCACGCGCAGGCGCCGAATCAAGCGAGGAAGCAGTTTGCTCAGGTAAAGATGATGCCAGCGGCTGTATTTACCGGGCATGCGCAGACCGGCCAGATCGTGAACTGTGCCCACCATCGGACAGGGACACCACCAGGGGGAGCGTCGATTGGAGGCGCACAAAAACAAGCGACGATAACCCTGTCTCCAGGCGATCCAGGGCAACATCAGCAGGTGCCAGAGAACTCCCGGCACGTTGCGTCGCAAACCGCGCGGCTGCACGCGCTGCCGAGCCGAAGGAGCCACTCCTCTCCAATAATCGACCTCTTCGGGGTCGAGCAGCAACTCCAACCGGCGGGTTTTGCCCTGTCGCTCCCATACGCGTAAAATTTCGCTCAAGTAGGAGCCGATGCCGGAACGGCCTCCGTCCGCGCCATAGGTGCTGACGCCAAACTCAACCACGCAACACCCCTTCCAGGCGAGTGATCATGGGGTCAAATCCGAACGACTCGCGCAGCCGGATCTGAGCCTGTTGGCCCAGTTGCTGGCAAAGTTCCGGGCGTTCCAAAAGATGCTGGATGGCCGCCCCCAGGGCGCGACAGTCGCCGGCCGGCACCAGCCAGCCGGTTTTGCCGTGTTCCAGCCAGTCGGGAATGCCGCCGATGTCAAAGCCGACTACCGGTTTGCTCCAGTTCATGGCCTCCAGTCCCACCATTCCAAAAGGTTCTGGCCATCTCGACGGAACCACCACCAGTTGCGCTTCTTGGTAATGTTGATGAAGCTCCTCGGCCGAGACCCAGCCCGCCAGCTGCACCCGTTCCGTCAGGCCCTTGCGCAGGATTTGCTTCTCGAGAGCCGGCCGGGCGTTGCCATCACCCACCAGGCAGGCGCTCCACTCGCCGGGCAAACCTTCCAGCGCGGACAGCAAAAGATCGACGCCCTTACCGCGAATGAGCTGCCCGACATAAAGAATGCGGGGCTGGCTGGCCGGGGCGGGGGCGTGCTCCTCCAGGGGAATCAAGGGAGGCACCACTTGAGCTCGAGTCAGGCCATTCATGGCCAGCTCGTTTTGCATGGCGCGCGAGCCCACCAGCAGGGCATCCAGCTTTTGGTGAGCCTTCAGTTCCTGCTGGTGGTCGGCCAGCGAAACCCAGGCCAGGCCCAGCGGCCTGGCTCGGTCTCGGCGCACAAAGGCCAGATCCAGCCAGCAGCGCCAGTCGGCTTTGTGTTGGCAGGCCTGGCCATTCCAGACATAATATTTGTGCCGGCGCGGACAGCACAAATCGTGGTCGTGCACGTAGCGCACGCGCCGTTGGGCGAGCTCCAAATAGGGGCGGATGGTAGAGACCCGGTGCAAAAAAAGCACCTCGGCCTCAAAGTCGGCCAGGGCTGCATCCAGGTCCTGATAATGGTGGTCAAACAGGCCCAGAAACTCCGGGCCCTCGCGGGGGGCCAGTCGCTCGTAAAGCAGCGCCACTTGATGTCCCCGCTGGCGCAAGGCGGGCACGATGTTGGCCAGGTATTGCTCCACTCCGCCCAGCTTTCCGGCGTATTCGTTAACGACCAGAATGCGCATGCAAAACCTCCCGATAGAGCTCGATCAGTTTTTGGGCCAGCGCCGACCAGGCGTATTTTTGCTGGCAAAGCTGCCGGCAACGAGCCTCCACGGCGGCCACCAGTTCGGGCTGATCTTCCAGGGCCAGCACTTTGCGGCGAGCTTCCTCCAGTTGCCCGGAAGGATAGAGCCAGCCGGTTTCTCCCTCGGAAATCAGGTCACACAAACCGCCCACGGCGCTGGCCAGCACCGGGCGACCGGCCGCCCAGGCTTCCAACACGACGATTCCAAAGGGCTCGTGCAGCGAAGGCAAAAGAAAAAGGTCGCAGCCGTGGTAAGCGTCCACCAGTTCCTGCCCGCTGGAGGCCCGCCAGCCGTGAACCCGCTGCTCGATTCCCAATTCTTGGCTGAGGCGTTGCAGGCGCTGCAGGCATTCCTGATTGGTGGCCGAGCCCAGCAGCAGCAGGTGATAGTGGGCCGGCAGCTGCTCCAGCAGGCGCAGCGCAAATTCCTGATTTTTCTGCGGATCGATACGACCCACACACAGCAGCAGACGATCTTGAGGAGCTAAGCGGCACAGGTTCCTCCAGTGGTCCCGCTGACCGGTGGCGAAGACTTCGGCGTCGACGCCGTTGGGAAACACTTCAATCCGGGTGTGCGGATGCTTCTGCTGCAAGAGCTGCTGCTCTTTGCGGCCTAAGCACAAAACCAGGGCGGCATCGTCTAAGACCCGTCGCGAACCTACCAGCCAGCCCAGCGCTTTACCCCACTCAAAATGGCCCTGGGTGGGCTCGGTCCAGCTGTCGGCTTCGGCACTGGGCACATCGTACACACCGCCGTGCAACGAGACCACGTAGGGAATGCCACGCAGCCGGGCTACCCAGCGAGCCAGACCTCCCAGACGTTTACCGGTGTGCAGATGGATCAAGTTCAGGCCGGGTTCCCAGGCCAGCGCCCAGGCCAAAGACCAGGAAAAGAGGTTGCCGCCTTTGCGGTCAAGCAAGTCCTTTTTGGTCGGACTGAGTCCAAAGTAGGGATAAAAATAATCAAAACGACGGATCTCGACGCCCTTGAGCTGGGTCACCGGATCGCTTTGCAGAGCCCGGCTGGTGAAAATCTTCTGACTCTGACCCAGCCGGGTCAGATGATCGCAATAGGACAGCAGCACTGATTCGGTCCCGCCCCAGTGGTCGAGCGCAAAACGGCGGGGAATATGCACGATTTTCATGGAGTCAAAGCGCATGCGAGCACCTCTTCTAGCTCGCGCGCATAGCGCTCGAAATTTAACTCTTGAACCACCAGTTCTCGGCCCTGCAGGGCCAGGCGACGGGCCAAAGCGGGGTCGCTTTGAAGACGTCGCAGTGCTTGCGCCAGTTCCTCGGCCGAGCCTTTCAGAAACCCCAGGCAGTTGACTCCGTCGCGCAAGTGCTCCCCGTGTCCGCCGTGCAGGGTGGCCAGCAACGGAAGTCCCGAGGCCATGGCTTCCAGGTGGGTCAGGCCGTAGGGCTCGTCCCAAATGGAAGGAAAAACAAAGGCATCGTGCTCTTGATAGACTTGCGCCAGTTGAGCGTGGGGCAGGCGGCCTAAAAAGGAGACGCGCTCCCCCAGCGGTTTGGCGCTTTCCTTGAGTTTTTGCACATAATCCGGGTTGCCGGCGCCCACGATGGTCAGGGTCCAATCGGGACAGTGAGGGAGCGCTTCCAGCAGCGTATGCACCCCCTTGTAGTGGTGAAGTTGGCCCACGTAGAGCAGTCGCCCCGGGGCTCCCATGGAACCGGGCTCTTGTTTGCAGCCAAAATCCTCCAGACGGATGCCCTGATAAACAACCTGGAGCTCACCCGGGTAGCCGCCGCGCTGAAGAATTTCGCGCAGCTTGTGGCTGATGGTGACGGCCCGGCGAAATTTTAGGCCGCTCCAGGTGGCCGCTCGCGCCCAGCTTCGGTCTGAGAGAGCGCCCACGAGTCGGCGCGGCGTGAGGCCCCATTGCACCGGGGCAAGGCCTAAAATATGATCGTCGTTCCAGGTGTAAACAACGGGAATCCCTGAGGCTTCGGCGGCGCGGGCCGGTCCACTTCCTAAGCGCAGCTGGCTCCACATGAAGATCAGTTCGGGACGGAACCGAGCGATGGCCTCAGCTGTGGCTCTGTAGTTGAAGCGATGAAGCCGAAGCTGATGGACTCGACCGCGCCGGGCCGGAGCGGGGAATGGGGAGGACAGGCGGAGATTACGCATCTCCTCGGCGCTTTCGGACCCCGAGCTGGTCAACACCAACACCTCGTGGTTTCGCGCGCGCAACCAGCCTACCACCTGGGCACACAGGATCTCATAACCGCCCTGAATTTCGGGGGGATAGAGGTTGGAGACAATCAGAATTCTCATGCTTTGGTCCCGAAGCGAAACCATTCAGGGGTGGCGGTGAGCACGCCCTGCAGCGGGGCTTCACCTTCCTTACCCAGCCGCTCTTTCAGAAGGGCGACCGCCTTCTTCTGGGTGCGTCGGGCCCGCGCCACCACCAACACCTGATCACAACTGGCCGCCAGCAGATCGGCGGCCACCCCGGTTTCGGCCGCCGGCGCTTCCAGCAGCACCAGGCTGAAGTGTTCGTGCAAGCCCTGTAGCCAGGGCTTCAGCTGCTCGGCGCTCAATTGGGAGAGGGACACCGCGCTTTGACCGGAGGGGTGCCAGTGAGTGCCGCTCCAGCCCTGGGGGAGTTGGGGAAGTTGTCCGTTTTGGCTGCTGGTTTGTAAATCGATGGTGGCCAGGCGCTCCCCTTGTTCACCCCAGGCCTTGCCCAGCTCAGCCATCAGCTGGCTTTTGCCTTCTCCAGCAGTGGCGGAGACGATGGCCAGGGAAGCCTTACTGCGGGGCAGATGGCGCCGAAGCTGGCGCGACAGGAAGGCGCCGTCGAGCGGCCGGGGCGAGGCAAAGGTCTGACCGACAGGAGCTCCCCCGAGAGCCAGCGACAGTTCCTTGGGCGTGAGCAATTTGTCGTCGAGCAAACACAGCGCCAGAATTCCCAGGGTGGAAGCGCCCCCCAGCAGCAGAAAGCCCAGCACAAAAAACTTGCGTCGGGTAGTTTCGGTCGGGGTCAGCGGCACCGAGGCTTCAGAGGCAACCGTAAAGTCATTGCCCTTGGACTCAAAGGCACGCCGGGTTTCGCCCAGCAGCCCCTCCAGGTTGGATTTTTCGGCCGCCCGAGTGGCCACTTCGCGGGTCAGCGCCTGGAAGGTCTGCTGCAGCTTGGGAATTTGATCCAGGCGAGCCTGAGCCGTTCGAATGGCCCCTTCCAGGCGACTGACTTTCTGGTCCTGGGTGACCAGGCTCAGCTGCAGATCAAAAGACTTTAAGGTCACCTGCTGCAGTACCGTGCCGCTGGCGGTCACGGTGTTTCCTTTGGGAACGGCCATGGCGTTGATGGCGTCGATCTGGGTTTTCCATTCCTTGGTTTGAGGCGTGTCGACCGTGAGAGCTTTCTGGCTCTCGTAGGCGGCCAGATCTTTGTCCAGTTCGGATTGAGAGATCAGGCCGCGTTCGCGCAAGCGCACGGCCCGCTCGTACTCTAATTTTTTCTGCTTTAACAGGGCCGTTCCGGAACGCTGTTGCTTGTCGTCGTGGAGCTCGTCGCGTAGCCGCTGGGCCTGAATATTCAGGTCGCCCAGATTGGCCATGTTGGCGTTCTCTTTTTTCTCTCTCTCGATGCGTGCTTTGAGGTCGCTGATAATGCGATCAATATTGCTGGCCTGAAGCCTGACCGAGGAACGTTCCACCTTGGCCTGCTCATACAAAACCTGGAGGTTGGTCACTTGCTCCAGATACCACTGAGCCTGTTTGTCCAGATCGATAATGTGATTTTTGAGGGTGAAGGTCTCCAGGGTGATTTCCGACTGTTTGAGGTCGTTCTGAACCTTCTGCAGTCGTTTCTCCTGGTCCACCAGCGTGTTCTTGAGCTTGGCTTTGCGGGCCGTATCTTGTTGTTCCAAAAAGACGTCGCGCAATGTTTTGGCCTTGGCGGCGGCCAGCTTCGGATCACTGTCGCGCGCCTGGAGCGCCAGCAGATCGGTGTTGCGCTGCAGTTTCACCTCAAAATCGCGGCCCAGGCTTTCCAGGTTGGTCTTGAGTCCCAAACGCTTGCGGGTTTCGGCCAGGTTGGCCTGGGTTTTGATGAGACTGAGCTGGGTTTGCAGGTTCAGGCTGTCGGTGTTGCCTTTGACGGGACGATAGAGCAAAAGGGTCTCGGCGCTGTAGATGCGCGTTCCCAGACGCAGGCTGACAGCAGAGGCAATGGCCACGGAGGCGACTATAGCCAAAAGCAGCCACAGCCAGCGGGCCCGGATGCGTAGGAATAGTCCGACCGGATCGATCGGAAGCGAGCTTTCCCCCTCGGCCGCGCCGACCGGCTCTAACGCTTCAGACATGCTTGCAAAAAGGACTCCAGTCGTGAGACATAGCTTTCCAGCGAATGATGGGTCTCCACCCATTGGCGGCCGCCCTGGATCAATTGCAGGCGCAGCTCCTCATTCTGCTCGATGCGCGACAGGCTGGATATGAGCTGGATCACCTCGCCAGCGGTGTAGGCCAGCGCGTTCTTTTCATGACGAATCAGCTCCTTGGTGCCACCGGTGGTGGTGGAGCAGACGGCACAGCCGCTGGCCATGGCTTCTAAATGGGTCAGTCCGAACGGTTCTTCCCACTCGGAGGGGAAGACCAGCACATGATGGTTGCGGTATTGGCGGGCGACTTCGCCGTGGGGCAAGCGCCCCAAAAATTGGATCCGCTCGGGATGGGGGCTTTGGGCGGCCAGTTCTTTCAGATGTTGCTCGTAGTCGGGCACGCCATCGCCCACCAGGCTCAGTTCGGCTCCCCCCGCCACCGCCGCATCCTGGAATGCCTTGAGCAAGGTGTGGCAACCCTTGTTCTGGCTGAGTTGCCCCACGTAAAGCACGCGCAGCAGCTGGCCTGGTTGGCGCGCCAGCGGTTGGAAGGGAAAGTTGTCCAGCGGAATGCCCTGATGGATGATGCGGGCGTGGGCGATGGGAACTCCCAGATCGAGCAGCCGGTCGCGCAGAGCATAGCTGATGGCGGTGACGGGAAAGGGGCGCAGCGAAGCCAGGGTGGAGCCTTTCCAGAGGGTGCGCTCCAGCCAGCGCTTGAGTCGCGCCTTCAGGCCCCGGCCGGGACTGGGACGAAACTGGCGCGGATGTTCGTCGTTGAGGGTGTAGCAGCAGGGCAGGTTTCGCTGTTGAGCCAGTTGCAGCCCGGCCAGGCCCAGGCGATTGAGGCACCAGGCGAAGACCAGATCCGGCTGAAAACGGTCCATCACGGGGGCCAGCAACCGTCGGTTCAGGCGGGAAACTCGGGCCAGCGAGGCGGGGTGGAAGTCGACCCGGTCCACGCGCTGGCCGGGGGCGGGAAAATCAGTGGTAAGGTGGAGGGAACGTTCCACCCCGGCCTCCCAGGGGGCCCGATCGGCTCCGTGCTGGCTGCAAACCACCTCGATTTGGTGGCCCCTGGCTTGCAGTAGTTCCACCACCTGCCGGCAGAGAATTTCATACCCTCCGAAAACGATCGGAGGATAAAGATTGCCAACCACCAGAATTTTCATGGGCGGGGTTTCTCTGCCGGGTGGCTATTTTCATTTGAGGTCCAGCGCCCGAATGCCCGTCGGCCGTCGGGCCAGTGGGCTTCTACTTCTAACCAGGGAAAATCTCGGGAACGAGGATGAAATAGCGGGCCCTGGCCCACCTCTCCGGGGACTTCCCAAATCAGACTGGCTCCGCTGACCTCCACGCTCCAGTCGCCGCTTGCGGTTCGATTGAATCGCAGTTCTTGGGGCTTCCAGGGTGGAGTGGGCGGGCTCAGGGCCGCCGCCAGGGCCAGAGCGCGGGCCTGGTTGTCCACAGTGGCTTCGCCGGGCAGGTAAAATCCGTCGCAAAACCGCTGCAGCAGGGGGTAGCCGCTGGCCGTCTGGTTGTCGGGGGGAAGGCTGAGTTGGCTCCAACGTCTTTCGGCGTGGCCCTCCTGAATGTTGCCGATCAGCAAACCGCCGGGGGGCAACTGGCGCTCGTCGTTGCGGGCGAATTGACTGACGATGTGACGGGGAGACGACGGAAATCCGGTCAGGTAACAGCGGTCATTGGGATTAGCCCCCAGTAGATAGTCCAGCTGGCTTTGCAAGGCCTGTTGCCGTTCGGGGGAATACTGAATGTGCTGAGCGACCAGCAGATCGAAGGCCTGATCGGTCGCAAAAAACCAGCCGGCCCGCACTGCCCGTTTGCTGGGGAAGGGCAGGGCCAGCCCATAAGCGCAGCCCCGAGAGGCTTCGGTCAGGTCGTCGGCCCAGCCCAGCACTTCGCTGCGCACCGCCCGCTGGTATTCCGGCGTCAGCTGGGGCAGCGGCTGCGCCAAGGCCAGCTGACGTAAAGCGCAACCATACCCCTCGCAAAGCCTCATCCAGCCCCAAAAACGCGTGGCCGGATCTTGGGGGCGAAAGTGCCTGGTCAGGTAGTTTGCATAGCTGGCTTCGCCGCTGGCCAGCAGCAGTTCGGCCGCGGCCCAGGCGCACTCATCGCGGTCCTGAAAGCGGTCTCCGTAGTGGGTGATCTTTTGGTAAGCTGAGCCCTCTGCATAGGTCTGCCGGGCCTGCTCGAGAAAATTCCAGCCCTGGCGGGCCTGTTTGAGGTAGCGCGCAGCGCGGGCGGGATCGAGTTTGCGCAGGGCCGGGGATTGGGCGCACTGGGCCAGCGCCGCTACACAGGCGGCGGTGGCCGCCGTGTTTTTGGGATAGACAAATTGGGCGTCTCCCTGATCGGGCAGCACGTTGTCTTCGTAGCGACGCGTCTGCGGGTAGACCATAAACGAAAAACCGCCGTCCCGGTCTTGCATACGGCTGAGGAAATCTGCTTCCAACAAGGCTTCCTGGAGCAGGTCGCTGACGCCATCGCCGCTTTCGGGTAACCCCAGTTGATCGAGGCGGGCGGCCTGCGGGAAATGGTCCACCGCCAGCATCAAACTGTGTATCAAGCGGGCGCTGTTGATGACATACTTGCTGTAGTCCCCCGCGTCGTGGTGGCCCCCGGAAACGTCCACCGGTTCGACTCCCGACCAGGGAAAATGGAGTTCCTGAAGACTTTTAAGACCCGTCGTTTGCAGCAACAAGCGCAGGTAGTTGGTGTCCTGGGCCCGGGGTACGGCGGCGGGCCGCGTGTGACAGGCCCGGTGCAGGAAGCGCGTGTAGGGAAGTTGGTTGGGGGCTCCGCAGCGTTGATGATACAAACCCAGGGCCAGAGTGCGCACCAGGTCTAGAGCAGGCTCCGGACCGATGCGAAAGGGCGCCGACTGACCCAGTCCCTCCACCTCCAGGCGGTAGCTTCCGCTGGTCTGGAAGGCGCTGAAATCTACCGAGTAGAGCTGGCTATAGGGCGAGGGCCAGGGCCAACCCCGATCTGTACCGGGCTGTAGCCTTCCCTTCCAGACCGTTTGGCCTTTTGGGTCGAGGAGTTGGCAGTTCGACCGGGGGTTCACGGCGAGTTGACCCAGGCTACCCAGATCCGCTCCGACCCAGGCCCGCTTGCTGGCGGTGGCCGCATAACCCAGCAAGTTGAGGTGCAGCGCTTGGGCCGGTCGCTGCTGGTGAAATTGCCCCCGCAAGTGCCATTGGGGGCCCTTGAGCGACAGCTTCTGACCCTCCCGGAGCGGAACCTGGCCTTCAAAAAAGAGCCAGGTGGTCAGGGTGGCTCGGCCAGCCTGGGTCACTTCACTGACCCGGCGCCGCACTCCTGAGCGCCCCGCCCAGGGCCGCCCGTCCACCAGCACCTCGAGGGGCTCGGTGCGGGCGGGTGCATCGGCCGGAGAGCGCAATTCCACCTCCAGCACCGTGGCCGAAATAGGCTGGAGAAATGCTTCCGGCTGAGGCTGGGCCTGGCAGGCGGAGGTCCAGAGGGCGACCAAAAACAGCAGTCCTGTTTTGCCGATGCCGGTTGTCACGGGGAGCCCCTTCGTTTGGACCCGCCAAACTCTTCCCGCCAGAGAGGCCCGCATCCAGGCGGACCGAATGGAGGCGCACTTTGAAATACGCAATTTTTGCGCTATTTGCGGTGGTGGCGGTCCCGGCCATGTTTGTTTTGGCCCAGAGCAACCGACGCTACCTCGGTTGGCTGCTGGCTCTGGCCACCTTCTTGACGATGGTTACCAATTCTACCCGCATCCACTTTATTTCCATGGAGGATTATCGCGGACCCGACCGGGGCTTCGAAGTGACCCTCACCGACTTGATCTTTCTGGCGGTTTTTCCGCTGGTGGCCAGCAAGCGAGGGGTCAAATGGTTTCCCTACAATTCGCTGCCTTTGCTGGGATACGGTCTGTGCTGTTTTATCGCCACCCTGAAGGCGCCGGTGCCCATCTACGCCTGGTTTACCTTCTACAAACTGCTCAAGCTCTATTTTGTCTATTGGGTGGCCGCCAACAGTTTTCGCGCAGGGTTGACCATGGAACATATGGCCCACGCCTATCTGGGCATCGGCACCTGGATGACTTTTTTGGCCCTGAAGCAGAAGTATCTGTTCGGTATGTATCGGATCAAGGGGCCGTTTGATCATTCCAACACCATTCCCATGTACGTCATCCTGGTTTTGCCGGTCCTCTACCTGTGGGCCAGTTGTAACCCTCGCTTGCCCCGCTGGAAGTCTTTGTGGGGAATTGCCGCCTCGCTGGGATTGATGTTCGCCGTGCTGGCCACTCAATCCAGAGCCGGCCTGGTTTTGTGTGGACTGAGCCTGCTGATGGTGGTGGGGCTATCCAATCTGCGCTTTCCCAGTCGGCGCGTGCGCTTGCTCACCCTGGCTATCATGACACTGGCGTTTTTAGGCGGCCTGAAAGCGCTGGGCACCATTATCAACCGGTTTGAGACCGCCCCCGAAGAGAGTGAAATGGCTCGCACCGAATTTAACATTGCCGCCGACTTGATGGCCAAGGACAACTTTTTTGGAGTGGGCTTGAACAGCTTTTCCTACGTGCTGACCACGGAGGAACGCTACAACGGACACATTAAGGTGATGGCCAACGAGGAACAGGCCGGTGTGGCTCACCACATCTATCGCCTGACGGCCGCCGAGATGGGCTATCCGGGCCTGGTTTTTTTTGTGCTGGTGTGGGCGGGCTTCTGGATTCGGCCGCTGTGGGTGGGCCGCCAGGGACGGGGATTGCCCGCCACCCTCCTGTTGGGCTTTCCCATTGGCTTTCAGGCTCTTTATTTGATCGGGTTTTTAGAATGGGCCTTCCGTCTGACCCCGGTCATTTATCTTTACACTATTCAGGCCGGGGTGGCCTCGGCACTGGCCGACGAGGTGGCATCAGGGGCGCCTCGCTTGCGCAAGTCTTTGAGAAGCGCGCGCTCTTTGGCGGGCAAGCCAAACAAGACCGCCAGCCCATAAAGCAAGGCCCCCAGCCCCGCCCACAGGCACCAGTTGAGCAGATGCAGGCCGCCCCAATGGCGAGTCAACGCCAACAAGGGCAGCGCCAGCAGCAGGCCGGGGAGGTGCAGGCGCAGCCAGGCTTTGGCCCAACTCCACAGGCTGAGTTCAAAGATTCGCGAGCCCGAGCGAAAGACCACCAGGCAATCGACCACCAGGGTGGCCGTCAAGGTGCCCAGGGCGATTCCGGGCAGGCCCACCGCCCGGGCCCAGAGCAAACTGGCGATGGGATTCAACAGCGTGGCCAGCAGAGCGGCCCGAGCGTTGGCGGCCAGCAGTCCTGACATGGCCAGGGCCGAAGAAATCACCATCTGGGGCAGAGACAGCAGTCCCGACAAGAGCAAAATCTTTAAGGCCGGAGCGGCCGGCACATAGTTGGGACCCACCCAGTGCTCCAGCAATCCCTCTGCTCCCAGCCAGAAGGGCAGTCCCAGAGCCATGGCCGGGACGGTGGCCCAGCCAGAAGACTGGATGATCAGGCGGCGTAAGGCATCCATGTCACGGCGCGCGGCGGCGGCGCCCAGGCGGGGGGTGAGCACGGGCAGAAACTGCTTGAGGAACATCAGGTAGTTCTCGGCCACCTTCAGGGCCACCGCATACAAGGCGACCGCCTGCAAGGGCAGCACGGCTTTGACCAAAATGGGGTCGGTTTTTAACAGCACCAGCGAGGCCAGTTGCACTACCGCTCCCGCCGCCGCCTGGACATGGAATTCTCGCGCCATGGGCAGGTCGCGCTGCCAGGGGAATAGACGAAGGCCCGGGACGCGCCGATAGGCCATCCAGACATAGCCTAGATTCTCCGAGAGGGCCACTCCCAGATTGAGCCAGGCCAGCCCCAGGATTCCGCCGGAGTGGGTCAGCCAGGCGGCCGCCAGGCCGACGTAGAGAAGTTGATGGAAGGTGGCCCAAATTTGGGCCGGCACGGTGTGGTGCAAGCCGTGCAGGAGCACCCGAAAGAGCGTGAGCGGCAAGGTGGCGTAAAAGAGACGGGCTCCCAGGATCCACAGCAAGGGCCGGGCTACTTCGGCCGGGGCGCCGGCCCAGGCGGGATAAAAAAAGCTGATTGCGGTTAACACCAGCAGTCCCACGGCCACCACCCTCAGGTAGGTGCCCAACATGGTGGTGAGCCCGCGCTGCAAGCGTTCGCCATCGGGGGCTGCCGAGGCAAAGCGCATCCAGGCCGTGGCCAGGCCCCCTTCCAACAAGGACAACAGGCTCAGACCCGAGAGAGTCAGACTCCAAAGGGCAAACTGGCTGTCCCCCAGGGCCTGAATGGTGAGAGGGATGAGCAGCGCACTGGACAGGATACCGACACCGTAGCTCAGGTAGCTGATCAGGGTGGCGCTCACCGCGGATCGAGCTGCCATCAGCAGTTCTCTCGCCAGCGCTGCAGCCATTGAGCCGCCTGCGGGTCGGCCCAACGCCCCTGGCTGAGCAGTTCCACCAGATCCAGGTAAAGCGCCTGGCGGCGAGACTGCAGGCTGAGACGGCCGCGGCGCAGGTTGCGGGCCACCTCTTTCCAGGCGAAAGGCTCGCGCGGGCGCGGGTCTTGCAAATACCGGGCCGGGTCGGTCCAGGCGGGCTGCTGCAGCCGAGTGGACTCGCAGTGCAAAAAGATTTTGAGCCAGGCCTGCACGGCGGCCTGGAGTTCCGCGACCGGCGGTTGCGGCCCAAATTCGGGCCCCGGCGCCAGTCGGAATTCCAGACTGCGTTCATAATTGGTGAGGATGTTTGCTTCCACCCCGGGGACTTGTCGCAGCTTTTCCGGACGTCCCTGATAGCGACTCTGGTAGCCGCCGTGCAAGAGCAAAAGGGCGTCTCCCAGAGCCTGTCTGAGTTTGTAGGCGTTGCGCCGCACAAAGTCCTGATCGGGAGCCTTCTCGATTCCCTCGGCCACGCGCAGGGCCCAAAGCAGGCCCGCTCCCCGATTGAGCAAAAGCCGGCTCGCTTCCAGCCGAGGAGGCGGGTTCCAGCAGTGCTGGGGAACGGCCTCGATCCAGGCCGCATCGCCGGCCAGTAGCTGGTAGCCCTGGACCAGATCGAAAAACATCTGGCAGCCGGGCCAGTGGCTTACTTCACGGCGAGTGTAGGGACGGCTGAAGTCGACGTCCACCCCCAGGATCTCATGATAGGTTTTGCTGAGATCGAGCAGAATCGACGGCTCAGGTTGGTGATGCACCAGTAAAAAAAGATCGAGATCGTTATAGGGTCGCTCGCGGTCCCCTTGCTTGAGAACTCCACCTTCGCCGCGACCGTAACCCCCGCCTAGAACGAGGGCCCACAGAGCCGAGCCCAGGCGATCCTGACATCGCTTGCCCAGCTCCTGTAAATGCTGGAACAGCCATTCGTCAAACTCCGCGCTGGCGCGAGGCGCAAGCCTCATCGTGCCTCCAGAAATCCCCGACGACGACCCCAAGATCCGGCCACCCGATAAAAGGGAGCTTTGGCCAGCCAGATCCATTCTCCCCGAGCCGCGCAGTAGCGCCAATCTTTCCAACAGGCGCGGGCCAGTGGGAGCAGCGTGTAGCGAAGAAAGCTGGCCTCCCACGTGGATAAGGAGAACATCTGGGCGTCCGCTTTGCCTTCCCCACGCTGGCGACGGAACCACTGGGACAGGGTATAGTTGTGCGAGTGCATTACGCGCGAGGCAGAGGCGTAGGCCACCTGGTGGCCGGCCGCACGCAGGCTTTGACTCCAGTCGATGTCTTCGGAATAGCTGAGGTCTTCGCGAAAGGGGATCTGCTCCCAGGTGGCGCGACGCACCGCCGAACTGGCCATGGAGAAGGCCGCCCGCCAGGCCGGGGCGGCACCGTCCGGATACATCTGCAACGTGTCGCGAACGAAGATGGGAAAGCAGTCGGGGCGGGCTTGTTGGCGACCATAAACGGCCCCAACTTGAGGGTTTTCAAAGGGCCGCACCAGCTCGGCCAGGCATTCCGGATGCTGAGGGGTGCAGTCGCTGTTGAGGAAAACCACCTGAGAGGAATCCACCAGGTTCATGGCCTGATTGAGAACCCGACCCGGCACGTACTGGCCCTCGGCCACGTCTACCAGTTGATCAGCAAAACGCTGGGCAATTTCTCGGGTGCCGTCGGTGGAGGCGTTGTCCATCACCAGCAGGCGATGAGGGAGGGTTTGCTGGCGCAAGGCCTGCAGGGTCGATTCGACCACCCAGGCATCGTTGCGGGAGCGCATGACCACCCACAGCGACTCCATCAGGGCAGGTCCTGGCAGAAAAGATCATAGAGGTCACACAGTCCGGCCGGAGTCTGCGACATTTCGTGGCTTGCACCAAAAAATCCGGGACTGTCCGGGTGCTCCGGATCATAGCCATGCATGGCCGCCAGCGGCTTTTCGCCCAGGTGTCCCGGGCAGAAGAGCACGCCCGGGTCAGCCAGATACCAGAGCTGGCCATAAAAATGGCCCGGAAAATCGCACCCGTAAGCATGCAACTCCTGCTCGCTCAAGAGATGCCCTCCGGCCACACCCGACAGCCAGTCCCGAATTTGCCGCTCGGCCTCTGGCTTGAGAAACCAGAAGCGCGCCACGGTGGAGTCGATGACGGCCACGTAATCCTGGCCATAGACCAGCGGCATGCGCTCCAGCGGAGTGCGCAGGTCGAGGGAGCGAACCACATCGGTCATACCGTGGTCGGAGAACAGATAGAGTTTGACCTGATCGTAATGGCCCGAAGCCCGGTCAACCAGCTGGCGCAATTGCTTCTCATACCACTGCAACTTCTGTCGCACCGAGGCAGCCTGGGTGCCATCGCGATGGAGCACGGCGTCCATGGCCGCCAAATATAGATAGGCTCGCTGGGGCCGCCCCAGGTCCTGAGTCAGGCTTTGCAGGTTGCGCTCTTCGCTGTGGCGCCAGTTGGAGAGAGCATAGGGAATCGAAGCGCGCCAGCGATCGAGAAAGGTGGCCTGCCCTCCCAGAATGCCTCCGGACTGATAGATGTCGCGCTTCTCGGAATAATTCAGGTAAGCCATGGCCTCGAAGGGCACGTTGTAAAGCTGAAAGTAGCCGGTGTATCCGTAGGCCTTGGCCACCAGTTTGGAAATCCAGTGGCGCACGCGACCTCGAGAGGTGAGTTGCTTGGGCAGCCAGCGCAGGGGGCTTAACCAGCGCAGCGGAGACCCCAGCCGGTCGTAGTAGAAAAAGCTGAAGTGGCCGTGCTCGCGCGGCAGCTTGCCGGTGAGGATGGAAGGGTCACAGGTGGAACTATAGCCCAGCAGAGTGCCCAGTGGGGCACGCGTGACCAGCAGATCCTGCAAAAAACCGTGCTGCTCTGCCAGCTTCCATCCCAGTGCGTCGATGAAGCAGTAGAGCCTTAGCTCAGGCGCTCGCAAAGGCTTTGGTGGCTTCCTCCACCGTTTCGAAAATCTCTACAATGCGATGCATGCGCACCAATTGAAAGAGTGCTTTGACGCCTTTGTTCAATCCGCACACCTTCAAATCTCCCCCGGCTTGGGTTACCCGTCGCAGGAAGGCCAGTACCACCCCCAGGCCCGCGCTATCCACAAAAGTGACCTTGGTGAAGTCGAGCACCACTTTTTGGTGTTCACCCAACAATTGGTCGGCTTCCTGACGAAATTCCCGGGCCGTGGCTGCATCCAAGGCGCCGACAGGAAGCTGAATGATAAACACGTTTTCTATCTGGGCGGTTGTAATTAACATAGCCATCAGCGTTTCTGTTTTAGCTATGGGCCACCTGCAAATTCCGCTCCGGCAAAGCCTGGTAGATTTGTCTACCAGGCTTTGCCGGGGCGCAAAGGCCGCGACGAATAACGCCGAGTCGTGTTTGTTTGATCGCAAGCAGGTGCTTGGGTGCTTCCTGAGTATTGTTCGACCGGTGGAACTGGCTTTCAATCGCGCCGAGACGCCGAACTTCTACTAGATGGAATCCTATTTGACCCGTCGTTTGCTTGATGAGCAAACGGATCCCAACCTGCATCCCGTCCTGATCAAGACCCTGTGCGCATTGGCCAGCGACGCCGACACCGAGAGAATCACAGACTTTCTTTGCGCGCATCCTGAATCCAATTTAGCCTTCGACGTTTTGCTGCGCCACGGCTGTCAGAAGCAGGTGCAAAGGCTTTGGAAAGTGTGGAAGAGGTCGGGAGTCCCCGAGGGCGGATTTTCTTTGCTGGGGCGGTTCGCCGTCCAGGAGGTGGCTCCAGCCGCTTGGGAGGCTGTCTGCTCGGGGGACTGGTTCGCAGCCCGCGATGCTGTGATGGGGTTGTTGGGACTGGACCTCTCCGAACTGCGTCGAGAGATTCTAGCCCGTCTAGACTTCGAAGAGGGACGGAGTCTGTTTACAGAAATGCTTCCAGCTCTGGCAGTCCGGGCTGGCTGGCCGAACGTCTTGCCCCGTCTACGGTGTTGGTGTGACCAGGCCTCGACAGACTGTCTCGGGGGCCTGATTCTGGGCTTAGCCCTGGTCGGGGGCGAAGCCAAAGAGTTGTTCAAAGCAATGCTCAACCAGGAGCGTTATGAACTCGACGATACGGGGACAGGGAATCTCCACTGGTCTTGGATGGCGGGTCGGCTCCTCGATCTGGACCTTCTTTGGTTGTCCAACCAACTTCGTAGCGGACTTACCTCAGCAACACTGCAGCGTCTATTCCTGGGTTGGCTGCGTTGCCGGTTGAACTGGCAAGCCGACAGCCTGCGTCAGATCCCACCGCCCACCCCGTGGGAAAGACTCTATTTAGAAGCGTTCAGTTGGGGCAGTGATCCTGATCACAATGGCTCTCTGGAGTCTTACTTCCTTCCGGAGCTTCAATCAGAATTCTCCAGCTACGAAAATCTCGTCTCAGCTTCCCTGTCCCTTGAGTTGGGGATGTCCCGGGAAATCAGCGGCGACGCCGACCAGCATAGGTGACCATCCGCGCGACAAACGCTTTGAGCAGATGCGCAACCTGGCCGCTGAGCAGCAGGCCCTGCGCATCCAGCGCGAGCAACTCAACACCCTGCCCTCGCAGGCGCAACTCCAGTTCAAGCCCAGCGAAGTCCAGCAATTTGCCGCTGCAGGCCTGGTTGGCTCCAAGCGCCTGGCCGAAAACCTGGAAGGCATGCTGCGCGACAAGCCCAAGTTCAATTTTTTCGAGGCCACTGCCAGCGCTGAGCCGGAGCTAGCTCCGAGCACCGTCCCCGAGAGCAACAACAGTGCCGAACCAGTCAGCTTTGTGCCCGGGGAAATTCCCCTCGATTTGCCCTTGCTTGACCGACGACCGCGCCGGGCGGCCGAAGATCCCGCCAGCCAAGACCTCAATCTGTCCTCGCAAAACCGTCAACAGGCGTTAACGCAAGGAATCCCTGCCAGCCAGACAGCTCGAGCGGCCGCAGAGATCTTCCGCCCTCAAGCCGAAACTCCGCCGCCCGCGGAAAGCCAAACCGCGGAGGACGCCAGCTCGGGAACCAGTTCGTCGTCCTCCGCCTCGACACCGGCCGTGGCCACCGCTGCGGCCGACGACGGGGGCATCGCCTCTCGGGGCACTTTGAACTACGACCGCGGACGGATTTCCACCGCCTCGGACAGTTTGGGGGAAACGCGGGGCATCACCGACAACCAACTGGTATTGCATGACGATGATCCCGAACAGTCGGATCTGACGGTTCGTCAAGAGCTAGGCCGCCAGAGCGCCGTGGAAGACGAGTCCAAACGACGTGGGGACGCCGCCCAGACCTCTCTGGAGACCTCGCGGGGTCGCGAAGGTCAATTGAACGCGCAAAAAGATCAGTTGGAATCGGCTAAGGGCCAGCAGAGGGCTGCTAGCGCCGAAAGTAGCGGGCTGATGCAACGAGATAACCAGTTGCTGGAGCAACAGACGCAGAGCATCGCAGCCACCCAGAAGGCCGGAGAAAGCAGTCTTGCACGCATTACTCAACTGGACACACAGGTTCAGGATAATGCTCGGGTGCGCGATCAGTCGGCCTCCGACCTCAGTTCCAGCCAGCAGAGCGTCTCCCAGTTACAAAGCCAGGTAAGCAGTCTGCAAAGCGCTCCCACTCCGACCGCTCCCGGGAATGCCAACAGCAATGGCAAGGGCAATCAGGCCAAGCAG
Organism: Vulcanimicrobiota bacterium; assembly: GCA_022842865.1. Taxonomy (GTDB): domain Bacteria; phylum Vulcanimicrobiota; class Xenobia; order Xenobiales; family JADMJV01; genus JADMJV01. The sequence continues at coordinate 7,923 of JALHOV010000006.1, read as the reverse complement.
GAAACCGCCAACGCGGCTGCGGCCCAGCAACAGCAGGCCGTCACCTCGGCCCAAAGTCAGTTGGCCGCCGCTCAGAAAGAGCAAGAGGCGGCTCAGAAGCGACAGCAGGATGCTGAGGCCGCCATTCAGACCGGACAGGCTGCCGCGCAGGCCGAGCGCAGTTCGCTCGAGCAATCACGAAGCAGCTTAAACGCCCAACAGGAGAGCCGGAAGATCACACAGGATCGTGCTCGCGCCCACAGCGTCGCCGCGCAGGAAGACCAGGATCGTCTGAAAGACCTGACCAGTCACAGTCAGGATTTGAAAGGCCAGTTCGACGAGGTGGCGGCGGCCCGCGATCAGGCTCTGACCAGCCTGCAGAAAAATCGCCGCAACGCCGCCGCAGCCCGTGAGAACGTCGAACAGCTCCGCTCCCTGCAAACCGATCTGAGCGAGAGTAAACCAACTCAGACTTCCGAAAACCCTGACAGCCAACAGCATCAGGTCGGTGAAAAAGCTCAGTCTCCCAATGTCAGTGAGGCCAGGGATTCAACGCTACCCGCTTCCTCCTCAGCCGAGATGCGGTCTCAATCGGGAAGCGGGCCCACCGTTAGAAAGTCCGGGAAGGACACCGTGGTTCAGCTCAACAGCTTGAATCAAGGAAGCGATTCTTTGTCTAAAGACAATCTTTCGGGCGTTTCCAAAAATCGGAGTGGCGCATCCGAAGGGGGCGATCTGGGTGAAGCATCTCTGGCCGCGGCCGCGGCCGCCAATTCTCCCAAAGAAACGGCTTCTTCCGGGGAGTCAATCGGCGCCGATTCCGGTGGTCCCGGCAAAGGCAATAGCGGGGGCGGACCGCCCGGTCATAGCGGCGAGCGCGGCAACGGCAAGAGCAATGGCAAGGGGCCGAGCTAAGCTCACGTCCCATTCCAACCTGGATGCCGATGCCCGGGCGCTAACGACCAGACAACTTTCGAGTTGGCTGGCGCCCAGCCCAAGTCGGATCTGGTCACCCTCTCGCAAATGCTCGTTGAACTCCAAAAGACAACCGCCCATGCTCAGGTTGAGACAGTGTCACGAGTGGGCCCCCACCTGAGCGTGCAACCTGAGGTCAAGCAAGGGCTCATTTCTGGCCCGACCTTAGGTGACAAGGGCTCGCAGGGCTGCCTGGCCACCGCCAACCGGGGTCCACGCTGGCCCCAGCTTCTTCCAGATAGCTGCGAACCAGATCGCGCACGTCGCGCCAGTCATTCACCACCAGAACGAGCAAACCGGCCAGGTCTGGCAATCGGCAGTTGCCAACTGTCGGCGTGGCCAACTCGGCATCCGAGAGAATTCATTCGAACTGATCCAGCGAACCTGCTCGGCCGCAGACTCTCAGCTTTGAGGGTGACAATTCACTTCCAGGCAGTTCCTTTGGGCTGCGGCGAATTTCCTCCACAGGGGAAATCCAGCAAAGGGCCCGAATTTCGAGTGAATGTCCCTTCAAAGACCACATTGTGAGACCAAGCCCCTCAGGCTGCCTCGAGGGAAAGAACTGCCGGATACGGATGGTAAACCGATGGATTCGGACTGGGTCTGCGATCAAACACGGATCTATTTGATCGATCCACTGCGCCATCATTTCGAGCAGAGCGGCCGGGATGGATTTGTGAGCGGCGATACCTTTATCTACTTCGTGCCCCCGGGGAGTCGCAAAATCCGCAGACTGGGTCCCGATTTTTATGTGGTGGCTGGGGGCAAGAGCGCCGGTCAAACCAAGTGGGTCAGCTGGGAAGAGGGTGGCTTACTGCCCACCACCATTTTTGAATTCGTTTCTCCGACCACGGAATCTCGAGATCGTGGTCACAAATTCTGTGTTTATCGAGATGTCTTCAAGACGGAAGACTATTTTCTCATCCATCCCGAGACTCTGGCTATCGAGGGTTTCCATCTCAGCCACGGCCACTATGTTGCGCTAAGTCCGGCGGCGGATGGGTGGTACTGGGTAAACTCGCTGGGTCTTTGGCTGGGAGTTCTGGATGGTTGGATTCGGTTGCGCACCCCGGCGTCGGAACTGCTGACGACGGGCCGAGAGGTCGGCCAGGAGCAGCGCGAGCAGGCCCGGCAAGAGCGAGAGCGGGCCGAGCGGGAGCGAGAGCGGGCCGAACGGGAGCGAGAGCGGGCCGAAAAGGCCGAGGCTCAGTTGAACGAGCTCCAAGCGGAGCTGCGCCGGCTCAGAGGCGACTGAGAAGCTTGGGAAACCGCCCTAGAGCGACGTCTTCTGGCTGGCCGGGTGGAGCTCGGTTTTCTCTGTGGTCTGGGCTGGGGGTGCCGGTTTTCGCCGCCCCACGCTATGGCGGACGGCCGATCTATTTTTCCGAGGTATTGGTGCGCCACTATGACCCGATTCGCCAGACCCTCCCGAAGGGGCCTGGCTAGTTACCCTGGGTCCGATCTGTGTAACCAGCGGACGACGGATTGCCCGCTCAGGTCAGAGAGTATCCTCGGGCTTGCGGGCCACCCGAAAGCCAAATCCGCGGTAAGCTCCGGCCGGATTTTCGGTGGTGCGGCGGACATTATTAAAGACCTTGAGACTGGACGAGCCATTGCTCCAGGCACCGCCTTTCAGCACCACCGAACCGGGCCGCTCGGTGGTGGAGTCGTCGGTCCACTCCAGGGCATTGCCGACCATGTCCACGGCACCGTAGGGACTGACGTTGCCGTGCCGCTCGCTGACGTAGACGGAGCGGGTCAATTCCGCATCGTGATGGACTGCATCGGGCCGCCAGTCGTTGCCCCAGGGATAGGTCAGGCCCTCCGTGCCTCGGGCCGCCTTTTCCCACTCTTTCTCGTTGGGAATGTGGCCGCCGGCCCACTTGGCAAAGGCTTGAGCGTCAAAGTAGGTGACGTTCACCACTGGATGATCCCCCAGCGAGTCCTCGCCTTGCGGATATTGGCCCTCTCGGGGAGCGTGCCAGCCGCCCCCGGTCTTGTAACCGGTGGCCTTGGTGAACTCCAAATACTGGGCGTTGGTCACCGGATATTTACTGATCTCGTAGTCGTCCAGGTGGACCCTTTCGCCGTTGCGGCCAAACTCAAATTCGCCCGCAGGCACCTTGACCCAGTCCAATTGGGCGGTGTCCCTGGAGCTGACCTGAATGGCCTCCACCTCACTCACCTGGGTGGCCTGAGCGAAGTTCATGCCGATCACCTCAAGATTCATCTCGATGGCCTTCTGCGCCACCGTCACACAGGAGGCGATATTCCCGGTGGCCGCGGCCACCGCGAGATAGGCCAGGCGATTGGCCGCTGCCATGACTTTGGCAATGGCCGCATTCTGGGCGCTAGACTCGGGTCCGGAAGTCAAAGGGGCGCTGGCTCTGGCCTGAGTGGCCACCTCCTGCAGCGTCTCCTGAAACGACCGAATCGGCACAGGGTCGCCGGTCTGCAGGTTCTTCAGCCTCTCCCCTAACGTCACCAACAGGGGCTCCATTACCGGCGACTGCTCCGGAGGAGGCGCCGACTCCGACCGGCCCGGGCCTTTCGAGGGCGCCTTGCCCATCCAGGTGACCTCGTCCAAAATATCGGGCTCGACATCATCGCAGACCACCCGAAAACCGAACCCGGCGTAGCTGCTTTCGGGATTTTCCGAGGTGTGGCGGATGCAATCAAAGGGCTGCACGTCCAGACTATCGGGCAGATAATTGGTGAAAGCTCCACCCTTCAAAAGCACCGCGCCCGGACGGCGAGTAGGTCCGGTGTCGACCCATTCCAGCACGTTGCCAACCATGTCGACCGCTCCATAAGGGCTCACGTTGCCCTTCTTTTCGAACTCCTGGACCGGGGTGGTGCCGCTGCCGTCGTAGTTCAACAGATCCGGGCGCCATTCATTGCCCCAAGGATACTTGCGCCCATCCGTGCCGCGCGCGCCCTTCTCCCACTCGGCCTCCTTGGGTAGACGAACACCGGCCCACTGGCAAAAAGCCTGAGCGTCGTAAAAAGTCACGTTGACGACCGGATGATTGCCCGGCGAGTCCTCCCCGCCCGGATAACGACCCTCCTCGGGAACGTTCCAACTGCCCTGAGACTTGTAGCCCGTGGTGGCGACAAACTCCAGATACTGCTGATTGGTCACCGGATACTTGCTCAGGCGGTAGGCCGGAAGCTCGACCTCCTGGTGATCGTAACCGCTCTTAAAAGGTCCGGCCGGAACCTCCACAAACTCGATCAAACCCAGCCGTGGTCCGGACTTAGCGGGGACCTTTTCTACTTCTGTAGCGCCAAAAACGCGCTCCACTGCCTTGCCAAAAACCTGCTCCTGCTGGGCCAGGTAGTCCAGGCTGGTGGCAGCACCAAGTCCCACAGTGCCACCCGTGGCGGCCAGAGCGGAATAGGAGGCAATTTTGTTGGCCGAGGCGTGCAGCAACCCGATCTGTTTGTTGAAATCAAGGGCTCTGGCGGTGGTGCCGTGGAGTCGCAAGCCGCGTGCCGCCTGAGCCAGTTGCAGCATGGACTCACCCAGGGCCTGTTTGTCGTAACTGCCCCGTGTCACGCAATCGCCGACCTGGCGCGTCACCTGTGCCTTGAGTTCTTCGATTCGTTTCGGTTCTAACGGTCGAGCCGGCGAGAACTGCACCCTTTTGATGTCCACCCAGCCCAATTCGGTGAAATCCAATGTAATCCCTCGGGGCGTCGGCGACCAACGTCTCAGTCTCTCCTGGCTAGTTAGGCCGAAGGCCGCTACCCTTCACTTGAGTTGTGGTCTAAATTGGCCCACTTACTTTTTCGCCGGAGTGGAGCAGCTCTGCTGCGACCGCAGGCTCAAGATGGGGGCAATTTAGGGCTATCCCGCCGTTGTTGGAGTCAGCGGCCTCTCGCCCACCGAAGTGGACCTGGCCCTGGTCGCTCAAGCCGCGCTAAGCGAACTCCCCTCAAAACTCTCTCCAGTAATGCAAATGAACTGCTCGACTGCGACTCAAAAATCGGCTGGGGTCCAGAGAGTAAAAGGACTTGGGGTCTGGAGAACGATTTCGCAGTTTTTGACTGCGCTGGATGAGGGTGTTCACGGTGTCGCGAAGTGCGGCGCGGAAGGCCTCCTCGTTCACATCGCAGCCATCCCCGAACTCGTTATAACCGCCGGACAAATCGACGCCGCGAGCATGGATATTCGGCACGTTATTCTTCCCGCTAGGGGGGTAGGAGTGAGTGGTGTCGGCCAGCATCGCAAACAGCTCGGCCTCGGAATAGGGACCCGCCCCTTGACCCATCTGGTCGATCAAAGCGGACGGGCTTCCAAAGTAGTACCCATGGATCAGGGGGGAGCCGTCCCCGTTCAATTCAGGCCCCTGGTTCGCCATACCCCAGCCCGTCCTGGCGAAGCGGGGATTGTTTTGGGCGTCAAATTGCATGCGCAGAACAATGACGTCATCGGCGGTCCAGGAATTGTTGCGCTCGCGCTGATTTCCCGGCCCGGCTGGCGCTCCCGCCCGATTGCGGCGAACCGTGGTTTTGCCCACCAGGCTGTCATTTTCCCGGCTGGACGGGCCTTTGACATCCTCGATGGCAGCCGAGCCACCGACGGCCGATAACAAGGTGTCGACCGGAGGGTTAAATGACGGCGCCGAGGTGCGCTGACTGAAGAACACATTGGAATCCGTAATGACCACCCCGATCTGGTTGGCCGGTGAGCCGGCCGGGGCGTTCTGAATGCAGGATCCCAACAGGGTCACGCTCTGCACCTCGATGGTGCCCTTGCTATACAAAATGCCCTCGAACCGTTGCGAGGCTCTGTCCTCTCCCAGCAGGGTAATGTTGCCGTCGGCGACCACCGCCACTCGACTTTGAGCACGCAAGTGGCTGGCGCCGGATATCTTGACGCGACCGCGCACGCCCAGGGCGCCCTGGCCATTGAGGCCCCCCTTGACGGTCAGATCTCCGTCCACAAAGAGCAGTGAGTCGTTAAGGTTCAGGGCTCCATTCACTTCTAGATTGCCAGAAACTACGTTGTGCGCGTTGACATCGAGGTCGGCATAGGTGCCGGCTGGCAGCTTGGTGTAGATAACGTTCTCGTCCGACGGATCGGGCCTGCGCGGATCGAACGTAGCCGCCGACATCTCCGGCAACTCCGAAGGTTTCGGCCAAAGCTCCCGGATCTCTCCATCCACCCGGGCTCCCTGGTTCTTGATTCCGCCGCAGCTCTGCACAAAGCCGGTGATATGAGAATTTTGCAGCAACTCGATGGAGCTGCCCGCCTTGGCCGAATTGGAACCCACATTGGCAGGGCCAAGCGGGGCGGCCAGGATGACGGCCAGGTCCTGGTCGAGAATTTCATCCTTGACGCTACCCACGGTGGAGTTCTCCAGCGTCAAAGGCCCGCTACAGGCCACCGTCATAGGATAAACGGGCATATCCACCAACGTTTCCACTCGACGCTCGACGCCTCTGCATGTGGCCACGCCAATCAGGTGAATCATGCCACGAGGCACGCCCCGTCCCCAGCCCAAAGGCGAGTCGCCTTCCCAGTTGTTGGTGCAATGGGGAATCCCGCGATCCTTTTGAAAGGTGAGCTGGGCGCTGGCCTCGCCTTCCAACAGGTTGAGGTCGGTGTGAAAGGACGGGTCTTTGACGATGGCCGCCACCCCCTGGTGGACGATGGAATTGGCCAACCGCTGGGCCGTTTGCCCATTTTCCGACTGGACCGCCATGCGCAAACTGAAGGTAGAGGTTGTGGCCACCGTGGACAGTACCACGAAGGCAACCAAAAATGACAAAAGGGCCGCTGCCAGCGAGAACCCACGGCGAACCCGGCTTTTCATCGACGGGGATTCGCCCTTCTCAAGGTAAAGTCTTGCCAGTGAGTCGCCCGTGGATCCTGTCCCATGTTGACCGACACCGGTGCTTGTCGTGATAATCAGGACCATGCTGCGATTTCTATTTGGTGTTCTGTTACCGCTGGTGGCCTGGTTCGTGGAGAAGAAGACGCATATATGCGCACAGACCTTCTTTGACCCATTGCCCGGACCCATCTACTCCGTTCTGTGGTTGACCATCCCGGCCAGCAATGCCTGGATCTTGCTGGCCCGACCCGAGCATCGGCGTGGCCTGGGAGTGCTCTGCGGAATGGCCCAGGTGGTGGCGGTAGTGTACACCCTGTGGTTCTTGCCTCTGACTCTGCTGTCGCTGGTGGCCATTCCTTTTGCCGGACTGGGGCTTTGCTCGTTATCACCCCTGCTGGCGCTCCCCTTTTGCCTTACGGGTCTGCGCTCCGTCTCCCAGACGTCCCGTCCGCCCGGGCGCTGGTTAGGAGTGCTGCTGGCCCTACTGCTGATGCTGTTATCGGCCCTTCCGGCCGTCATGACCTACGCCGGACTGCAGTTGGCGCGCAATCCCGCCAGCCGATCCCGCGGGCTGAGCTGGCTGCGCAGCTACGGAGACCAGCAAACCCTACTGGAAGCCTGTTACAACCAGGCCGGCTGGACCAAATCTCCGCTCGCCATGGTGATTTGTATGGGCAGCCCTCCCCCCGCGCTGGAAGTGCGTGAACTCTTTTTCCGGGCCTACGGAACGGCTTTCAACGACTTCCCCCCTCCCCTCAGCGCCCGCCGCTTTCTCGAGGATACCGAAGACCTCATGGTGGTGGACGACCCCGACCAGGGCCTGGAGAAAGTGGGCGGGCGCAGCCTTGGGCTGAGCCTGCAGCAATCGAACCTGGCAGCCCGGGTGGACTCGACCGGTTCCACCGCCCAATGGAACTGGGACCTGACTTTCGCCAATCACGACTCCGGCAACCGCGAAGCTCGCTGCCAGGTGTTGCTGCCTCCCGGGGCGGTGGCTTGCGGGGCCGTTCTCTGGGTCCACGAGAAACCACGCCAGGCCCTCATCGCCTCCCGCGGCAAAGCACGCCTGGCCTACGAGGCCGTGGTGAGTAAACAACGCGACCCGCTGCTGGTGACCACCCACGGT
>JALHOV010000005.1:34543-40497 GCA_022842865.1 Vulcanimicrobiota bacterium | reverse complement strand
GATGGTCTGCGTTTAGATCGAAGCCGACTTCTCCCGCACTGGTGGAAATGAGAAAAACAGTCGCTTGATTTTCTTGCGCATCTGGCCTCAGATCGCCGTTCAGCCAGCGTTCTCGGAAGACGGGTTTTTTGACCAGTTGATCTCTCTCGTATCCGCGCATTGTTCCCGTGAGAATTTCTACGGCATTGGCATATGGACCGGGGGAACCTTTGTTCTCTCCGTATTTTTGAATCGCTGTAGCAATGGCGCGGGCGTCGTCGGGTTTGCGCGTGAAGACCACGATGCGCTGCCCGACGAGTTTTGAACAACTCAGTTCCAGCGCTGCTCGGGCCAGCCCGCTCGCTACGGTGTCCTTCTCGGGTATAGTGTGAACTGTTAAGTGTTTTTTTGCTCCGAGTCGCTCCGTAATGATCGGGTCATTTGCGTCGTCGCCAGTAAGGTTTCCGCCGGTGTCTACTGCTAGCGTAAATGTTTGAGGTGGTTGGGCCGAATCGTGGCGGGTTGCGGACATGCGCATAACCTTCATTGATTTCGAGGACAGGATACCCGTGCCCTGATCGCTTTGGAAAGATGCAATGGAACCTAGCAACTTTTCAAAGGGCCTGGAGAGATGCGCCTCATCCAGGACCAACAGGGAATCGTGGCCGAGCAGGCCAGCTTCTAGCGGCTTACGTTTGTAGCTGGAGCGGTAGCCAGAGAATAGCAGTGCAGAGCCAATAAGGTCGACAGTGCCAATGATAATCGCGGGATGGGAGGGATTGCGCGACCACTGCCTGTTGTCGGCCAGCTGACCTCGGAGAGTTGAGATCGCGGGCGGGGGCCCTTTGAAGGTGGAATACCAATTGTTAACGAGCATTTGGGCCAAGTCTGTTGCTTGGTCGACCACTGTTCGTCGGTCCACGACGTAGATCAAGCGAGTTGGGAGGCTGCGGTTGTGTTCCCGCGCGATCAGCCAAATTGCCATGACCATGGTTTTTCCTAGTCCCGTTTGTAGACTGCAAATCGCAGGGAAGTCACCTTCGAAAAACCTTTTATACAGTCTCGATTGCCAGGATAGCGGATCCCGGCCGGTCAAGGCTCGGAAGCACTCGGGGAAAGTCTTACTCATCGGGAACCCGCCCCTGTCGGTGATTCGAGACACGTATCCAGTTCCGTAGTCATCCAGGCAGACCCCCTTTCGGTTTTTTGCAAATACCACGGTACCACTGCTCGACCCTTTAGCCTTCTGGCCAGAAAACTCTATCGATCGTCAGTGTAGTCTGCAGCGCGACAAGAAATGTCGCACTAATTTATTGAGATGGAATTCTCGCGGCTTGGTGGGGGCACAATAGAATAGTTCTCGGCGGGGTCACCCGTAGCTTGCTCGCGAATTCCTCCACCGTGCTGACCTGCTACCGGAGTGGACCCAATTTCTCAAAGACTACTCCCGCTTTGCCAGCAGCGCGACCGTGAAAGACGCGCTTCGTCGACGACTGGTCAACCTGCTGGAGCGCGGCCTCATTTCTCGCAATGGCAATTCCTATTCCATCACCACCGCTGGACTGAACTGGCTCCCTGGCTACACGGAGCCACAAGACCCCGGAAGCGACTTAGTCCAGGCAGTTCGGGCCTACAACGAGGCCCAGGTGGCCTTGCTACGAGAGCACCTAAGCTCGATGGACCCCTACCGTTTTGAGCACTTGGTTCGCGAGCTGCTGGAGGCGATGGGTTACGAGGATGTCATCGTGACGAAAGCTTCCGGAGACAAGGGAGTCGACGTGCTAGCCACTGCCCAGTTTGGTATAACCACCGTTCGTGAAGTTGTCCAGGTCAAACGTCACCAGGGCAGCATCGGCCGGCCTGTGCTCGACCAACTTCGAGGAGCGCTTCATTACCACCAGGCCATTCGTGGAACCATCATTACCCTCGGCGCATTTAGCAAGGACTGCTCTGCCGCCGCCCTCTTTCCTGGGGCAGCTCCCATCGGCCTGATTGATGGTCCCAAGCTCCTCGAGCTGTTGGTCAAGCACGAGGTAGGAACGCGGAAACGGGAACTCACCCTCCACGAATTCGATCCAAGCTATTTTCAGGAGGCCAGTCAGGCTGAGGATGCTGTCTAAAAAAGTTGAGTCTATGGATCAAGGCGGACGCCGGTGGCTTCGTAGATCGACTCCGGGTCCAGTCCTTGCTCGAGCAGCTTGCGGGCGATCTTCTCGCGGCTCATTGCCTCGGCCTCGCGGCTAAGCGCCTCGGCTTCAGCCCGCCCCTCGCTCCGCCCCTGCGCCAGGCCTTTTTCGACCGCCCTTTCGATAGCGTTCCTTAGGCGCCATTTCTCATCTCGTTCCGCCTTGAGGCGTCCTTCGATCAGATAGCGCACTTCATCGCTTGCGTAAGCGCCGTTCATCGCATCCAGGGCCATGACCATCTCCTCCTCGGCTTGGATGGGACCTGGCAGTTCTTCCAGTCCCAGTCCGTACAGTTCGGCAAACTTTAGCAGGTGCAGCCACTTCTCCAGGGGCGTGACCAGAGGCTGGTCGCGCCGGAACTTGGTCAGTTCCAGGTAGTGGATCTCCAGTATATCACTCAGTTCCAGGCCGTGGGCGGGATCGCAAAAGCGAAAACGCGTATGCAGCTCAGGAAGGTCTGGGAACAGGGGGAAGTCGAGGGTCGAAATGGCAACCGTGCGCCGCAGCTTGTCATACTCCTTACCGCTTTCGAGCTGGTCACTGTAGAGTTTGGCCAGATAGTAGAGCGGGCGCTCCACATAGTAAGTTTCCTCTCGAAGCTGCACCTCGATATTGTATTGGCGGCCCGCCGCGTCCCGAGCCCGCACATCCAGAGGGCACCCTTGGAGGCCAGGTAGGCTTTCGAAAGTTCTCCACCGAGAAGGGTCAGCTCCACGATCTTGTGCTGGCCTGACAGGTTGAGAACCGCGTTCAGCAGCGATCTCAGCAGGCGTTCATTCTTCGGCGAGCCGAAGACTATTTTGAAGACAATGTCATTCAGGAGCGTCCGTCGCATTGGCTTTTTTGTTTTGTCCGGGGAAGTGAGTTTTCCCCTGTGTGCCGGGTTGTCGTGTCTCATGCTTCGGACTTTACCGTGCAATCCGCGCAATGTGTTGAACTGGCCATGTCTGAACTATGAACTTTGCTATTGCCCGCCAGCCCTGGTCATGCTCGCAAATTGCCAGGCCGCTGGAGCCCATCAGGCGACCGATCAGCCCGAGCAGCCGCTGCAATTGTGATTCACTTTCCCCTGCCATATGCCAAGGAGCCCGCTTCTTTCCCTGGAAATCTAAAGTGCAATGATACCCGAGAGCCGCCCCCTGACCTATGAAGACTATTGCAATTGGGACGACGAACGACGTTGGGAGTTGATCGACGGGCATCCATACTTGATGTCCTCTCCCACCAGCCTGCACCAAATGATTTCCACGGCGCTCACAGCCAGCCTGTTTAAGCTTTTCCCGGGGGCGCCGTGTCGTTTAATCGCGGCCCCCATGGATGTTAAGCTGTCGAATCACGACGTGGTCCAACCCGACTTGTTGGTTGTATGTGACCCGTCTCAAATTCGGCCAAACTACATTGAGGGTCCTCCGCGCCTGGTGATAGAGATCTCTTCACCCTCCACCCAACGCCACGATCGCGTGCGCAAGCTGGCCCTGTATAGCCGGCATGGAATTGAGGAATACTGGTTGATCACTCCGCACCCTTTTATGGTGGAAGTGCTGCGCAACGTGGACGGTCTCTACACGATCGTCAAAATCTATACGGAGAAGGAAGTCCTGGGTAGCCCGACCTTCCTCGAGCTTCAACTCGACCTCGGAGAAATCTTTCGGAATCTACCGGACCAACCCGAGCTAGACGAAGTACGAGAACACGCCCCTTCCTACCAGTGAGGAAGGCTCTTGAGCAGAGAATGGTCGGCTTTGACGTGGCGCGAATCTGTACATTACAATGACTTCTGGAGGACTTGATGTTAATCGCAACCTTTTCAGAACTGAGGAACCACGCCAAGAAATACTTCGACGCCGTTGAGCGAGGAGAAAGCGTCGAAGTCTACCGTAATGGTAAGCCTGTTGCGATACTCGCTCCCATACCCTCAGGCCCTGGCTTGCGCTGGAAGAGTGCTCGCCCACTTACTCTGGAGGGAGTTTCCTTGAGCCAGGCAATTTTGGCCGAGCGCTCAGAAACCGTTGATGCGGACCTTTTTTGATTCCTCAGCGCTCGCCAAGCGCTATGTGTTGGAACCAGGTACTCCCCTGGTGGTGCAACTCTGCGGTGAGGCGGAGGAGATCCTACTGGCTGTCCTTGTCGTGCCAGAACTTTTCTCGGCTTTTAATCGTTTGCGCCGGGAGGGCAAGTTGGCAGACCCTGACTATCGATTCGTGAAGTCTGAGTTGGCTGCCGACGTGGCGGCGGCCAAGGTCATCGAATTGTCTCCTGGTGTGTTGGCCAAGGCATTGGAATGTCTAGAGCGCTTTCCCTTACGAGCGATGGACGCCCTTCATTTAGCAGCCGCTCTTACATCGGGTGCCCAGCGTTTCGTATCCTCGGACCAGCGACAATGTCAGGCTGCCGCGAGCCTGGGGCTGGTGGTGGAACAAGTCTAGAGCCCAAAGGCGCTAGCTCGTTTCCTTGGAACTCCTTGCCAGCCTCTATGGCCCTCCACGCCTGGTGGTGGAGTCGCCTCACCCTCCGCTCAAAGCCGCGACCGTGCGCGCAAGCTGGCCTGTATGGCCGCCAAGGAATTTCACCCTCGGGGAAGGGGCCGAAGCTCCCTGGCCCAAGGACCTGCAACGGGAAAACTTCACGGTCAGCCACAACCGGCTGGAGTATAAACCCGGAGGACCTACATGGCCGGCTGGTCCAGCGCGGCGGCCGCGAATTCCCTCGTAGAGGAGTCCCCCGGCCTGCCCTTTACGCGAAGAAAGCTCAAGTTCCTCAAGCAGATTTTTCAACCTTAAAGTTGTCTTAACGCAGGCGTCAGAAGTTGTCAGGTTAATCATGGGGCAAACGTCTAAAGTGAGGTCTATGAGAAACACCAACTACCGCAGCACCCCCCACAACGTCGCCGACGGCTACAATGCTGGTCTGGCCTACCTGATGGCAATGTTGACCCTGGGTTACACGGCCGTCCACTTCGTCGGCTAGTTGCCCGTCGTAAACGCCGCCGCCTACCGCTTTCTCCCGCTTGACAACCTCAAAGAGCTGCGGGATGAACTGAAGGAAATGTGCCGGCGGCTGGCGCTCAAGGGGACCATTCTCCTGGCTCCGGAAGGTCTCAATCTGTTCGTAGCCGGCAGGCAGCCCGCCGTGGAGGAGTTACTCCGACGCCTGCCCCTCGACCCCGCCCACATCAAGCTCAGCACCAGCGAGTCTCAGCCCCACTCGCGCATGCTGGTGCGCCTTAAGAAGGAAATCATCGCCTTCGGCCGCCCCACCACACACAGCGCAGCGCGCCTCTCTCCAGGCCAGCTCAAAGAATGGCTGGATGAGGGCCGCCCCCTGACCCTGCTCGACACACGCAACGACTACGAAGTCCGCATGGGCACGTTCCGCGGCGCCATCGACCTCAACCTCACTCAATTTCGCGACTTCCCAGCCGCCGCGCAGCAACTCGAGCAGCTCAAGGACACCCCGATTGTCACTTTTTGCACCGGAGGCATCCGCTGCGAAAAGGCCGCTCCCTGGCTAGAAGACCAGGGATTCAGTCAGGTGTGGCAACTGGACGGCGGCATTCTGCGCTACTTTGAAGAAGTGGGCGGTGCCCACTACGACGGCGAGTGCTTTGTCTTTGACCGACGCGTGGGCGTGGATCCGGCCCTCCAGGAAACCGACTCGGTTGTTTGTCCGGTCTGCCTGGCACCACTCAGCTCGGAGCAGCAGAGCGATTCGCGCTACCGGCGTGGCCAGAGCTGTCCCCATTGTTTCAGAGACGCGCTCGAGCTACGACAGCAAGCGTTAGATAAGGTG
>JALHOV010000005.1:0-34533 GCA_022842865.1 Vulcanimicrobiota bacterium | reverse complement strand
CTGAGAATCGCATTCCTCTGAACATTCCCGCCCGTTGCCAGGGGATGCCTTTAAGACAGGCACTCCAGCTGCTCTTCCCCCAGGTCGAAGATTGGAGCAACTTGCGCGACGCAAACGGTCGAGAAGTCGACTGGAACCGACCGGTCCAGGCCGGCGAACGCTATCTGCGAATTCACAAGTGCCAAGTGGAACCGGAGGTTTGTGCCGACCTGAAAGTCCTCTACCTGGATGAAGCGTTATTGCTTATTTTTAAGCCGGCGCCGCTGCCCATGCATCCTTGTGGTCGCTACGCCCGCAACACGGTCCGTCATTTGCTGGAACTCGCCTTTGCTCCCGAAGTACCACACCCCGCCCATCGCCTGGACGCCAATACCACCGGCCTGCTGGTGTGCGCTCGCAACCACCACTTCGCCCGGCTCCTTCAGCGGCAGTTTGCCCAGGGTCAAGTGGAGAAGCGCTATCTGGCGGTGGTCCACGGCCATCCGGAGCGGGATGAGTTCGAGGTCGACCTCCCCCTCTCGGCGCAGCCCGGTGAGGCCGGATTGCGCGACACCGGCCCGGGTTTAGGGGCCCGCACTCTATTTAAGGTGCGCCAGCGGCGGGAGGATGGAACGACCCTGCTGGAAGCTCAACCTGTGACCGGACGGACCAATCAGATCCGTGTCCATCTCTGGTCCCTGGGCCACCCGGTGGTGGGCGACCCCAGCTATCTGCCCGAGGGGCGCCGGTCGGCTCGCCAGACCCTGACCCCTGATGACCCGCCTATGTGTCTACACTCCTGGAAAATCGGCCTGCGTCACCCGCTGACAGGTCAGCCCTTTGCCTTCGAATGCCCCATGCCCTGAAGAAGGCGCCTCATCAGGTCGGCGCGATCAGCTCGATGCCGGCCTCGCGCAGCTGGCGCGTTACCTCCACGGCCAGCTCGGAACGGACTCGGGACATGTTTTTGTAGTCCTCAACCCAGGCGAGCAGTTGCATCTCCACCGCCCGGCCATTGAAGCCGAGCAGATAGGTGGCCGGGGCCGGGGTTTTCATGATCTGAGGACTCTCGTCGGCTACCTTGGCCATGATGCCCAGGGCCGTCTCGGGCGAAGAATCCAGCGTGATGCCGAACTTGAGCTCGCAGCGGCGAGAGATGCCGGACTTGGTCCAGTTGACCACGCGCTGGTTGATCAGGTCGGTGTTGGGCACGATGACCTGAGAACCATCCCCGATGACCAGCACGCTGGAGCGCAAACCGATGCGAAGCAGCTCGCCCTGGTGCTCGCCCAGCTTGACCGTGTCTCCCACGTTGACCGGGCGCTCCACCAACAGGATAATACCCGACACAAAGTTGTTGACGATGTTCTGCAGGCCAAAGCCAATACCCACCGAGAGCGCGCCGGCCACCACCGTGAACCGGGTGGTGTCCACGCCGGCTACGGCCAGGGCCGTCAGGCCGCCGGTAACCAGCACCACGTAGTGAGCCGTGGTGCTGATAGTGTAAGGCACGCCTTTGCCCAGCTTGAGGCGCGGAAAGACGTCCTCGTTGAGCACAAAGCGGGTAAAGCGTGAAATCAGGACGGCCAGGTAGATGACCAGGATGCAGCCGATGATCGGTCCCAGAGAGAAAGCGAAGTTGCCGAATCCAATCCGCGCCTGGAGAAGGTTCCCCAACCCGGTGATGGTGGTTTCGCGCACGCCCAGCAGGTCCAGCACCTTCAAAGTCCAGAGCACACCCGCCAGCATGCGGAAAAGACGCATGATGCGCCGCTGAAAGACCCGGGTGTGCAGACGCACGCTGCGAATCAGGGAGAAGGGACGCAGCTGCAGCAGCATCACCAGCAATCCGTCAATGATTTTCAAGATGCCGTAAAAAATGATGCCCAGGTAGGCGGCTCCCAGCAGGCCATTGGTGATCAGATTGGCCAGGGCCACATAACCCAGTATGTTGGCTACGGCGGCGGTGACCAGGCTGATGGCAAAGATTTGGATAGAAAGATCGATGCGACTCGAGTTTTCGCTGGCGGTGGCTCGGCGCAGCCAGATGTGGCCAATCTTGCTGAACCAGACCAGGAAAACCAGTCCCACCAGACCCTCCAGCAGCAGCAGCATACGTGCTAGCAGGGGAATGGTGACGGTGATGGCGCGCAATTGGTCGACGAAGTAAAAACCGACCAGAGCATTCAGAATGGGCCACAGGTAGGGCTCCACCAACCGGCGCATCAGGGCAATGGCCGGAATCAGCGCGATCGCCCCCAGGCCCGCCATCAGCAATCGGGGGGCCGAGTGGTCGAGATTACGGGTCGCCATCACGGCCAACAGCACGGCAGTCGCTACCGGGCTTTGCAAAATCATCAGGGCAGGGGTGAAATCGGCGGTGTTGCCTTCGGCCGACTCCTTGGTGCGAACCCAGTGTCGAGCGCGCGAAAGGAGCAGAAAGAAGATCAAGAAGAAAACGATGGGGGTGAGCAGCTTACCTGGCTGACGCTGCAGATACGCGCCCAGAGCCTCGACCTGGGCGGCCGAGGAATACACGATGTCGTAGGCCATGGCAGGGCCCATTCGATTGGTGACTTCGGAACTCCACATGGGCGGGCTGTCTTGCACCAGGACGTTGCTCACGGTGCGCACCCGCGCGGCGTTGAGCAAGTCCATGGCCTCTTGCACGCGTGCATCCTGGCGGGCTACGGCGTTCTGCAAGGCCACCACTTCGGAGCGCCGCTTGCGCAGGGCATCCTGGGTGCTCTTGATGGTTTCTACCGTCGATTGAGCCGACATCAGCAAATCGGCCGGCAGGCCAGCCAATCCGGCAGCCGCCACCGTCGAAGTCCAGGCGGCGCTGGTCTGATCGAGCTGGTTAAGCTCCTCATCCAGGTGCGTGACGCGCACAGCCAGATTTTGCTTCCACTCCGGCAGTTGCTGGCCCAGCACTTTCCAGTTGCTTTCGAGGCCGCGCAGGATGTCCAGGTCGGGACGCGTTTGCAACACACGGGCGTCCTCATTGCGGCGCACGTCGATTTCTTGGGTCAGCGGCGGCAGTTTGTCGCGGATCGCCCAGAGCAGATTGTCGTCCTTCAGTTCGGCTTCTAGCGAAGCCAGGCGCGCCGCTACTGTGTCGGCCGTACTCGAGATGTCCCCCAGCGGAATGGCAGTGACGATATTTACGGGTGTGGGGGTGGCCTCGACCGGGTCCTTATCGGCCCGGCACGGCGCTGTCCACAACAAAACCAAGAAAATCCAATGGGAAAACTTCATGGGTACGAACCTCCTTCTCCGACCTTAAAACGATGGCCAAGACCGTCGACAGGTTTGTCAGTAACGCCGGCCAGGGTACCCAAGTCCCACCACAGAATCCCCAAGGTATGCTGATAGGAGTGGCCGCTCGCCTGGGAGAGACCCGCGCGGCGCGTTGTGACGGCAATGGCAAAGTGCTGGAAAGCTGGGATCGCCTGCCCGAGCTGAAGGAAGATTGCATTTACTCGGTGAGCTGCACCCGCGAGCGCGAGGCGGAGCTGCGCCGTTGGGTGGAAGGCTTTCCCGGCCGCTGGTTCGGCTGTAGTTGGCCCGACGCGGCCCTGGCCGGCGCCTTTTCCGGCAAGCCCGGCGTACTCTTTACCACCGAGCATTGGACCATGTATTCCGGCTGTGCCGCCAAAAATGGTCCCGAGGCCATCTGCCAGGTGCTGGCCCTGGCTCGCGAGGCCAACCACCGGACGCTCTCGGTCGCTCACGGCGAGGGCGGCCTGGAATGGCTGGCCCGAGAAGCGCTTCGTCTGCTGGACGAAGTCAAGGGACCATCGCTTCACCCCCTGCAGCGGGCGCTGGGCGAATACCGCGGGAACCCCAGCGATCGGGAACCGATGCGAGCTCGGGCGCTGGCCGTGCGCCGAGCGGTCATCGATCTGGCCGATTACCCGGGACCGGACCCGGCCTGCCTGGCCGTGCTGGCCAAGACCGCTCGCCGCCTGTCGGATTTGCTGCGTCGACTGACATCGCGGGTGCGCCTGCAGAATCCCACTCGGGCCGCCTGGCTGGACGGGACTTTGAGCGGCCCTCTCTGGGAGGCCATGCAGGTCGAATTTAGCAAATACCTGCCGGAGCTGAGCTGGCAAGTTGCCGACGCCTTTCCCGAGGTGGGAGCGGCGCGTCTGGCACTGGGCGCGCTCAAAGAAGAGGAGCGGCGCGCTCTCAACCCGGCCGGTCCAGGCCCGGCTGTCTCGGCTGCGCTGGACGCGGATGCCTGGCGTCAGTTGAGCCGACTCAAGTTTGCCTGACCAGGAGTGGGCATGGCGGGCCGGAATACTCCGGGATGAAAAATCTTCTTGTGGTTGTGTTCTTGGCCTCGTGCGCCTGGGCGACTCCCGCTGACCTGGAGCGGGCCAATGAGCTGTTGAGCAAAGGCCAGCCGGCCGAGGCTCGTTCCCTGGCAGAGAAAGAGCTGCTGGTCGATCCGAAAAGCCGGGGAGCGCGTCTGGTGCTCGCCAAGTCGGCGCTGGCCCAAAATGACTTGCCGACCGCGCACGGGCATGCCACCGAACTGGTCAAGGCTGACCCCAAAAGTTCCGACTACAACGCCCTTCTGGGTCTGCTGCTGGTGCTGGAAAACCAGGCAAGCGAGGCCATTCCTTATCTGGAGAAGTCAGTGGAGTTCGGCGTAGCTGAGAAAAAAGACGCCAATCAGATGGCCTCTTTCTCGAACACGCTGGTCACCGGACTGCACCAGGCCGGGCAGACTCCCATGGCTCTGCAGCGCTGTCTGGAGTTTATCAAGCTCTACCCAACCTGCGGGGAGCTTTACCTGTCGGCCAGTCGCCTCTATCGAGAGCGCAATGATTACAAGAACGCCCTGGCGGTGGCCCAAAACGGCCTCCAGGCGGCTCCCGGATTCTCTTCCCTGTATGCCAGTGTGGCCCTGGCCGAATCCGGCCTGGGCCACAAGGAGCTATCCGAAAAAGCCTATAAGCAATTGCTCGCCAAAAACCCGGAGCTGGCCAAAGTGGTTCGGCGCGTGCTCGACGGCACGCGCAAAGACTCAGCCGAACTCCAGGTCGAGGTCAAATAGTTACTTGCCGGGGTCGGCCAGCACGATGTTGTAGTTGGCCTGGGTCCACTGGTTGCCGTTAGAAACCAGTTCCACAACCCGCTTAGGGTCGAACCAGTGGTCGCTGTCGTTCAGGTCGGAAGTGGCATTGCCCGGGGTCATAAGATCTTCCGGGAAGTAGAGCTGGGTGGTCAAGTCCTTGTGTTGGCCGTCGTTAACCTTCACGTGGATGTGGCCGGTGCGCCACTGATTTTCACCGATCTGGTAATGCCCGGGGCGGATCGTCTTGAAGGCAAATTCGCCATCGGGGCCGGTCACTTGATGGGCGCGGAATTTCATGGGGAAAGCCGGATTGTCTTTGTCGGCCGGGTCGCTGATGTCGTAAGCGCCGGTTCGATCCGCTTGCCAGACGTCCACTTTGGCGCCTTGCACGGGTTTGCCACTCTGGTCAAGAATTTTGCCTTGTAGAATCAGCTTTTCGCCGGGCTCGCTGGCTTCGCAGAGACGGTCGGAAACTACGGAACCATCTCGGAAGAAGGGGCCGACGATGTCGGGGCTGGTGGGCTCCAGTTTGGGCTGTGTTCTGGGAGCGGGGCTACCCCAGCCGCCGGATCCGGTTGCGCGTGTGATGTCCATAATAGGACCCCCTTTGTGTGTGTGTGTGTGATGTGTTGGATTGTGTGTGGGGCTCAGTTTAGTGGAAGCGGTTCAAAGATTCCTGAACAACTTGAAACTTCGGGGAGTGAGCTGAAACGACGACCAGTCCAGAATTTCGTCGATGCTCCCGTCGAGGAAGGGCTCGGGGTGAAGGAGCAGGGGTTAACTCCCCAGCGATGCCATGGCTTGGCGGCGGGAATACTGCAGAACCAGGAAGACGGCACAAGCCTGCATCATCAAATAAACCCAGGGGGTGTAGTAGAACGGGGCCGTCACGACCACCCACAGGAAGATGCCCAGCGGGAAAAGCATGTGGCGTTTGCGCTTGATGCGGCCACAGTGGCGGAATCCCAGCAGCAAACCGGCATAGGACCCGGCCGCGCAGAGTCCTACACCCACCAGACCGGCATAGCCGATCAAGGCCAGCTGAGTCAGCGGCGGGCCCCAGCTGAAGGCGGTGAACATGCAGCCCAGGCTGACCAGGGCCAGTTCGAGTTGCCGGGTGGAGTAGCCCACCTGGGCCCAGCCATCCACGAAGTCGACCGGATCGAGGGAGGTCACCACCAGCAGGTCCAGGGTCTGGCGGTCGCGCTCCTCAGCCAGGGCCCGAAAGACCCGTTGGGCGGAGCGCATCGACTGAATCAGGCCGACCAGCAAAACGTAAGCGGTTAAGAGAGTGGTGCCGTTGGCGCGCACCCAAACCGGCCAGGCGCCTTCGGACCCATAGGTCAGGGCCAGATAACCGACCGGCAGGGCCGTGAATACGCAGCCCCAGCCCAGGAAGTATGCCATCGCCGGCAGCCAGCCGCCGCCCAGGCGCCAGGACTCGCGAGCGCATTCGCGCGCCACGATGGGATTTTCGTTCCACGGCACCCAGGAGCCCCAGCGCCGCGCCACCACGATTTCGGGAGCGGCCATGTGGCCTTCGGGGATCAGATCCAGGGCGTTCGAGGTAAGCATCCACAGCAAAGCCGCGACTCCCAGAACGGAGGGAACCGACAGAGTCCACCAGGAGAGCCAGGCGCTGGCCAGGATGATCTGCAGGGCCACAGCCACCGAGAGGATGGCCTGGAGCGGGGTCAGGCTGGGCCGGGGAATGATGCGCTGGACCACCGACAGTTGGCCTACCAGGCTGGCCAACGAGCTGCCGATGGCCAGCGAGGCAAACCAATCCAGTCCGTGGCCCGGCATCGTGACCAGCATGACGCTGGTAGGAAGCAGCGCCCAGAGGGCCTGGTGACGGAGCCCGTCACCCAGAATCCCGGTCACCACCTGGCTGGAATGCAGGCGGCTCAAGCGAATTTCCCGCCAGGCACCGCCAATCAGCAATTGATGTAGAGTGCCGGCGTCGCTCATCGAGCGCACCAGAATCAGGGCCAGTAGCGCCGTGACCGCACTCCAGGGGCCGACCAGGGCGTTGTTGTCAAACAGCCAGCCCATAAAGAATCCCAGCAAGAGACTGGCCAGGTAGACCGAGAGAACGGTCCGATCTTCCAGCGCCTTCCGCTCCTTCTGGCGAGCCAGCAGGTACATAATGGCGGGTTCTTGCAACGCATAGCCTTTTCGCATCTTTGTGAAATTTGGCGCTTTCTTTGGGAACTCCCCCTGCGCGAACTCCATCGCAGGAGAAACGGCGTAATCTAAGGAAAAACACCAAGTGGGCCGCTTTCTAAGCCTTTGTCTGTTGAGCTTGCTGCTGTTGACTTCAGTGGCGTTGGCTTCGATCAAGGAAGTGCAACCTGCTCCCCCGCGTCGCAAGGTCTCGAAGCCGATCAGCTATCGGCTGATTTATGCGGCCGGAGTGCCCTGCCACGTGGTTTTCGTCGATCTGCGCTCGCGCAACCTGCGCCTGCAAACGGTTCGGGCCCGCGATCTGGGAGCACGTTTTCAGACCTTTGCTGATTTTGTGCGTCAAACCCGGCCGCTAGCGGCCATCAACGGCACATTCTTTGACGTTCATAGCGGCGCCATCATTTGCAATGTCGTTCGCAACGGACGCCTGCTAGAGTCCGGGGGAGCCGGCCACACCTTCGCGCTGGATCGCAACCGAAAGGTTCGCTGGATGTCCACCGCCGGTCGTGCCGGCGGCCGGGTGAACTGGAAGAATACGGAAATGGCCATCTCGGCAGGCCCGACGTTGTTGCGCAAACATCGCATCGTGCTTTGCCCCGAGGCCGAAGGGTTTTCCGATCCGGGCCTTTTTCGCCAGGCCCGCCGTTCGGGGCTGGCGACCACCAAAAGCGGACGACTGCTGCTGGTCTCGGTCAACCAGCCCATCACCCTGGGTCAGTTCGCCCAAGCCATGAAGGCAATCGGCGCCTACGACGCCATCAACCTCGACGGCGGCACCTCCACCGGCCTCTACCTTCAGGGCAGTTACCTGAGCAAACCCGGCCGCAAACTGACCAACGTCCTGGTCGTTCGGCAACGCTAAAGCTGGAAACAAAAAAGGCCCCGCTGGTGGCGGGGCCCTTTTTTCAAGAAAGACTTACTGAATGAGACCGAGTTTGCGCACGTCGCCGCGCTCTTCTTCGAGCTCGGCTTCGGTGGCTTTCATCTTGCCCCGGCTGAATTCGTCGATGTCCAGGCCCTGCACGATGGTGTATTTGCCGTCCTTACAGGTCACCGGGAAGCTGT
Source organism: Vulcanimicrobiota bacterium (assembly GCA_022842865.1). Lineage (GTDB taxonomy): Bacteria > Vulcanimicrobiota > Xenobia > Xenobiales > JADMJV01 > JADMJV01. The sequence continues at coordinate 26,216 of JALHOV010000005.1, read as the reverse complement.
AGATGAGCCCCTCGGCCACGCCATAGCTGCCGTCGCTGGGGATCGCCATCGAGGTCCAGTCGCCTTCGGCGGTGCCCAGCGCCCAGGTGCGCATATGGTCGATCGCCGCGTTGGCCGCCGAAGCGGCTGAGGACAGGCCACGCGCTTCGATGATGGCGGCGCCGCGCTTGGCCACGGTGGGAATGAAGTCTTTTTCCAGCCAGTTCTGGTCGTTGACCGCCTGAGCCGCGTTCTGGCCGTCCACTTCGCAGTGGAACAGGTCGGGATACTGGGTGGCCGAGTGGTTGCCCCAGATGGTCATCTTCTTGATGGAGGTGACCGGTTTGCCCAGCTTGGCGCCCAACTGCGATAGAGCGCGATTGTGGTCCAACCGGGTCATGGCCGTGAACTGCTTGGGGTCGATACCCTTGGCGTTGTTCATGGCGATCAGGCAGTTGGTGTTGGCGGGGTTGCCCACCACCAGCACTTTCACGTCTTTCTTGGCCGCGGCCGCCAAGGCTTCGCCCTGAGGCTTGTAGATGCCGCCGTTCAGGTTGAGCAGATCGCTGCGCTCCATACCGGCTTTGCGAGGAATGCCGCCCACCAGGATGGCGTAATCCGCGTCCTGGAAGGCCACCTTGGGGTCGTCGCTCTTGACGACGCCGTGGAGCAGTGGGAAGGCGCAGTCGTCCAGTTCCATGTGGACGCCGTCCAGCGCTTTCAGGGCCGGGGTAATTTCTAAAAGTTGCAGGATGACGGGCTGGTCCTGGCCCAGCATGGCTCCGCTGGCAATGCGGAAAAGTAGCGCGTAACCGATTTGGCCCGCGGCGCCGGTAACAGCGACTCGCACAGGTGCTTTCAAAGGGTGCCTCCAAACAGTGGAGGGTTCTAGGGGCCCTAGAACCCTTGTATGCGGGGGCGATTAGACTACCTTCCGCACCATTCCTTCACCGACTTGCGACCCTTGGCCGAGTCAAACTCGAAGTCCAGGCGAATGGTGTTGCCGGGAAACTTCAGGAATACTTCCACGGACTTGATGTCCCGGTCCATGACCGCCATCAGGTAATCGTTGTCCAGACTGGGTTCCAACTCGACCGGAGCTCCCAGCTTGCCGGTTTTGGCATCGCGGGGGAAGATGGTGCCGCTAAAATATTGGGCCGAGATGGAACGGCGATAGACGTCGGTCATCCAGACTCGGTACTCGCCGCTGACGGCGCGCGCCACTTCGGCGTGGTAGTCGCCCCACATCACCATCTGTCCGCCGTGGTAAATCGAGTGGGCGTGCTCGGCCGGGGCGGGCGGAGGAGCGATGGCCTCGACCAGGCTCTGCCGGGTGATCCAGGTGGCCATGGCCACCAGCACTCCCACCGAGATGGCCGTCCAGCCGGCGATTTCGCTGCGACTCTTGGGTTCGTCATCCTGGCTGAACAGAGGGGCCAGGGCCATGCGGGCCATGCCGCCGGCCATCACCAGGGTCACCATGGCCAGCACCCAATTGCCGAAGAGTTCCATCGGAGGCAGAAAACTGGGGTCGTTGCCGTGGGCGAAAAACATCATGCTTCGCTATGAATATACCAGGGGAAGCCCTCAACATACCAGATGAGGTTGGCGGCAATGACGATGAGCAACACGATCCAGCAACGATCCCAGAGCTTCTTTTGTTCCGGCTTGACGGTTTCCAGCATTTTCACGCCCCCGCAGGCCAGCGCCAGGCAGCCAATCACGAAGTGTTGGACGTAGACGCCCATGGCCGTGCTGGAAAAGGGGGCCCCGGTGTGGACGTGGGTAAAGAGCATGCCTCCGCCCACCAGGGCCAGAATGGCCAGCAAATGCGACTGCAGCGAGTTGACCTCGCCTTTGGGTCTTCGCCGCGCCAGATTCATGCCGATGCCGAAGAAAATCATAATGGTGGCCAGGATCTTGTGAAAAAGAACTTCCGGATCGGTGATCGGCAGAGTATTGCCCAGCGGCCAGGCGTCCCAGTCCGAGCAAATCATCAGGAAGATGCCTCCGCCCGTCAGCATGATCGGACCCAGCGCGCGGGCCCTTTCCTGGCCGGGCAAATTGAAGTGCTGATAAGCCTGCCACAGGGCGAGGCCCAGCGTGAGCCAGCCGAACACGTGGTGCATCATCCCCGAGTATTCCAGTTCTTCCCAGCTGTTCTTCAGACTGAGATTGGCCAGATCTTGCGGAGTGGCCGGGTGGGGAAGGGCGGATGCGGCGATGTTGACGCCGGCTCCGTGTTCATAAACCAGCCGTCCGCCTTTGTAGCCCGTCACCGTCAGGCAGCCCAGCGTGAGCACCGCAGCCATCAGGTAGAAAACCATGTTTTTGCGGTTCTCGGTCTTCAGATAAGAACGCCAGGCCGTCAGCATGATAAAGGTCCAGGAAGTGGCCGTAGCCCATGCCTCGTGGTCGCCGATGGGTTTTTGCTGAATCTGCTGATGGGCGGCCACGATTTCGGCGTAGTTGCCGGTGATGAAGGCCATCATCAGACCTACCGTGCCGGCCGCCGTCAGCACCAGCCCGGCCCAGGCGGCCTTGGTGTTCCTGGTCACAAGACCGAACAGGTCGAGGCAGACCGCAAAATACAAAAGAGCGATAGGAAAGTGGACCATCACGGGGTGCCACTCGGCGAAAAACTTACTTACTTCCACATTGCGTCATTCCACGCCAAGCGCTTGGGTCAAACCCGTCTCTAGAGGGGCCGAACTTGCTCCAGAGCCTGTTGCAGCAAATCCTGGACCTGCAGTTCCCCCGCCCAGTGGTGGAGATAATCGAAGGACAACTGACCGCGCCGGGCGGCTAAGATGGCCAGCACGTCTCTCCATTGGCGGTCGGAGAGTTGGCGTCCGTCTCGGAACCACTCGAGCTTGATCAGCACCATGTCTTCCGGCGAGGAGACCCAGAAATTCCACGCTCCCGTCAGTTGACGCTGAACGCGTTGAGGCGTCGTCTGCGCCCACTGGCTCACCAAAAATCGCTCGCTTTCGAGCGAGGTGTCTTCCATAAGAACAGCCATTTAACAGACTTCGCCGCTTGAGGGGAGGGTCCCCCGGGCCCGAGGCCAAAGCAACCGCCGTGGAAAAGCTGATCCAGAAGCTCAACCAGGAGTTTGCCAAACTGAAGTTTTCGGCCCCGTGGGTCTACAACCCCTGGGAATACGCCGGGGAAGCTTATCTGGACTACTGGCGGCGCTACGGCCAGGGCCGCAAACACCTGATGCTGCTGGGCATGAATCCCGGACCTTGGGGCATGGCTCAGACCGGCATTCCCTTCGGCGAAGTGGAGCTGGCTCGCGACTGGCTGCGCATTCAGGGCAAGATCGGCAAACCCGACCCGGAACACCCCAAACGGCCCATCCAGGGCTGGGAGTGTCCGCGCAGTGAGGTCAGCGGCCGCCGCCTCTGGGGCTACCTCAAAGACCGTTACCCTGACCCCAAAGCATTCTTTGCCAAAGGTTACGTGGCCAACTATTGCCCCCTGGTGTTTATGGCGGAGAGCGGCGCCAACTTGACTCCTGACAAGCTTCCCAAAGCCGAACGGATCCCGCTGCTGCAGCTGTGCGACGAGTTTCTGCTGGCCCATCTGGAGCAAATGCAACCCCAAAAGCTGGTCGGGGTGGGCAAGTGGGCCGAGCAACAGGGCAAGGCGCTGGTGGAGAAACACGCCCTGCCTATCGAAGTGCTGAGCATTCCTCACCCCAGTCCGGCCAATCCAGCCGCCAACAAGGGCTGGGGCACCGAACTGGGAGCTCTGCTTTAGTCTATGGAAATCATCGTCTCCCACGCGGGTGCCGATTTCGACGCCTACGCATCCATGGTGGCCGCTCACCGGCTTTACCCGGAGGCCAAGCTTGTGACCATGGGGAAACCGGCCCCGGCGGTGCGCGAGTTTCTGCACCTCCACCAGGGCCATTTCCCGGTGCTCAACTCCAAGCAAATCGATGCCGCCCAGGTTACGCGCCTGGTGATGGTCGACACCAGCAACCCCAGGCGCCTCGGTCCTTTTCGCATGCTGGCCCAGCAGAGTGGGGTGGAAGTGCACATTTACGACCACCATCCACCCAGCGCTGAGTGCGTCCACGGCGACGTTTCCCACATCAAGATGCTGGGCGCGGCCGTCACGGTGGTGCTCGAGCAACTACCGCCCGAAACCCGATTGAGCGTGGCCGAAGCGACCCTCTTCCTGATCGCAATCTACGAGGAAACCGGCAACCTCACTTACAACTCGACCACTCCAGCCGACCTGCGCACGGCCGCCTGGCTGCTCGAGCAAGGCGCCAAGCTGAGCGTGGTCAACGAGATTCTTCAGCAGCCGCTCAGCCAGGAGCAGCGCGAATTGCGCGACCAGCTCATGGCCAATGCCCGGCGGGTGCCGGTCGAGGGAGCGCAATCGCTGCTTTTGACCGCCCGAGTGCCCCACTACATCGAGGAACTGAACGAAGTGGTCTGGCGCCTGCTCCAGCAAGAACCAGTGGATCTGGTCCTTGCCGCCGTTTCCATGGGCAGCCGGCTTTATCTGGTGGGCCGCAGCCGACATCCGCGTTTCAATCTGCTGCCCGGCTTTCAGGCCCTGGGTGGCGGCGGTCATCCCTGCGCCGCCTCCGCCTCCATTGCCGACGAAGATCCCGCCGACGCGCTGATGCGCTTGCTGGCCCATCTGCGCTTCGGCGAGTCCCAGGGGGAACTGGTGCGTGATCACATGAGTCCGCGCGTCGATCCTATCGACCTCACCGATTGCAGCGTGGCCCAAGCCGACCAGAAGCTGCGCGCGCTGGGGCGCACGGCCACCGTCGTGCTGAAGGACGGCGAAGTGGTGGGCATGCTTTCCCGTTCCGACCTGGACAAGGCTCTGGCTCACAAGCTGGGGGACATGCCGGCCGAGTCGGTGATGACCCGGCCGGTGCTCTCGGTCACTCCCGACACTAGCCTGGACGACGCGCGCGCCAAGCTGGTTCACCACAACGTGGGACGGCTGCCGGTCATGGAGAACGGCAAGTTGCTGGGCATCATCAGTCGCACCGACCTGCTTCGCCATCTCTACGATACCAGCCGGCTGCGCTTGCCCAGTGAAGACGCGCCGACCAGCAATTTTCTCATCCAGTTGCCTTATCGATCGCTGGAATTGCTCAAGCAGGCCGGCGCCGTGGCGGCGCGCTGTGGAGTGGAGGTCTACGCGGTGGGCGGCTTTGTGCGCGACCTGCTGCTGCAGCGCCTCGACGAGCGCACCTGGGACCTGGACCTGTGCGTGGAGGGCACCGTCGACCATTTCCTGGACGAACTGGCCACCAGTTGGCAAGCTTCGGTGCATCGCCATCCGCGCTTCGAGACGGCCACACTGGTCTTACCGGACGGACAGAAAGTGGACGTGGCCCGGGCCCGCCAGGAAAGCTATGTGCGCCCGGCCGCTCTGCCCGAGGTGCAGAGCAGCAACCTCAAGCAAGACCTGTTCCGACGGGACTTCACCATCAATGCCCTGGCGGTGCGGCTGACCGAAGGTCACTTTGGCGAGCTGGTGGATTTCTTCGGCGGTCAGGCCGACCTGCAGGGGCAAACCATCCGCGTGCTCCACAATCATTCCTTTATCGACGATCCGACCCGTATCTTACGGGCCGTTCGTCTGGAGCAGCGATTGGGTTTTCACCTGGGCAACACTACCGAGAACCTGCTGCGCGGAGCCCTGCAGCAGCGCATTCTGCCTCTGGCCGGACCGCAACGCATTCGCGATGAAATCGTGCTCTGTCTTTCCGAAAAGCAAGCCGTAACCATCCTTGAGAGGCTCAATAAGCTGCGTGTCCTCTTCAGCTTGCATCCGGACCTGATGATCGATCCGAAAGTACGCCAACTGCTCCAGGCCGTGCCGCCGTCTCTTGAGGCGCTGCAAGGGCGCCTGCACGTTGAACCCTGGCGAGTTTTTGTGCGTGCCTGGCTGCACCGCTGGAAACCCGAGCCTCTCAAGGAACTGCTACGCACCTATCATTTCCAGCTGAGCTCCTTCAATCCGTTGCCCCAGGTGCTCTGGAGGCTCAACCGCGAACAGCTCAGCGCCAGTCAGCTCTATCACGGGCTCAAGCCTCTGGCCCCCGATGAAATGGTGGTCGTTTGGGCTCTCAACCGCGACTCCAAGATGAACCGCCAGCGCGGGGAAGAGCGCATCTTGCGCTTTCTGGATGAGTTGGCTGACAAAAAGCCGCTGCTGGTCGGTGACGAGATTTTGGCCGCGGGGGTGGAACAGGGTCCGAAGGTGGCTCAAATCAAGAACGAAGCGTTCTCCCAACAGTTGGACGAGGGCTGGAGCAGCCAAGAACAGGCGAAGGCCTGGCTGAAGGAGAGGATGAAGGCTTGAATTACTGCAGTCAGTGTGCCGGTGAGATGGGGTCGCAGAACGGTTGGCCCCGGAAATGCCCGCACTGCTCTCGTGAGTTTTTCAAGAATCCTACGCCCGTAGCGGTGGTGGTCCTACCGGTCGATGGGGGAGTGCTGACCGTGCGCCGGGCCATCCCCCCGCAAATCGGACAACTGGCTCTGCCCGGTGGTTTCGTCAATTGGGGCGAGACCTGGCAGCAGGCTGCTTGCCGCGAAGTCTATGAAGAAACCAGTCTGGTCATTCAGCCCGAAGAACTGACCCTGTTGGAGTTGATCAGCGTGCCCGAAGGCAATCTCCTGATTTTCTGCCGAGCCCAACCGCGCACCAGAGACCATGTTCAGCTGGACTTCCGCAACCAGGAAGTGAGCGAGATGGTGGTGCTCTACGGACCACAGGAACTCGCCTTTCCTACCCATACAAAAATGCTGGGCCAGGCATTTGTGGTAAATTCTTAACAATATCCTGCTAGAATCGGCCTGTGCCGCTTCCGCAGAAAGACCCCACCGTTTCCGAACCATCCCCGCTCAGGCCGCTGGTCTTGGGTCAGGAGTTGGCTATCACGCGCCGCGAAAGGGCTGCCCTGCAGGCCATATGGGCCTGTTTCTGCGACCAGGTGGTGGTCCATCTGACCCCCATCCTGCGCACTCAGCTCTCGCTCAAGCTCCAGGGATTTAGCCCGCGCCGTTATCTCCACTACCTGGACGACCGAGAGCGAGATGCCCCTATGCTGCATTTTGGCCTGGATCAGGGCGGCCGGGCCTTCTTCAGCACGCCGTTGTCCTTGCTACTCGACTTGTTCGACGCCATGATGGGCGGGGTCGGCCGGCTGGACCTGGCTCGGGCCCCCTACGTAACGGAGCTGGAGAGCCACCTGTTGCGCGCGCCCATGCATGCCTTGTTGAGCGCTTACCAGGCGGCCTGGGGACATTTGCAGTTCGCGCCTCAACTCGAGCCGGATTACGTCGAGTTCAACCCCTACCGCGCGCCCATCTGCTCGCCCAATGAGAGCGTGCTGGTGTGCGTGTTTCAGTTGGAACTGCCCTATGCCCGCGGGCCCCTGGAACTGGTCTTACCCTGGCCTCCGCTGCGCCGCGACTTGGCCAGGACTTCTCCCCCGAGCACTCATCTCGGCCCGAGCATCCCGGGCTCCAGCCGGCTGGAACTTGGGCTGCGTCTGGGCGGTGCCGAGGTGCTTTTTCAGGACCTGCTGAATCTGGAAGTCGGAGATGTATTCGTGCTCGACCGCCCAATCGGCGACCCCCTGGAAGTGACCGTGAACGGACTCCCCAAGTTCCATGGCCATCCCGGACTCTCCCAAGGCCGCATCGCCGTCCGCGTTTCCCAGGTGCTGGAGGACTGAGGGGCGGATCGCCCGTGGCGGACTCTCCGCCATCCAACCTCCGCGCCCTCCGGCAAGACCACTCCCCGCGGATCGCCCGTGACAGCTATTTCTTAGTCAAAGGCTTGACCTCGCCCACGACCCAGAACTGTTCGACCGTTCCGCCTTCACTGTAGTGGAGAGTCAGCTCGCCTGGGTGGGCGTCATAGGTCACCACGTTCTTGTCGGTGCGCCCGGGCTCGCCGAAGTTGGCCACGATCTTTGATCGGGGCTGCATGAACAGCGTCATTCCCGGTTTTCCGGCTCGTACAAATCCCCACCGCCCGGTGCCTCCCACTCCAATCACAAGCTCTTCCAGGAAGGTGACCGTCAGCGTCTGCCCGTCGCGCTCATAATACCAGCGGTTGTAGTCTTCCAGGCCCTGACTGCCTTCGCGGTCCGGCTTGCCCAGTACGGCGGTCACCGCAGCTGCGTTCGAGCCGATGGGGACGCCGGCCAGAATGTAGGGAGGGCTGTGAATCTCGTGGCGGCCGCTGCGGGTCTGGAGCCTGTGTGAGGTTTCGATGGGGATGACAGAGCTGAGAGTCTGGCTTTTTTGACTCCAACAGGCGGTGGCTGCCGCGACCAGGACGACCACCAGAGCCATTTCTATTTTACGCATATCCACAGGTTCGCAGTCCACCGGAAAATCTTCCCGCAGCAAAGAGGCATCGAAAATTTGTTCGCCAATCATGGTGGAAGAAAATTCCTCAAGGAGGTAGACCGATGTTGGAGACCAGACAAGCGAGACGTTTCGATTGTGATGAAGCGGTGGACTGCGAAGTGCGGGGCCAGGTGCGCGTTGCCTTCGTGAGAGACGTTTCCCTCACCGGCGCGCGCCTTCAAGGCGTTAACCTTCCTCCCGTGGGCACTCTGCTGCGCCTCAGCCCCACCTTCAGCGAATGGCTTCCCTGCGGCCCCCGCGCCTGGGTGTATGCCCAGGTGTGCTGGACCCGGGAGGGGGAAGCGGGTCTGCGCTTCCTTGAACCCTCTTCAAGGCTGGCGCTGAATTGGGTGGGTCGTCTCTGCAACGGTCGCAACGAGCGCCGCAGCAGCATTCGCGTGGCCACCGAGGTCTACATGGAAATCAAGGTTCCGGGCGTGCGACGCACCTACGAGGCTCTCAGCTTAGACTTGAGCCAGGGCGGAGTGCAGGCCAGGCTGCCCGACCAGGTGCTGCGCGAAGGCAGCATCGCCAAAGTCAGCGTCTGCCTCCCATGGACCGTCATCGATGCCCCCGCCCAGGTGATCCGCCAGGGAGCCGACGATCGCCCCCAGCACTCTCTGCAGTTCACCAACCTCGACCATTACCAGGCTGACGCCCTGGGCGACTTCCTGCGACAGGAATTGGCCGCCCAGAAACAGGCCAAAGCCGCCGACCCGTTCCTGGCCCGGCTCTTCAACCGCGACTAGCCGCCTGGAGGTTGCCTCCGGGAGCGGCAACCGCCCGAGTTGCGGCCAGGGTGGGCAAAAGTTGCCTCCAGGAGCGGCAACCGCCAGAGTTGCCGCCGGGGTAAGCAAAGTTGCCTCCAGGAGCGGCAACCGCCGGACAGCCGCCAGGTAGCCTGAGGGCGCGAGGCAACCTTCGCGAGAGGTGGACCGCTAGAAGCCGCCCTGTTGGCGGGCCTGGATGCGCAGGGCAGTGCGCAGGCGGCTTTCCACTTCTTTGCGCTGCTTTTCTTCCAGCTCTTTGGCCTTGATCAGCACGTCCACGCGCTCCTGGAGGCGTTCGTTCTCGGTGCGTTGCTTGCGCAGGGACTCGCGTAGATCATCGGCGCGTAGCTTCCACTGGCGGATTTCCGCCTCGTCGGATGCGGGCGCGCCGGCCGAGCCAGTGCCAGCGACCTTGAGCTTTTCCATCTCCTCGGCCAACTGCTGCTTCTCGGTCTCCAGGCGTGACTGGCTGCGCTCCAGCGTCATCAGTTCCTGGTTGGCCGCCTTCAAGTCGTTCTCCAGCAACAGACACCTGCGCTCCAGACGCTCGCGGTCCGAACCATCACGGCGCAACGAGTCCAGCTCGGCGTTCACCTCGATCAGGCGTTTCTCGGCTTCCAGATGGCGTCGTTCGGCGTCCCTTAGGGCGTCCTGATTGACGTTGTTTTTGGCCTCCGTGGCCAGGGCTTTCAGCTCTTCCTCACGGAGCAGGGAAGACGCCAGGCGCTCACCCAGGACCTTGACCTCGTCCTGATGCGACTGGCGCAGGCTCACCAATTCGCCCTGGGCGGCCTGAATCTCAGCCTCGGCGGACTCTCGGAAAAGCTTGCATTCTTCGGCGTAGGCGCGGGCCTCGGCCTCGCTGATGCGCAGCGCCTTGAGTTCGCGGCGGCGCTCGACGATGGTCTCCTCCAGGTCTTCCTTGAGGAGCTCCAACTCTTCCATCTCCATACGCAGATTGGATTCGGTTTCGCGAACTTCATCGAGCATCGCCTGTAGCTCGCCCAGACGGCGAGACCATTGCTCCATTTCGTTCTCGCGCGATTCGAGGCGACGCGAAGTCTCGGCCATTTCGTCCTGCAAGCTGGTAATCTGCTTCAGCTCGTCGGCGGCATCCTGTTCGGCGGCGGTCAGGCGGGTTTGCAAATCCAGGTTGCTGGCCTGAAAGTCGGCCATCTGCTTTTGGGTCAGCTCAAGTTCCAGCTCAAGTTCGGCGGCCTTGTCTTGCAGCGCCGTGCGTTCGTCATTCCAGCTCTCGCGCAGTTGCTCTTCCAAATCACGCTCAGCCACCAGCCGAGCGCGCTCCTCGTTCTCGCTTTTGCGCTGCTGCTCCGCCAGGTCGCGTTCGGACACCAACTGGGCGCGCTCTTCATCCCAGCTTCGGCGGAACTGCTCGACCATCTCGCGCTCGCTGATGAGCTGGGCGCGCTCCTGGTCCCAGGCCTTGCGGGCTAGTTCCCAATCGGCTTGTTGGGCACGCAGACTGTCGATCTCGGCCTGCAGCCCCAGACTGCGTAGGGCCGGCTCGGCCACTTCCGGGTCGGGAGGGCGGACCACCGCCAGCCCTTGCGCCACGGCTTCCTCGGCGACCGCAACCTCGGCACTCTCGACCGAAGGCGGATCGAGAAGGGCAACGGCCGATTCGGTCGACTTCCCCTTTTTGCCGGCCTTCTTGGCGGGAGCCGCCTTGGTGACTACGGCGACAGGCTCAGGCTCCACCTCGGTTGGAACTGCGGCGACCTCCTCCACGACTGGAGGAGCTGTGGATTGCGCCTTGACGGGTTCGTTTTTCTTCTTGTTGCGGTTCGATTTGCTGGCCATGCGAAGCCATTTCGGAGGCGCCGTTCACTTCGCCTGCAGCATGTAAATACTCGAATAACTTGCGAGATAGCGTGCCGCCCATGCCCTCGACCTGAGAGATTTCCGCCAGTGACGCAGCCATCAGTTTGCGTAACGAGCCAAAGTGCTTCAGGAGTGCCTGCTTGCGACCCTCGCCGATGCCGGGAGCGTCGTCTAGCGCGGACTGTTTAAAGGCGGTCTTGCGTACGCTGCGATGATAGGTCACGGCGAAGCGATGGGTCTCATCGCGCATGTGGGTGACCGTCAGTAAAGCCTTTGAGGTGCGCGCCAGAATCACCGGATCGCTGAGCCCGGGCACGAAGAGCCACTCGTTCTCTTTGGCTAATCCGGCCAGGGCCACGCGGTCGCTCAAGCCCAATTCGGCCAATACCTCTACGGCCACACCCAGCTGCCCTTTGCCGCCGTCCACGATCAGTAGTTCGGGCAATCCGTCGAAGCTGCGCCGATCGTCGGGCGAATGGGAGAATCGTCGTGTGAGAACCTCCCGCATCATGCGAAAATCGTCGGGGGTGTCGCCGCTACGAATGCGAAAGCGGCGATATTGATCTTTGCGGGGTAACCCCTGTTCGAACACCACCAGGGAACCCACGGCCTGGCGGCCCTGAAAGTTGGAAATGTCGACGCATTCCATGCGCCAGGGAGCCTCACTCAAACCCAGCGCTTGCTGCAATTCCTCCAGGGCCAGACGGCGCTGCTCCACTCCGCGCGAAGGGCGCAAATTCTCCTGTTCCAAAGTCTGGCGGGCGTTTTTCTGGGCCAACTCCATGAGCTCGCGCTTGGATCCACGCTGAGGCAGGCGGATTTCCACCCGCGTCTGGGAGACGCTGCTCAACCACTCGCTCAGCAGTTCCGTCTCGTCAGGCAGTACGCTGACCAGGATGCGGCGCGGAATGTAGCTGTTTTGCTGGTAATACTGCTTGAAGAATGCCGACATTTGCTCTCCGTCTTCGCTGCCTCCCGGCGATTCCAGCAGAAAGGAGCGGTGTCCCAGCAGCTTGCCTTCGCGCACCTGCAAGACCTGAGCGCAGATGAGTTCGCCGCTTGAGGACACCGCCAGGTAATCCTCGTTTTCGTCCTTGTCGGACACCATCTTCTGCTTTTGACCCGTGCGCTCCAGGTCGTGCAGCATATCGCGGATGCGGGCGCAACGCTCGAAGTTGAGCGCCTCGGCCTCCGCTTCCATTTCCTGGCGAAGGCGGCGCAACAGCTTATCCGAGTTGCCCTCCATGTAGTCGATGGCTTGCTCCACCTGCTCGCGGTAGTGAGGAGCATCGATGTAGCGGGTGCAGGGGGCGGTGCACAGCCCGATATAGTAGTCCAGACAAGGCCGCTTCACTTTTTTGTCCATATCCAACGAGCAGGTTCGGATCTGGAACATCTTCTGCAAAATGGTGACCGTTCGCCGCAGCGCCCCGGCATCCGGAAAAGGCCCAAAGTAACGGTTGCGCGGGTTGCGTTGGCGACGCACCACGCGCAACCGCGGGAATTCCTCGCCGGTGGTCACTTCCAGAAGCGGATAGCGCTTGTCGTCGCGGTATTTGGTGTTGAAGTAGGGGCGGTGCTTTTTGATCAGATTGCATTCGAGGATGAGCGCTTCCAGCTCGGAGTCGACCACCACCGTGTCAAAGTCCTTGACCTTCGAAACCATCCAGCGGATTTTGGGAGCGTGGTCGGATGAGGGTTGGAAATAGCTGCGCACGCGCTGGCGCAGCGAGGCCGACTTACCTACATAAATGATGCGGCCTTTGGCGTCCTGCATCAGGTAAACCCCCGGCTTATCGGGGAGAAGCTTCAGTTTTTCGGAGATCAAGTTATTTTTTCATCTGCTCCTGGAGCGTCTTGATGCCCACCTGCAGGACTTTGTCGTCCTTATCTTTTACCGTCACCTTCACGTTGATGTCGGCCTTGATGCCTTTGCGGTGAATGTCCTGGCCGGAGGGGGTGAGGTAGTGGGCCACCGTATATTTAAAAGCGCCGCCGTCGGCCAAATGTTCCACCTGCTGTACGCTGGCTTTGCCGAAGGTGGTCTCGCCGATCAGTTTGGCGCGCTTGTGGTCTTGCAGGCAGCCTGCGGTAATTTCCGCGGCGCTCGCCGAGAAACGGTTGACCAGCAGCACCATCGGTCCTTCGATTTGAGCGCGGCCCAAGCTGTCGTGTTCTTCCGACCGATTCAGGCGTTGGTTGACCACCGACACGACCCGTTCCCCGGTTGGTACGAAGTGGCTGCAGATTTCCAAAGCTGCGTTAATGTAGCCGCCCCCATTATTTCGCAGGTCGATGATATAGGACTTGGCGCCTTTCTTCTGAACGTTTTCGATTTCTTCTTCGAACTCGTGGACCGTCTCCTCGCCGAAGACATTGACCTGAAGGTATCCGATTTTGGGGGCTACCATCTTGGAGGTGACGCTGCGCACGTGAATCATGTCGCGTTTCACGCTGACGTCAAAGGTGCGCTTTTCTTTGGGCCGGTAGATGGTTAGAGCGACCATGGTCCCCTGCGGACCGCGGATTTTGTTGGCGGCCTTCTCGATGTCCCAGCCGTCGGTCGGCTGGCCGTCGATCTTGGCCAACACGTCACCGGTTTGAATGCCGGTCTTGTCGGCTGGTCCCTCAGGTATCGGCTGCGACACGGTTACGCGATTTTTGTGATCGCGGTCGAGCTCGATCATCACGCCAATGCCGCTAAAGTTGCCGCCCGACATGTGTTCTTCAAAAACGCGGAATTCGCGAGGCTCGAGCACCGAGCAGTAGGGGTCTTTGAGGGCCCCCAGCATGCACTTGAGAGCCAGGTAGGTGAGTCGCTGGTGGTCGAACTTGCCGGCCACCTTGGGCTCGACTTTGGCGATCATGGCTTTCCAGGCCCGGGTCAGGCTGGCGCGATCTTCGATTTTGGGCGGCAGAGTGGGGAAGTCCTTGACGTCGACCTTTTGGCTGGCCAGGAACTCTTTCAGGAGACGAAAGGAACTGGCGAAAAGTGCTCGGTCATTGACCTCGTTCAGGTATTCCTGGTGCAGCAGGTCGAGCACCACGTCCAGGTTGGCCATCGTGTCGACCGGCTGTTTGGGAGTTTCCTTGGGGGTCGGAGTTTCATTGATTTCGACAATACCCGGCGTGGCCTGAGTGGACACCGCCGGCGGCGAGATGGCCGGATTGGGAAGATACCGTTGGGAAAGGAGGATCGTGCTCAGAAACCCCAATCCAACCAGGGAATAACCGCCCATCAGGACGCCCATGCGGTGAAAACTCATTGAAAGACTCCGTTGTATCAGTGCGTAAGAAAGGGCAGTTCCAAGCGCAGCTTGCGCGAGTCACCGGGCTTTTCTAGCGTAATTTCTTCAAACAGGTGGTCCTGTTCGCGCACAAATTCTCGCTTGGTGACGGAATACCCCTGAGCTTTCTGTTCTTCGATGATTTTCAGCTCGTCTTCGACCGAAGCGACCACCATCGGTCCGGGCACGGCCGCGACCGGCTGTGACTTGACCTCCGTGATGGCGGTGGACAGGGCCGTTTTGAACTGGTCGTCCTCGGTGGTGCCGACCTTTTGAATATTCATCGAAACCTTGATGTCGGGCTCGATTCCCAGCTTGTGGATGTCTTTGCCATTGGGGGTGTGGTAATGGGCAGTGGTCACTTTCATGGCCGAGCCTTCGGTCAACGGGAAGATTTTCTGCACGCTGCCCTTGCCGAAGGTTTTATTGCCCACCAGTTTGGCGCGCGCCAGGTCCTGCATGGCGCCGGCGGTGATTTCTGAGGCGCTGGCAGAGTATTCGTTCACCAGCATCACCAGCGGTTTGACCGGGTGAAGGTTGGGATGGCTGGGGTAGGGGACTTCGGCCTGGCCACGCTCCTGGACTGTGACGACGCGACTGCCCGTGGCCAGGAATTTCGAGCACACGTCGACGGCTGCGTTGATGTAGCCACCACCGTTGTTGCGCAGGTCGAGGATGTACGCTTGTGCTCCCTGTTCTTCCAGGGTGCGAATGGCGCTTTCCATCTCGTTATTGGTGTTCTCACCGAAGACTTTGAGCTTGATGTAGCCGACTTTGGTGCCCTCCTGGTCGACCATTTTGCTGTTGACGCTGCTGGTGCGGATCTGATCGCGAACCAGTTCCACCCAGAAGGGCTCCTGATCGGCCCGCTTGATGAGCAGTCTGACTTTGCTTCCGACTTCGCCGCGGAGCAGGGTCTGTGCTTGAGGAATGGTGGCCGTAACGGTCGAGGTGTCGTTGATCTGGATGATCACATCCCGGGAACGCAGTCCTCCGCGCATGGCCGGGGTGTCGGCCATGGGTTCGATGATGGTCAGCGCGTTGTTATTCTTCTTGTCCAGCTCGATGTAGATACCCAGACCGCCAAAAATAGTGCCGTTCATCGCTTCCTTGAGCGAG
Organism: Vulcanimicrobiota bacterium; assembly: GCA_022842865.1. Taxonomy (GTDB): domain Bacteria; phylum Vulcanimicrobiota; class Xenobia; order Xenobiales; family JADMJV01; genus JADMJV01. The sequence goes on along the minus strand of JALHOV010000005.1, from coordinate 10,808 downwards.
GTGAACTCTTTCTTGTCCATGTAGACGGTGTAGGGGTCGTCCAGCTTTTTGAGCATGCCACGCACAGCGGCTACCTGGAGATAATCTTCGCTGAGAAGCTTGGGGTGCTTGGCGGCCACTTTGTAGAAATCGGCCGTGAATTCTTTGGCGGCCTTCTCGAAGTCGCCTTTGGATTGGATCTTGGCCAGCTTCAAGGGAGCCAGTTTCTTGGCTTTGATGGCCCCGTTCAGGCCCTCGACGGCGCCGTCAAACAGTTTCTCGGAGGGGGTCTTGTAGATGTATTCCGAGCTGATCAGCGCGGTCAGATTTTTCACGAATTCGGCTCCGCCCACGGCTTCGGGGCTCGGGGGAGCGGCCAGCACGCTGTGGGAGAGCAAGAGAGCGGTGGTCAGAGAGAGAGCGAGATACTTGGAGGGAGATGCCTGCAACGGAGACCTCTTTCATCATAACGAATCTAGGTGAGTTTCCTGCTGGACCCGGAAAACTCCCGCTGAGAATGAATCGCCGCAAAACTGTCTTGGTTCCCGAATAAGAAAATTCATAGTACGGCAGAACTGGTGTAAACACATGGGCTTCGTTCTGCGCTAGGCTGCGCTCGTGGACCTGAGGGTCCCGAACCTACGAAACACACGGAGAATAACACACATGGAAAACCCAACGATGCACAAGACCATCTATCCGCACCCCTACCAGGTGCAGAAGGTGACCCCCTGGACTCCCGACCCGAACAAGGCGGATACGGGCAAAGGGGCCATCGCGGGCGTGCTGCTGCGTTATGGACCAGTCAGCATTCGCGCCCGGTTGTTCACGGGAGACAATGGCCTGTTCCTCAGGATGCCTTCGCGTAAGGATGAGAAGACCGGAGAATACTGGGATCACGCCTTTATCACTGACCGAACGCTGGTAGACAACCTGACCTCCCTGGCGATTCAGGAATACCATAAGGTCACCGGCCAGGTGGGCGAGATCGTGGCCGCCTAGATTCCCAGGCGGGTCGCTCCAAAAGAGCGGCCCGTTTGGAGTCACTTCCTGGAGGACCCCCCAGAAATGGCCAGAACTTCCCGCAACCACCGTGTCCCCTCTAGCTGAGAGATACCTCGAACTCTATGAGCAGGGTTACTTTCCGATGGCGGACCAAGATGGACGGGTGCGGGCTTACTGTTACGACCCTCGGGGGGTCCTCCCACTGGCGGAATTCCACGTTCCGCGTCGTCTAACTCGCTGGTTGCGCACGCAGCCCTACCGCCTGACGCTGGATCAGGCTTTCCCGGAAGTGATTCGCCGTTGCGGACAGCGCAACAATACCTGGCTTTGTCCCGAAATCGAGTCCATTTTTTGCGAACTGCATGGAGCTGGCCTGGCTCATAGTCTCGAGGCCTGGCAGGGCGAGCAATTGGTGGGAGGGCTCTACGGACTGGCTCTGGGTGGGACCTTTTGCGGCGAGTCGATGTTCAGTTGCGCCGACAACGCCAGTAAGGCTTGTCTGGTTGAGCTTTATCGCAGGATGTGCCAGGGAGGCTTTGATCTGATAGACTGTCAAGACGTGACCTCTACCTTGGCACAGTTCGGCGCCAGACACATCCCGTTCGCTCAATATTTCGAGATGTTCCGTAGCTCTCGGGAGAAGGATTGCACGCTGGATGGATGAGTTCGCTCAGCTCCCCGCCGATTCTCAATTGATCGGTCCCATGATCGACAGCCTGGACGCGGGCTTTTGCGTGGTGGATGCGGCGGGACGCTTCCAGGTGTGGAATGCCGCCAACACCAAGATTCTTGGCAAGGGCGCCGTAGTCGGCCTGGCCCAGCAGGATTGGGCCTCGCACTACGGCCTGCACTGCCCTATCGAGCAGCGCCTCTTGCGCCCCGAAGAACTGCCCCTGTCCTTGGCCCTGGAACGAATGGAGCAAGTCGAGCAAGAGTTGGTCGTGATCAATGATGCCCTGCCCCAGGGCCGCTGGATCAAAGTGTTTGCGCGCCCCCTCCTCGATCCGAACGGTGAGTTGATCGGCGGCGCCGCCGTGATTCGCGACGTGACCCACGAGAAGGCCTCTTTGTTGGCCAGTCAGATGATGTCCTGGTTCTTCACCGCCAGTGATGACGCCATCATCGGCGTCAACATGGAAGGCACGGTGTTGCTCTGGAATCCGGGCGCCGAGCGTCTGCTGGGCTGGAGCTCGGAGGAGATGATCGGTCGTTCCGCTTTTCGTCTCGTTCCCTCCGGTCGCCAACGCGAGATTGAAGCGCTTATGCAAAAAGCGCGATCGAAACAGCAGCTGCCGCCTCTAGAGACCCGTGTTCTGCACAAGAATGGCCAGGAAGTGGCCGTCTCGCGCTCGATCACCGCCATGCGAGACGCCCAGGGGGCGCCCATTGGCGGAGTGGTGGTAGCTCGTGACATCTCCCGGCTCAAGCGCGCGGAGTCGCAGCTGGAAGAGTCTCGCCAGCAACTGCGTCAGCTCTCTGTGCGCCAGCAGAACCTTTTGGAGCAGCAGCTACGCGCTCTGGCCCGCGAACTGCACGACGAATTTGGCCAGCAACTGGCGGCCATGAAGTTTGAACTGGCCTGGTTGGAACGCCATCTGGACGAGAATCCGCAGGTCGAAGAAAGACTGGGCTCGCTCAATCAGTTGCTCGACTCCACCATCGCCGGCCTGCGCCGCGTCTCCAAGCAAATGCGTCCGCCCCTCCTGGAGGAACTGGGACTTTGTCACGCCCTCGACGAACTGGTAGGAGAAATCTCTCACCGCTATCCTATGGAGACGGTCTACGAATGCCATGTGAGCAACTGTCGCTTTGGCACCGAAGCTTCGCTGGCCATCTACCGCATTGTGCAGGAGGCGCTGACCAACGTGGTGCGCCACGCCTCTGCCACTCAAGTACGAGTTGTGCTGAGACACGAAGACGATCGCATGGTGACCCTGGTGGTGGACAACGGTCGCGGTTTGCCTTCTGACGTCAAGCCTCCCGGAGTCAATTTCGGCATTCTCGGCATGCAGGAACGCGCACGCAGTTGGGCCGGCGAGGTGCTTGTGACCAACATGGCCAGTGGGGGAACCCAGGTGCGCGCTGAGTTCCCCTGGTCGCGGATCTTAGCGCACGACTAACTGGGCGTCGGGCTCGTAGTTGAGGTTGGGGCTGAGCCAGCGCTCGACTTCGGCCAGGTCCCAGCCGGTGCGACGAGCGTAGTCTTCGATCTGGTCCTTGCCCACCTTGCCCACCGCGAAATAGCGTGCTTCGGCGGAAGCGAAGTAGAAACCCGAGACGGAACTGGCCGGCCACATGGCCAGGCTTTCGGTCAGGCTGATGCCGGTGGCCGTGCCCGCGTCCAACATCGACCACAAGATCTTTTTGCCCTGGTGGTCGGGGCAGGCCGGGTAGCCCGGAGCCGGACGGATGCCGCGGTAACGTTCCTTGATCAGATCCTGAATTTCCAGCTTCTCGTCCTTGCCGTAGCCCCATTCGCGCCGCACTTTCAGGTGCAGCAGTTCGGCCATCGCCTCGGCCAGACGATCGGCTAGAGCTTTGGCCATAATCGAGTTGTACTCGTCATGTTCGGCGTCCAGTTTGGCCACGAACTCGTCCAGGCCGTGGCCGCTGGTGACGGCAAAAGCACCGATCGAGTCCGATCGGTCGGAGGCGACGAAGTCGCTCAGGGCCAGATTGGGCAGGCCTTCTGCGCGCACCATCTGCTGGCGTAGCGTGGGCAGACGCCATTTGCCACCTTCGATCAGGATGTCGTCGCCTTCAGCCTGAGCCTGGAAGAAGCCGTAGACCGCCCTGGGCTTGAGGATCTTTTCCTCAACCAAGCGCTTGAGCAAGGCCTGGGCGTCGTCAAACAGCTTTTTGGCCTCACTCCCGACTTGCGGATCCTGGAAAATGCGGGGGTAAGCACCACGCAGTTCCCAGGTGCTGAAAAAGGGCGTCCAGTCGATGTAGGGCACGATTTCCGAGAGTTCCGGCTCCCAGTTGCGCGCTCCCCAAAACTCGGGCTGGGCCAGTCTCGCCTCGCTCCAGTCCAGGTTCAGACCATTGGTTCGTGCCTGTTCCAAGGATAAAAATCGCTCTTTGGCCTGCCCCTCGCCGTGTCGGCGGCGCAGTTCCTCGTAGTCTTTCTCTTGTTCGGCCAGGTAGCCCGGCCGTGCTGCCGGGTCATTGAGGTTCTGCATCACCTGCACCACCCGCGACGCGTCCTTCACGTGAACGGTCGGCTGGCCATACCTGGGTGCGATCTTTACGGCCGTGTGGGCGCGACTGGTGGTGGCGCCGCCAATCAGCAGCGGCAGTCCGACCTGCAAGCGCTCCATCTCTTTGGCCACGTGCACCATCTCGTCCAAGGACGGAGTAATCAGGCCGGAAAGTCCGATGGCCTGCACGTTATGCTCCTTGGCCGCGGCCAGGATCTTGTCGCAGGGCACCATCACGCCCAGATCGATGACTTCGTAGGAATTGCAGCGCAGCACCACGCTCACAATGTTCTTGCCGATGTCATGCACGTCCCCTTTTACGGTGGCCAGCAGAACCGTGCCTTTGCTGGAACTGGCACCAGCCCGTTCCTTTTCCATAAACGGTTCCAGGTAGGCCACCGCTTTCTTCATGACGCGGGCGCTCTTGACCACCTGTGGTAAGAACATCTTGCCGGCTCCGAACAGGTCCCCCACCACGTTCATACCGTCCATCATAGGACCCTCGATGACCAGTAGCGGACGGCCCAAGGCGACCCGGGCTTCTTCGGCGTCCTCATCAATGTGCTCGACCAGTCCTTTAACCAGGGCGTGCTTCAAGCGTTCGGCCACCGGCCAGCTTCGCCATTCGGCCGTTTCTTTTGCGACCGGACCGCCCCCGGCGGCGGCGTTTTTGGCTTTCAGCTCCTCGGCATAGGCCACCATTCGCTCGGTGGAGTCAGCACGGCGGAAAAGCAGAACGTCTTCGACACGCTCTAACAGGTCAGCCGGGATTTCCTCATAGACGCTCAACATGCCGGCGTTGACAATGCCGAAGTCCAGGCCATTTTTGATGGCGTGGTAGAGAAAGGCCGCATGCATGGCTTCGCGCACCGGGTTGTTGCCGCGGAACGAGAAGCTGACGTTGGAAATGCCGCCGACGGTTAGACAGCCTGGACAGGCTTTCTTGATGTCGCCGACGGCCTCGATGAAGTGAAGTCCGTAGAGATCGTGTTCTTCCATGCCGGTGGCCACGGTCAAGACGTTGGGATCGAAGACGATGTCCTCGGCCGCGAAGTCGAGTTTTTCGCGCAGCAGGTTGAAGGCGCGCTGGCACACGGCCAGTTTGCGCTCGCGCGTGTCGGCCTGGCCGTTTTCGTCAAAGGCCATGACCACGGCGGCCGCACCGTAGCGCTGCAACAGGCTCGCGCGGCGCAAAAATTCGCTTTCCCCGTCTTTCAGACTGATGGAGTTGACAATGCACTTGCCCTGAACGCAGCGCAGGCCCGCTTCGAGCACGTCCCAGCGAGAGCTATCCAGCATGAGCGGCACCTTGGAGATGTCCGGCTCCGAGCCGACCAGGTTGAGGAAGCGCACCATGGTGGCCTTGGAGTCGATCATTCCCTCATCCATGTTGATGTCGAGCAGATTGGCGCCGTTTTCCACCTGCTGGCGGGCCACCGCCAGAGCTTTCTCCAGATCGCCCTGGCGAATGAGTTCGGCGAATTTGGGACTGCCGGTGATATTGGTGCGCTCGCCGATCATCGAAAACCCGGTGGTGGGCTTTAAGGTGTACGCCTCCAGACCGGCCACGCTGAGATGGCGGTTGCGCTGCGGGCGTTGTCTGGGTTGGATGCTGGCGATCTCCTTGGCCAGCAAGGCGATATTCTCCGGGCCCGTGCCGCAGCAGCCGCCGGCGATGTTGAGCCAGCCTTGACGGCCGTACTCACAAAGCACCTCGGAGAAGTGTTCGGGAGTTTCGTCGAAGCCCCCCATGGTGTTGGGCAGACCGGCGTTGGGATAGCAACTGATGTAACAGTCTGCCAGGTTGTGCAGTTCTTCCAGGTAGGGTCGCAGCAAATCGGCTCCCAGGGCGCAGTTGAGGCCTACCGAGAAGGGCTTGGCGTGGCGCACGCTGGCCCAAAAGGCTTCCACCGTCTGGCCAGACAGGGTTCGTCCCGAAATATCGATGACGGTGACCGAAATCATCAGCGGCACCCGCCGACCGGCCGTTTCGAAGGCTTCCTCCAGACGGAAGAGGCCGGCTTTCAGGTTGAGGGTGTCGGTGATGGTCTCGTAAAGCAGCACGTCCACGCCGCCCTGCAGCAAACCGACCATTTGCTCGTAGTAGGCGTCGGCCATTTCCTCGAAGTTGGAGGCGCGGAAGCCGGGATCATTGGGATCGACGGCCAGCGAGCAGGTTCTGGTGGTGGGGCCGATGGAGCCGGCCACGAAGCGCTTTTTGCCGTCTTCTTTTTCGGCGAGGTCGGCGGCCCGTCGGGCCACCTGCGCACCGGCCAGGTTGAGTTCGCTGACCAGGGACTGCAGGCTGTAGTCGGCCTGGGAGATGGAGTTGCTGCTAAAGGTGTTGGTTTCCACCATGTCGGCGCCGGCCCGGAAATACTCGAGGTGGATGGCTTCCACCACCTCCGGGCGGGTCAGGTTGAGCAGGTCGCAGTTGCCTTTCAGGCTGCCGGGGTGGTCGGCGAAACGTTCTCCACGATACTGTTCTTCCGTAATTTCCTTGCGCTGCAGCATGGTGCCCATGCCACCGTCCAGGATAACGATACGCTCTTTGATGAGATCTTCAATATTCAAGGCTGAGGTTCTCCATTTACACCTAAGCAGCCCGGGACCCCGAGTTTGTAGGAGATTGTGATTTATATACGCTTCCCCCCAAAGTTCCCCTCCGACAAACAAAAAGACCGGCCTGGCGGCCGGTCTTTTTGCTTTCTGGAGGGACGAACTTTAGAGAAGAGCGCGAGCGGACTCGGAGTTTTTGTTCGCCGAGGCCATTTTGTCTTTCTGGATACCAAAGGTGATATCGTTGATTGAGGTCATGAGCTTGGCCACATTGGCGCGGTCATTCTCATCTGCTTTCTTCAGTTCGAGCTGGGTCTGACGCTGCGTCGAAAGAGCTTGACGCTGATCCGTCTGCTGCATCTGCTGGTCCATTGCTTGCTGGTTGTAGTTGGTGATGTTCTGTCCACCACCGCCTAAACCACCGCCACCGCCACCGCCGATTGCCATAACTGTAAATCCTCCTGGTTTCTTCGTTGCTTGCATTCAGTTTTACATACGAGCAAGACTTTGGGAGGCTCAAAATGTTAACTTTTGTCGGTTTTTGTTGCAGAAAAGTTAAAACTCTCTTTGACTGGTCAACATGTGGCCAGATCCGGCAGGCGCCATTGGCAGATCTTCCCATCCCCTCCGCCACTCGCCACCAGTTGTCCGGCGCTATCGTAGGCCAGACAGCGTACCCATTGTTCGTGGGCTTCGCTCTGCAGCAACAAGCGACCGCCGTCCAGGCGAAAGGCGCGCAGGCAGCGATCGGCGCAGGCGGTCAGCACCAGGTTTTGGTGGGCCTGAGCCGTCCAAATCATCCCTTTGTGCCCGCGCAGACAGCGTACCTCTCGCTTCTCTTCGAGCTCCCAGGCGCGTACCGTCATGTCCGCGCAGCAAGTGAGCAAACCACCACCGTCTTGGATGAAGCGCACACCCTGGACGCGAGAAGTATGACCCAGCAAGCTGCCTGCGTAGCTTCCCTCGGGCAAAGACCAGAGGTGCACCGCCTTGTCATCTCCGGCCGTGGCCAGCCAGACTCCGCCGGGGTCGATGGCCAGACTGTTGGCCGAGCCCTGATGGGCCGACCAGCGATTGGGCTTTTCCAAGGTAGGTCCGACCAGGCAGCATTCCCCGTTGATCAGACAGGCAGCCACCACCGGTTGGCTGGGATGAAAGGCCAGGCTATTGACGGCGGGGCCCTCGCTCAGCAGCGGAAAGCCTTCACCCGAGGGCGCGTGAGCGTTCCAGAGTCGGATCGACCCGTCCTGAGCTCCTGTGACCAAATAGGTTCCGTCGGACGAGAGGGCCAGGCTGTGAATGGGAGTGGCATGAGCTTTCTGGCTGTGCAACAACTCCAGTTGCGGCCAACTCCAACTGCGCCAGAACCCGTCGCGGCCGGCCGAGTAGAGGCGTGCACTGGTGGCGTGCAGGCAAAGGGCGTAGACTCCGCCGCTGTGGGCTGCCTTGCGAGCCAGCGCTTCAAACCCGGGAAGGCCGCCCTGAGCCGACTTCGGAGAGGCTTCCAGACCCAGGCTGGCCAGAAAGGCACGCATAGAGCCGGTTCGCTGCCGGGGATCGAGCTGCAAGCCCTGATAAAGGGCCTGGCGCAGCCCTTCGCTGAGGCCCTCCAGGGGGGGCAGAACTTCGCCCTGCAAGCGTGCCCGCGCGTCCGGGGGAGGGCTGCCGGTGGCCAGGTGAACCATGCTGGCGGCCAGCGCATAGACATCGGCGGCCGGAGTGAGCGGGACCCGCTCATACTGTTCCGGCGGGGAGTAGCCGGGCGAGACCTCGCGCTGGCGGAGTTGTTGGTGGCCGCTGCGGGCGGTGCCGAAATCCAGGATCACATAACGACCTTGACGGGTCAAAAATAGATTGTCGGGCTTCAGGTCGGAGTGGATCAATCCGGCCGCGTGTACCAGCAGCATGGCCTGGCCCACCTGAGAGGCCAGGTCGAGCATGCGGTGCAGCGACATCGAGCCCGCCCGTTCCAGGCCAACGGCCAGGGTGATTCCTTGCAGCAGTTCTTCGACCAGGTAAGCGGTGCCGTTGGCGCGGAAACTTCCTAGCACGCGCACCACTCCGGGATGATAAAAGCGTTCCAGCGTACTGCCTTCTTGAAGAAAAGAGTCGACGCCGCTGTGAAAGTCGGCTTCGTGGTCCGGCACAACCTGTTGCCCCTGGCGACGGCATCCCTGGGGAAAGAACTCTTTCAGGGCCACCGGCATTCGCCAATTGCCTTGAGTGGCGGCATAGGTGAGGCTGAAGCCGCCCTGGCCGACTAACTCTCCGATTTGAAAGGGACCGTCGCCCAGCAAAGTGCCCGGCGGCAGAGGATCACGCACGGAGAGTCTGGCTAAATGGCCAACATGCGGACGGGAGCGCTGTGGAAATTATCCACCAGAGCTTCCAAGACATCTGCGGTGTCCTGGCGGTCCTTTTCATCATCGACCTGGAAATACGCGCCGCGCTGACGGGCGGCCTGCACCACCGGGGTGCAATCGGCGCACTTCTTTTCGGAAGGGGAGAGTTCGATGAGGCGCAGGCCCTGCAGCTCTTCCAGCAGCGCTTCGGCTTTGTGGTGTTTAAAGTCTTCGGGGTAGGCGTCCAATACCATACCGTGCTGTTGCACGTCGGGCTGCTCCACGCGCTTGGCGACCAGGTCGTAGAGCAACAGGGCCGGCGACTCATCGCCACTGTCGAGAGCCTTCTTGAGGTTTACTCCCAGTTCGGAGCCGCTACTCACTTCTTGCTCGATCATGTCCCCCATGTTGAGGTGAACGAGGCCCAGGTTGTTGGCGATGGTTTCGGCCTGGTCTTTTTTGGAAGATTCGTGGGTTCCGAGCAACACCACCATCAGGGGGGACGAGGTGGCAGCCGCCGCGATGGCGATGCCAGTCTGCTTGGAGAGGCTCTCCATGTTGGGATAGCCCGAGGGCCGGACTGCCGCCGGTGGCGCCGACTCGGGCCGGGACGCAGCGGGTGTGATCTGGACGCTGTCTGGAACCAGCTTGTATTCGGAACCTCCTACGTGTGCACGCGGTGCCACCGCGCCCCAGGGATTCCCGGAGCACATCGGCTTTCTGCTGTTCAAGTTGAGGCTGGAGCTGATCGAGTTCATCGCTCTATTAGGATAGCGTCCAGAGTGGATGGATCGGTTGCCGAGTTATGAACTGCCGGTCATAACAGTACGACGGTACTCAAATAGGACGACCGAGGCACTGGTGGCCGCGTTAAGCGACTCGCAGCCGTGCTCCATCGGGATGGTGCACAGGGCCTGCACCTCCAGGGTCAGTCCGTGGGCTTCGTTGCCGACGACCAGGCCCCAACGCCGCGGCCAGTGCATGGAATACAGGTCGCGTCCACCCCGAGGCGAGAGCCCCACCAACGGGTATTCGGCCAATTCCTGGCCCGACTTCAAGCGGTAGACCGGCAAATGAAAGATGGCGCCGGCACTGGCGCGCACGACCTTGGGGTTAAACGGATCGACCCCGCCCAGGCACACCAGCGCTTCCATGCCGGAGGCCCAGGCGCTGCGCATAAGCGTTCCCAGATTGCCCGGGTCCGAGAGCCCGTCGGCCACCACCAGGCGATTGTACTGGTGCATATCGGGCCAGGGTTTCGACTCGACCACGCCCACGACGCCCTGGTGAGCCTCGCAAACCCGATCGAGCAATTCCGAGTCCACGTGCCAGCCCGGCACGCCCAGGTCGAATTGGTGTCGAGCCGGATCAAAGAAAATCTCGCGCAGCTCGTGATAACCGTTGTGCGCCTCTAACAGCAACTTGGGCCCCTCCACCAGGAAGAGCCCCAAGTCGCGCCTCACCGACGCCTTATCCAACTGCAGCAACTGCTTCAGCTTCGCACTATGTTTTCCGAGTTTGGCCATTTCAGGTCTTTCCGTGGAAAGGGGACCCGGGGGACGTTGGGGACATTGGAGAAAGTTTCTCCGAAGGTCTATTTATGGGTTGGACTCGCAAGTGTGCGCCAGTCCAACCCTAAAAATGGGAGAAGTGAAACTGTCTCCCCGGTCCCCTTTGTCCCCCGGGTCCCCTTTTCTAGGCCAATCCAGCTTCGGCGGCCACC
>JALHOV010000004.1 GCA_022842865.1 Vulcanimicrobiota bacterium | reverse complement strand
CTGATTCGGTTGGTCCCGATATTGCCTCCAGAAAAGCCTTCCCTGCTCGGATTGATGAAAGGCCAGATTCGCATAGGGGCCGATTTCGAGGAGCCCCTCGAAGACTTCGCCGAGTATCAGTGACGAGGTTTTTGCTCGACACGCACACTTTGCTCTGGTTGCTGGCCGATGACCCCCAGCTGAGTGCAGAAGCCCGCAGAATTGGTAGTCAACCCGACCATCAACTGATAGTGAGCATCGTGTCATTCTGGGAAATTGCCATAAAAATCAGCCAGAAAAAACTTGACCTCGGGTGCTCCCTTGACCAGTTCATTCAACGAGTTCGGGGAGCGGGCGTGACCGTTTGGAACCTGGAGCCGGATCATGTTATCTACCTGTCCACTTTGCAGTTCCACCACTTTGACCCATTCGACCGAGCCCTGGCGGCACAAAGCATTCTGGACGGCCTGCTTTTGGTAAGTTGTGACAAAGTCTTCGATTTGTACGGGGTGGAGAGGCGCTGGTAACGTTGGCGGACCAGCTTGCTTCTTGGACCAGAAGGCCAATTCAGAACCGTTCAAGGAGTGAGAAAACAGCGCTAAAGCTCAGAGAAGTGGAGCCGGCGACTCGACGCAGGGAGGTGACCCGCGAATCGAGTAAACCGCCGTATGCTTAAGAAATTCTGTTTAAGTCTGGTTCTTGTCACCAGCGTTTGGGGAGCGCCGCAACCGAATGTTCTGAAGGGACAGGTCAAGGACTGGCACGCTACGGCTCAGATCGAGCGGACCCTGAACGGGCAGAAATACGTCTTTGCGCTGCATCCTGATAGCGACGACGTTTTCGCCGGCAACCTGGTGGATGGAAGCGCCGGCAAGACCATTGCCGGTGCGCTGCAGCGCACTTCGGATGGGGACGCTATCGCCGATGTGCCGGTGGCGCGCTACAAGATCACGGCCCGTTATCTCGACTCCGACAACGCCGATCCGCTGCTGGTGCGTGTGCGCAATCAGGGCGAGTTTGGGCCGCAGGTTGTGGCGGACTTCAAGGTGATCACCACCACCGTCCACCACATCGAAGTCGAAGTGAAAAGTCCCTAGCGTGGAAGGTTTTGCAGCCGGTTCAGCACTTCCCGGGTTGAAGCGGGGCGAGATTCCCGCTGGCGGTCGGGCATGAAGTACGGAATCATCATCACTGGCGGTCAGCCCCGGATTCAGGCGGAACTGGCGGAGTTGGCCGAGCAAAAAGGCTGGGACGGCGCCTTTACCTGGGATGGAATCGCCGTCAATGACGGGGAAACCTACGATCCCTGGGTTATCATGGCCGCGATGGCGATGCGTACCGAGAAGTTGCGACTGGGCGCCATCATTACGCCGCCTTCTCGTCGTCGCCCCTGGAAATTGGCCCGCGAAAGCATGACCTTGGACCGCCTGAGCAACGGCCGTCTGATTTTGCCCATAGGTATGGGGGTGCTCGACGATCAGGGCTTCGGCAACGTCGGCGAGGAAACCGATCGCCGCCTGCGCGCTGTTCGCATCGACGAGACGTTGGCCATTCTCGAAGGGCTGTGGAGCGGCGAGTCGTTTGGCTTTTCCGGCCAACAGTATCGATTTGAACCCATGACTTTCCGCCCCACCCCGGTCCAACGTCCGCGCATTCCGATTTGGGTCGTCGGTCTCTGGGGCTCGGACAAATCGATGCAAAGGGTTCTGCGCTACGATGGCTTTCTGGCCAACGTCCGCGCCCCTGACGGCGGGCAAGGCAACCTTACTCCCGAGTTGATGCACGAGATGCGCGAATGGATAGGGAGCCGCCGTTCCTTGGAAGGATTTGATTTAGTCTCGGAAGGCACGTCTCAATCCGCTACTGACGTTGAACCCTGGCGTCAAGCCGGGGCCACCTGGTGGATCGAAGCCGACTGGAGCACCTTTGATCCCACCGCCATCCGCCGTCGCATCGAATCCGGACCGCCGCGCTAGAGGTGGTCGTGCGCCTGCGCTCGCTTGTGGCTTGGCGACCTGGCCATGGTGGCCCGGGCCAACAGCGAAGCTGTGCCGCCTGACGCCGGCTCGGCCTGGTGTGGCCAGAATCAGTTGTGGCCCTGACGGAGAGATTCTTCGCCGCTGGGGCACCGTTTCACCGCAGACCTTAGAGGCGATCAACCAGGGACTGGCCATCGCGTTGAACCTTACGCCAGGTGGTTGAGCGCTGTCTGGCCAGGTGAACTGGGTGACCAATGTGGCCCGTCGCAAACCCGGCAGCGATGGTCCGCTTGCAAGACCATCGCACAAAAAATCACGGCCAGCGGGACCCTCTTTTTGAAGGAGAAATTGCAGGTCACTACTGGCGCTTTTCGCTACCTGGGTAAATCAAAACGGAGTGTAGGCAAATTGCCCCGGATCAGACGCCGAGAGACCCGACCACCCCGCCGAAGCTTACCGTGTAATTGTGAGTGCCGCTAGATGCTCGATTGGCAAGATCAAAAATCTCGTAGGGTATTGCCGGCTGTAGTGGTCAGGGTCTGGAAGATTCCCGAACTCGCCCCCACCTGCCCGAAAACAGCCTGACGAAAGCCGGTAGGCATTTGCAGTCCCGCCTCGGTTTTGGGAGGGAAGTGCTTCTCTACTAGCTATAGCTGCGAGCCAGGCCGACTCCGGGAGATTTCCTGGAGCACCCCCAGTGCCGACTCGGAGTCAAACTGCCCGACCAACTCGGCCAGGCGCTCCAACTGGCCTTGCGCCGCCCAGGCTTTAGCGGCCTGCAAGACCGGCGGTAAGGCTTCTATGGCTCTGCCGTCGCTGTTTTCCAACCAGGTCTGCAGGTTTTGTATCGCCTCCAGCGCGTCCACCGCCACCTCGGGGAGGTTTTCGCAAGTCTCCGCAGGCAGCGTCGCCAGAACGCGAGGGCAGACGCGGGCCAAGGTTTCCAAAAGGGGCCCGGTCGTGGCCTGGCAGTCTTCCAGTCGTCGGACCGCCTGCTCCACCGCGGCCGCTGCCAGAGCCAGAGAGGTCATGCCCAACGAGGACGCCTCCCCCTTTAGCGAATGCGAGAGAATTTCCAGTTTCTTGCGGTCGCCCGCCTGCAGCGCCGCCTGCAGAGCGATTTGGAGGTCGGCTCCACGCCCCGCCAGGCCGAGCAGCAGGGAGCGATAGAGGGTGGCGTTTCCGCCCACTCGCATCAATCCGTCCACCGTGTCCACCTCCTCCAGGCTGGGGAAATCCACCGTTTCGGTCGGTTTGGCGGGAGGATTCGGGAAAATCCAGCGCCTCAGCTTGGAGAACAGGAGTTCTGGCTCAAGGGGCTTGGTCAGATAGTCGTCCATGCCGGCTTGCAGGCAGCGCGCTTTTTCCTCCTCGAACACATGGCCAGTCATGGCCACAATCGGCAGCGTTCGGAAGCGGGCCTCCTGGCGGATGCGAACGGTAGCGGCACAGCCATCCATCTCCGGCATCTCGACGTCCATCAAAACCACCGCCCACGGACAAGGTTGCGAACAGGCCAGAATTCTCTCCACCGCCTCCTTGCCGTTGTTAGCCACATCCACCGAAAAGCCGGCCTGCTCCAGCAGTCCTTGGGCGATCAACTGGTTGGTGCTGTTGTCGTCGACTACCAGCACTCTTCGAGCGTCCCCCGAGACGGGCAGCCAGCGACGCAGGGTGGCGAAGAGTTTCTTGGGGTCGACCGGCTTGCCCAGAAAGTCGTTCATGCCGACCAGGCGACATCGCTCTCTCTCTTCGGGCAGCACGTGGGCCGTCAGGGCCACGATGGGCAGGCTGTGAAAACGCTCCTCGGCGCGGATGGCCTTGGTGGCAGCAAAGCCGTCCATCTCCGGCATTTGCAGGTCCATCAAAATCAGCTGCCAGGGACAGTCCCACGGCGCGACCAGAACCCGCTCGACGGCTTCGCGTCCGTTGCTGGCCACATCCACCTGGAAGCCCTCTTGGCCGAGAAGCTCGCAGGTGATGCGCTGGTTGGCCGGATTGTCCTCCACCAGCAGAATGCGGGCACCGGCCTGGGGCGGGCAGGCCTCCCGGGATGGGTGCGGGCCGACCAACTCCAATAGGAGATCGAGCAGACTGGATCGCGTAAAGGGCTTTAAGAGAACCGACCGACCCAGTCGGTCCAGGGCGCTGAGGGCCGCTTCGTCCTTCCGATCGGCGGTAAGAACAATTCTCAGTTGGGGCAACCGGCCCAGCTCGCGCAGGGCCGCCAGTCCGGATTCCCCTTGGACGACAAAATGCACGAAGGCCAGGCTGCAGGCCTGCGGGTGGGCCTGAACATAAAGCAAAGCGGCCTCGGCGGTGGGCTCCACGTGGACGTTCATTTCCAGCCCGAGCAGAGCTTCCATCAGGTTGTGGTTGGGACCGTCCTCGCCCACCACCAGAGCCGAGCGGCCGGCCAGGATCTCTCGCTCCCGTTCGTTGGCAGGGGCCGGCTCCAGGCTGCAGGTAAAAGAAAAGGTGCTGCCCCGGCCGAGCCTGCTCTCCACCTCGATGGTGCCGCCCATTTGCTCCACCAGGCCCTTGGAGAGCGCCAGTCCCAGACCTGTACCTCCAAAACGGCGGGTAATCGAGGAATCGACCTGGGAGAAGGCTTGAAACAGACGCTCGGTTTGCTCGGGCGACATCCCGATGCCGCTGTCGCGAATCTGGAATCGCAAAACCACCCTCTCGTCCGATTTGCAGGTTTGCACAACAATCTCCACCTGGCCGCTGGGGCAGAATTTGATGGCGTTTCCGACCAGATTGAGAAGAACCTGTCCCAGGCGTCGGGGGTCCCCCAGTAGACGCCTGGGTACATCCGGTGGCAACGAGACGAGCAGTTGCAGTCCCTTGGCTTGGGCTGCGGCCCCAAGGTGGCCACCACTCGCTCGATCACCCTCTCCAGGTCCAGGTCGATGCGTTCCAGCTCGAGACGGCCGGCATCCATTTTGGAGAAATCCAGCAAATCTTCGACCAGACTGAGCAATTCCCGACCGCTTTGCTGCAACTGCAAAACGTAACTGCGCTGCCGAGCCGTCAATTGGGTTTGAAGAGTCAGATAGGCCGTGCCCAGAATGGCGTTGAGTGGGGTTCGCAGCTCGTGGCTCACGTTGGCCAGAAATCGGGTTCTCAGAGCGCTGGCCTGCTCGACGGCCTGAACTCGCTTTTGCCAGCTGAGATCGGTCACCACCAGGCCGCAGGCGCCGGGGTTGCCGCCTGCTTTTAAGTGACTGACGGAGATCTGCACCGGGAGCGGCTCCGCAAGGTCCAGAGAGAACTCGCTGGCGCGGCTAGCGGGCTCTTGGATTAAAGAGAGCATCCGCTTATGCTGCTCCACCGGCAACCAGCCTTGCAGGGAGCATCCAATGACCTTTTCCAGCGGCGCCTGCACCATCTCCGCAAATTTCCCGTTGGCCCACAGAATGGTGCCATCAGTCGCCAGCGTAAGGGCCCCTTCGCTCATTTGCTCCAGCAGCATGCGGTAAGGGTGCTCGGCCCCCTGCATGGTGAAGATCTGCTCGCCCAGCGCACCGGACACCACCAGGGCGTCGACGGTGCCGGACCGGATCGCCTCCAGCACCTCCTCGGCCTCCTCCAGGCGGGCGCGCAGCTGCTGATTTTCATCCTGGAGGCGCTGGAGCTCCGGGGAGTCCATGTCAGCTCTCCTGGACGGGTCTCTGGCTGAGGTCCAGGCCGATCAGCACCCGATCGGTGTTGGAAAGATCCCCGATGATGCGGCGCATGGGCAGCGGCAATTCCTTAATGAGGGTGGGGGCGGCTAGAATTTGCTCTCCGCTGGCCAGCTGGGGATGCTGGTAGATGTCCACCACCTCCAGTTGATAGCGTCCCGCCAGATGCCTCTCGCAAATTTCTTTGAGGTTGTGGATGGCCCGGCTGGAAGCCGGTGTCAGTCCAGTGACATAGAGTGTGAGAACGTAGGGGAGTTCTTTTTGTTCCCGTAGCGCCTGCTCAAACTCCTCATTGGAGTCGCCCATCATCGCTCACTCGATTTAGTTTCGCCCTGCGGGCGCAGATCGAGCCCGACCAGGACCCGTTCGGTATTGGAGAGATCGCCGATGATTTTGCGCAGAGGGTGGGGGAGTTTGCGCACTAGCGTGGGGATGGCCAGAATCTGATCGCCCCGCGCCAATTGGGGCGTCTTGAGAAGGTCAATCACTTCGATCTGGTAGCGCCCTTGTAGATGCTCCTCGCAAATGGCCTTGAGGTTCGCAAAGGCGGTCAGCGACTTGCCGGTGGCGCCGGCCACGTAGAGGCGCAGCTCCCAAGTTTCCGGCGCGTCGCTCTCGGCTTTTTTGCGCCCGCTCATACGCTTGCTACCGTTTGTTCGGGCAGAACCTGGCGAGAACTCTGCAGACGCACGCGGTCTTCCCCCAGTTGTTGCTCGCGACCTTGCTCTTGTTCAATCCGTTGCTCCAGTTCGGCTTCTTCCTCGCGAAAGTCGGACCGCAGGGACTCCACCTGTCGCTCCACCTCCTCGCGTTTGCGCTCCAAGTCTCGTCGCCGGCTCTCGAGCTCCTGCTGGCGCATCAAACTGGCGGCCTTCTCTTGAGCTTCCTGCGAGAGGCGAGCCGAACCGGTCAGCACCCCCCCAGGACCCAGATAGGAGGGCAGCAGCTCAATGCCGCGGCCACTCAGAACCAGCTCGCGCAACTGGTTGGAATGGGCCATGCCCCGGGATTTCAGCACGCACATCGAGCGGTTGCGCTCCCCACCGCATTCGATGTCGCGCAACAAGATCCAGGTGTCGACCAGCGAGGAAATCTTGATGTCGGTCTTCTCCAGCGCCTGATTGCCCCGGGTGAGGTTGGTCAAAATCAGCGTGATGCCGCGCATCTTCAAATAATCGATGAGCTGAATGGCCATCAAATTGGCGGCGTCGCCTTCGCTGTTGTTGACGAAGCTGCTAATCGGGTCAAAAATCACGCTGGAGGGCTGGAACTCTTCCACTAAGCGGAAAACCTGGGCCAGCAGCAGTTCCAGGCCTTGCACGGTGGGACGACTGGCGTGAATTTGCAGCAGACCGTTCTCCACCATGGCCTGCAGATCCAGGCCGATCGATGCCATATTGCGGATCATCTGACCCGGCGACTCTTCAAATGAGAAGTAGAGCACCCGCTCCGCCCGCCGTCCGGCCGCCTGGCAATAGGCCGCTGACAGAGAAGATTTGCCCACGCCGGCCGTGCCGGAGACCAGCACGGTGCTGCCGCGAAAGTAGCCCGCCCCCGTCAGCATTTCGTCCAGCGCCGGCACGCCGCTGGACACTCGCTCTTGGGTGACGACGTGTTGCAAGCCCAGCGAAGTGATCGGCATCACCGCAATGCCGCGCTCATGGATGAGGAAAGGATACTCGTTGGTGCAGTGAATAGATCCGCGGTATTTGACCACCCGCAGGCGGCGCGTGGATACCTGGTTCACCACTCGATGGTCGAGCAGGATGACGCAGTCCGAGACATACTCCTCCAGACCGTTGCGGGTGAGAGAGTTTTCTCCGCGCTCGGCGGTGATGATGGCGGTGACGCCCTTGTCTTTCAGCCAACGGAAGAGGCGGCGAAACTCCGAGCGCAGGATGGCCAGGTTGGCAAAACCGCTGAACAGCGTCTCGAGGGTGTCCAGCACCACTCGCTTGGCCCCGACGGCATCGATGGCGGCGCCCAGCCGAATGAACAGGCCCTCCAGATCATAGTCGCCCGTCTCCTCGATCTCCTCGCGAGCGATGTAGACGGAGTCAAAAAACAACATCTTGCGCTCGATAAGCCCGGCCAGGTCGAACCCTAGAGACGCTGTGTTCTGCAAAAGCTCCGATTCTCTCTCTTCAAAGGCCATCATCACCCCGGGTTCGCCGTATTCGGTAGCGCCGCGCACCAGGAATTCCATGGCCAGCAGCGTTTTGCCGCAACCGGCGCCGCCACTCACCAGAGTCGGCCGACCTTGGGGCAGGCCTCCGTCGAGAATTTGGTCCAGGCCCTTGATGCCGGTGGGTACCTTTTCAAGGCAGGGAGCCGGAGCGATTTTTTTGGGAGGACTTTTTTTCACGAAGCCGGCCTTTCTGATTTCAAATGATCTCCAGGACCCTGATTGTTCAGTCTAGCCGGCAGGAGAGGTCCTGACTATGACCTACATCAGGCGGCGGCCAGACTGGCATAGCTATGATGCTGATCAGTGCATGCCGCCGGCAGATGGCCTAGGCTGCCCTTGCATGAATACACAAAACCGTTCCGGTCGGTCCGTCAAGGTGCTTTTCCAGGGGGACGAGCTTCAGGTGCCGCTCCATACCACCGTGGCCGAAGTGATGGGTGAGGATTTCCTGGTCGGCCAGGGTGTGCTGGCTGCCGTCCTCAATCACCATGTGGTTTCCCTTTCCACCCCACTGGACGGTGACTCTGTAGTGGAAGCGGTATTCCCGAGCAGTCGCGATGGCCAGGCGGTGCTGCGCCGAACGGCCACCCACTGTTTCCATGCGGTCTTTTCCACTCTTTTCCAGGACTACCATCTACAGGTTGGACAGTCCCTGCTGGGCGGCTATTACTACGAGGTCCTTCCCGGGGAAGGTCTCGACCTGGTGGGGATGGCCAGCCGCCTCCAGCAGTCTTTCGATGAATTGGTGCAACGAAACTTACCGTTGCTTCGCTACCTGGTGAGCATCGAAGCGGTGCCCAATTGGGTGGCCGACCGTTTCGGCTCCAGGCAAAAGCTGCTCAGAGCCCAGGCCACTCCTATGGTTCCGATTGTCGAATTGGACGACTACCGGGATCTGATGCATGGTCCCTGTGCCCCCGCCAGTGGGGTTCTGAAGGGCACCAGTATCCTGGCCTATCCCCCCGGGTTAGTCCTGCGCTTCCCGCCCGTGGCACTCACTTCTCCCTTGCCTCAGCCCGGTCGCGAGGATCGCAAGCTATTTCAGTCTTATTGCGAAACTCGCGATTGGAACCTGCTGATCGGGGTCTCCACCGTGGGCGATCTTAATGCCGCCAGCCTGGAAGATCGTTTCGAGCGGGTGGTTCAGCTGGCCGAAGGCCTGCACGAAAAGAAGATTGCCGAGATTGCCGATAGCATCACCACCTGCCCCACTCAGGTTCGCATGGTGTGTATCGCCGGCCCCTCCGCTTCGGGCAAGTCCACCTTTGTGAATCGCCTGTCCGTGCAGCTCGAGGTCAATGGCCTGAGATCGGTGGCCCTAAGTCTCGACGACTTCTATCAAGAAAGGCAACTGCCCGACGCCGCCAACCTTGATCTGGAGAGCTTGCAGGCGCTCGACTTGGAGTTGCTGGACTCGACCCTATTGGGCTTATTGGAAGGTCGAGAAATGGCGGTGCCGGTTTTTGACTTCGCTTCGGCCAGGCGTTCGCGCTGGCGTAAGCTGCGGCTGTTGCCCGGCCAACTCCTGGTCATCGAGGGAATCCATGCGCTCCATCCCGACCTTGCGCCAACCTGTAGGCCGGAGCAACGTTTCCGCATCTTTATCAGCGCCTTGACTCAACTGCGACTGGATGAACACAATCGGGTCTTCACCTCCGACGCCAGGCTGATTCGGCGTCTGGTGCGCGACCGTTGCTTTCGAGGTTTTGACGCGGCCGAGACGCTGGCTCGCTGGCCCAGCGTGCGCGAGGGAGAGGAGAACAACATCTTTCCTTACCAAGATTGCAGCGACGCCATGTTCAATTCGGCCCTGGTCTATGAAACCGCCATTTTGCAGCCGCTGGCCCGGCGCTACCTGCTGGAGGTGCCCCGCACTCATCCCTCGCGCTCGCGGGCCTATGAACTTTTGAAGTTCCTGGACCTATTCGTGCCGGTTTCTTCCGCAGCCATTCCGGCGAATTCTGTATTGCGGGAGTTTATTGGCTAACTGTTCTTGGCCTGGCATGATTCCGGTCGTGCCTGCTCGAGTTCTTCGCGGCGATTACGCTGGCAGCCCATTGCGGCCAAAACATGGCCAAAGTAAATTTTATCGAGGAGCTGGAACGTGGTCTTTGTAAGGACCTTCCAGCAGGGCGCGGGCCAGCTCATTGTGATTGGCCCGCAGACCCTCGTAAAAGAAAAGCGCTTCCCCGCCAAACCCACACTCTCGGTTCCAGCGAACCATCTCGACAAGCAAGGACGGCTTGACCCTGTAAGACCCACTCTGAATGAGAATGGCCGGGGCCACGCGACGCAGTTGGCTCGGGGTTAACTGGTTTAAGAGCGGCCTGAGGCAGGCCTGGTAGTCCGACAGGCTGCGACGGTAAGCCTGGGGATGAACCCAATCTACCAGATCGTTTTGAAGCCAGCCGATCCAGTCTTGCAGATATTCGCGATAGGCCCAGCCCTGGATGCTCGGGGCCGAGATCAGCCAGCCTTTGGGCAGCAGGCGCCGGGCCGTCTGCAGATGTCGAGTCAGCCCTTGCGCTCTCCAGGCCAGCCACTGGGGGTCCTGCGGTGCAGGCCTCT
The DNA here is from genome assembly GCA_022842865.1 of Vulcanimicrobiota bacterium. Lineage (GTDB taxonomy): Bacteria > Vulcanimicrobiota > Xenobia > Xenobiales > JADMJV01 > JADMJV01. The sequence goes on along the minus strand of JALHOV010000004.1, from coordinate 30,328 downwards.
GGTCGGCTCCATACTGGCGGAGCAGCCATTGCTGATAGCCGCCGCTACTGGGCATGGCCGGCCAGCGGTCATCCCCCTGCACTCCGTCCACAGCATATTCGGCCACAACCTCCTTCATCAGTCCCAGCATAAAGTGCTGAACCCTCGGATCGAGTCCATTGAACCAGCGGAAGCCGTTTTTGCGGACCGGTTTGCCGTCCTCACCCAGGCACATCCAGTCGGGGTGAAGCTGACCCAGTCGGCTATGCCCCTCCGCGTAACTCTCGGCGAACCCGTATTCAAACCAGGCGACCACGGTCAGGTGGTTCTGGTGGCCCAATTCGACCGCCTCGGCCAGAGGGTCTCGACCCGAAAACCGAGGGTCCTGCTCCAAACCGATTTCCTCTTGCATCTGTCGGCTAGGATAAAGAGTGAGCCCCCGAGCCCAGACCACCACATAGACGGTGTTGAAGCCATGGTTTTTCAGGAAACTCAGGGCCTCCGCCAGATTCTCTCGAGAATCCAGCACCTGGCTGTCTACGTGGGTCAGGTAGCAAGCGCGGACTTCGGTTTCCTGGGCCAGGAGGGGGCAGGCAAGAGCGAGCCAGAGCAGCACCCGCAGAGGCCAATTGTTCATGGCCGTCGGTAGGCCGCCGTTTCGTGGTCCGGCCGACCCTGAATGGAATGGCCCGGTGCGTAGCCGAGTTTTCGGTAGCTTTTTCCTCGCCTCAAGATCACGTCTTGCCAGCCGTCCTGCCAACTGAGTTCCAGGCGCCCATTGATCAGCTTCCAAGAGCCTTGGGCGCCCTTGTCCCCTCGAAAGTGGGCGATGCCGCCGGGTAGAACCTGGACAAAGATCGGCTCTCCTCCACCGTGGAAGATCTTCCAATTTCCCAGCGCATTTTTAATTGGCTGGGCTTGTGCGAAGCCGCTTAGCATCAGCATCAAACTGCCCAGGACTCGAGCTCTGTTCACCACGGTTACCTCTTCCCGATTCACAGGAACAACAAACGGAGACTTGATGTCGATAGCATTGGAACGAAGCTCCTCAGGGTCATAGCCTTTGTCGATTAGATGATGGATGCCACTCACCCCTCGATTCTGACCATCCAACCGGAATTTATCATTTCGACTTCGGAATCGCCTAAGCTTGAGAAAGTTAACAACCTGTTCATTCTTAGGGACTGCCACGAACCATCGGCGCACACCCACCCGATAGACTCAAATTCGTTCCATCAGATCAGGAGGATAATGCTTGTGAAACCCATTTCTAGCGCACCTCGCTCCACCAAACAATCTGCCCCGGTCGCGAATCAAAAAGCGCCCCGCAGAGTCGGGCAGGGCAATCCTCCCGCCAAACCGGCGGCTCAGCGGGATCGGACCACTGTCTCTGGAGAGCAGGGTAAGGGCGCTGAACCTGGGCATCTAGCCGCCTTACTGCAAGGCTTTGGAGGTCCTCCACCTCGGCGCCCAGACGGTCCACCGAAGCCGCCCCCGGCCACGAACATTCCTTCATCGCCCACCTTGGAGGGCATTCGCTCCAAAATGAAGGCGGCTCGACAAGGCGAGAACCGTTGGCTCAATTCGTTTCGCCCTCAGGATGCATTTCGAGTCGAAGAGCTCAGGAACTTTGCCCGCCAGACCCCGATATCCACCAAGGATCCTTTGGGTAAAGAGTATCAGGGAAAGCCCCCCCGCGACGACCACTCTCACTTTGCGACTCGCGTGAGAGATCGACAGAGGCAACTGGCGGACTGGATTCTTGAGCGGCCGGATAACGCCCAACTGGATCCGGCCGATATTTACAAGAAGTCCTTGGAACTCAATCAGGGTGACGCATTTAACGCCAACCTGACGGCCCACAACCTCATGAAGGACGTTACCGCCAGCGAGCGGGGCGCCGGTTCCGCGGAGATTCGCGAAAGAGATTCTCAAATCGAAAATCGACTGATCAATCTCCGAGAACCCAATGACCCGCATCGCTCCGAGAAGATGGGCCCCTGGTATCACTTTTTCGGTATGGGAGTGGCCGGCGCAGCCGCCCACGGAGCCTCCTTTGGGGCGATAAGGGATGGAGCGCAGCAGGCTTTCAATGAGGTTCCCCGGTCGGGCACGGACCCGGGTAAGACGGCCACGGACGCCTGGGCGGCCGAAGCCTTCCGCTACTAATTGCTCATTTGCGTGCCACCGCCGCTACTGGTTCGAACTGAGGTGGATTCGATGTTGTGCAATAGCCAGGCGGCTTGAACGGGCAGGTGGTCGAAGCGGCTATGGAGCTCCTTGCGAATTGACCCGGATGGTCCCTTCCTCGGGGTCCAGGTGACAACCGGTCCAGGCTTCCACGTCGATGGGCTGATCTTCGCTTAGATCCAGGATAAACAGGTGGTCTCGACCCTGCAGGCAGGCGGCCGTTCCGGTCGGGTTCAGGCAAACCTGGTCGATGGGCAGATGAGGTTCGGTCCTCCCGGCCGGGTTTGCCAGAATCTGCACCCCGGCCTCAGCAGTTCGGCATCCTGGTCTAAGGTAACCTCATCGGACATCCTGAATTGTTCTCAATGTGGCCTTCCTTTGCCTCACATAAAGTCCATTCCACGCGGTTTTGAAGGAACTTTCCGGCGCATTGCCACAGTCTGTAAGGGAAAAGCCTGAAAGATGAGGTCCTTCCCTTGAATTTGCAAAGATTAATGACGTACTGTGCTCTCGGAACCTGCCTGTTGGGATGCGGCAATGAGTCGGTCACCTCGGGCCCAGTTGTGCCTGTCGCGCCGTCGCAGTCGCAGTCGGTGGCCGTGGCGGTGGCCGACGATCCCGACCTGGGGCCTGAGCCCGAGGTGGAGGTCGCGGCGGCGCCCGGTGCGAGCGCCTCCGCTTCTCAGTTCACCTTTACGCTGGCCGGGGGCAACAAGGTGAACGTCAGTCCTTTGACTTCGTCTGACACTCGCATCGAACAGATCGGATTTAACAGCGCACCCGCGGAAGTCCGCAGATTTGCGATGATTCTGGCCAACGCCAGCGCTCCCAACGTGATCGATCGGCGGGTTACCCTGGGCATCGGAGACCCCACTCGGGGCCCCGCCCTGCAGACCGGCACCTACGCGTTGGGAGCAGGAGCGACCCGACTGAGCCTTTTACAGCGCAACGCTCCGACCGAATTGCTCATTTACGACTCGGTCAGTGGTTCGGTCACTCTGACCGAAGTGGTCACCGGCTCTCCCGGCAACCGCCGCGTCAGCCTGATCTTCAACGACGTGGTGCTCAGCGCCCGAAACAACCCGGCCGATCGACTGCTGGTCGGGGGTGGCGGAAACTTCCAGTTCTAGGAGCCTAGATTGGCCCCAGCCGAGCGGTCGGTCGCCAGCAAACTGGCTCCGCTCCCGCGTGCTGTTAGTGGGCCAATCTAGCCTACAGTGCTATCCGAAAAGCCGACCTATTCCGCCGGTCAGCGCCCCCAGGCCAGGAATTGCGCTCAGGGCGGCCCTCCCCGCCGTGCCCAGGCCGGAGAGAGCCTGAGTGGCGGCGTTGCCGATCGCTTCCCGATTGTCGTAGGCCAGCTTACCCAGGTCGTAGACCGTCGACCCGGCGATCAGAGCAGCGCCGATAGGAGCTCCGATGCCACTGGCCACCAGACCCGCCCCTACAAGCTTGGCGGCTCCGCTGGCACCGTTAGCGGCATTCTCCAGGGTCAGACCATTCTTGGAAATATCGTGCGCGCTCTGGCCCAGTTGGGCGACGCCACCCAGCAAGGGCGCAGCGCGTCCGGCGGTGACCGCCAGGCGTTGAGCTCCAGCGAACGGGACGCCTGCCGCCGTGGTGGGCTGGGCGATGCCCTGGAGAGCCGCGCCGGGAATCTTGGCTGCGTTGTTTTGAATGGCTCCTGCGGCCTGGCCCAGGCGCCCCGGAATGTCACGAATTGTGCCCGGGTTTGCGGGAGCCGGATTGAGCTTGTTGGTGCGCAGAAGGTCCGCGGCCTGGGTCGCCCCGTGGGTAGCGTGGGCGGCGTTGCCGGCCGCTTGCAAGCCCGAGACGACGCGTTCTCCGGTCCCACGCGAGCTGTCCAGTGCGGCCCGGCCTTGCTGTACCGCCAGAACCCCTGCGCCGACGCCACCCAGGGCTCCGATTTTGCGCACAGTGCCACTTTGACTGGGCAGCGGGCCCCCTTTGACGCCTGCTCCCTGGCCGGCGATGACGCGAGTTTGCAGAGCGGCTTTGGCCCCTTCTTCCAAGGCCGAGCGCTCGGGAGCAGCGGTTTCGGCTTTGGCGGTCCCGCTTCCGAACGATTTGGTGAAGTCCGGCGTTGGGCCCGTCGCTTTGGTGGGAGTTTTGCCTTCCTGGCTGACCCTGACGCTGTCTTTGACTTTGGCAGCTGGGGCTTTCTTGGGAGCTCCCTTAGGCTGCGCATTCTTGCGGATGGTTTTTGGGGGGGTGGATTTTGTTCTGGTGGTTGTGGCTTTGGTTTTTCCCGCGTCCATCTGTTTTTTCCTCAATTCGCAGTTTCGCTTCGAGTTGAGACTAGCGCGCTTTACGCATCTGCGGACGAACTGAAAAATACCTAAAAATGTAAAATTTGTTAAAAGGTTTGTCTTGGAACGGATCGATACTTGAGTTCAGGTCATGCGCCACAGAAAGACCGGGAATTCTCTGGTGTAATCGTCGCCACTCGACCCCGCCGCCAGCCAGTTCCCGTCCGGTGAGAAGGCCACATCGGGAACGTGATCGCGGCAGACGCCGGTGCTCCAGAGCAGGTTTCCCTCCAGATCCAGCAACTGCAAGTGAGCCTGCAGTCCTCCGTGGTCGGTCATTCCAGCCTGCTCGCCCAGGGCACGCAGGGGAAGGGTCGGGTGCATCCCAGACCGTGGGGCGTGAAGAGTGACCGGTTCGGCTTCGATTTGAGGGGCCAGGGTGACGGGGTCGAGAACCGCAGCGCCGTCCTGGTCGACCAATACCAACCGGCCGTTCGGGTCGAAGTCGAGGCGCAGAAGGCAAGGCCAGCGGATTTCTCGATGCTGGGGTAAGTCCAGATTCCACAGATGGACCGATTGATAGTCACGGGCGGCCAACCAGCTGCCGTCCGGGGAGAAGGCGGGCTGATACAGGATGTAGCCTGAATTGGGCAGTGTGACCACTCGCCTTTCGGCTAAGTCCACCAGCTGAATGAATGGATGGTAGCCGGTGGCCGCCAGCCGCCGACTGTCGGGAGAAAAGGCCAGACCCGTCACCTCGCCGTCAAAAGTGCACAGGCTGCCTTTTTCCTCCAGGTGGAAGGAAGGCGCTGCTCCGGCCTGGGGAGTTGGCTCCGGTTGGAGCTCTAGCGCTCGACAAAGAGACCGTTCCCAGTCCGGTTTCGCGAGTAGTTCCTTGAAACCCAGTTGGCAAAGGACCTCATGCAGGGCTTCTTGGTCCGGGCGGGCACGCCCGCAGGCGGCCGCGAAGCCCAGATCCAGCAGGCCGAAAGGATCGCGAGCCAGGTTGCTCAGACGGAAGTTGCCGTGACTTCGACCTTGCTCTTTCAGATCGCTTAGACAACGCAAACAAAAGCGGGCCAGCGCCAAACGCTCGAGAGCATCCATCTGCTCGGTCGGCTGACAGAAGCTTCGGACGGTTACCAGGATGTTGCCGGGTAACAGGCTTGCCTGTTGAGGCACCAGGTTGGTGGGATAGAGGTTGTCGACCTGAAGGGACTTCGGGTCGACCGCCTCCTGGCAAAGGGAGAGACGCATTCTCAGGGGGGTTTCGGAAGCGTCCCCAATGCGCCGCACGGTCAGCACCGAATCTCCCCACGGTCCCGGAGTGGCCGGACTGAGGGGCACGTAGCGCAGGGTCGCGCAGCAGGAACGGATGGCCGTTGCGTCCAGCATCCCTCGCGCTTCCCCTGTAAGCCTGAAACTTCCTGGCTTCGCTCTACCAGCTATATTGGAGCAGGATCTGGCGAGCCTGGGTCTGGTCGCTACAATACAGAAAGCAGTCTTCCATGTAGGCCCGACTCAGTTGCTGCCGAAAGCGTGGATCCAGAGCCACCAGAACCACCTGCCCCCCGCCGACCAGGACGGCGTTGGCCAATTGAATCAAGCCTCGGTAGGCCAAAGCCTCCCAGTCACCGACCTGAGAGCAATCGAACACCAGGTGGCGGGCCTTGCGCTCGGGCCAGTCCAGTGCCAGTTGCAAAAAGCGCGAATAAGCTTCCGCTCCCAGTTGACCCTGACAGCGCAAGTGGGCCACTTTCCCTCGGTAGCAGACTTCAATCACGTTGCAATAGAATGAGGCTGAAATGCTGGCAGGCCAACTGAAGACTGACAGGGTCGCCTTTCTCTAGACAATAAGCGATCAAGCGATGGCGAAGTTCGTTGTCGTCCGGTCGGCCGGACAGATCGGCCAGCAATTCTGCTAATTCGTCATCAGATGACATGGTTTGAGTCCCTCCTCCAGGCAGACCAGGATTTGCTCGGCCTCGGGCCGACAGTCCCCTTCCACCACTCCCATCCAATAGTCCGGGTTTCCTTTGAGCCAGCAGGGGGCGAATTCCCGCAATTGCTGGCCGATCTCGAGCAGCAATCTGCGGGCCGCATCCAGGCGCGTGTTGGGCAGCATAAAGAGCAGATCTCCTCGGCGGTTTTTGCCGGCGAGATCCTCCGGTCGAAGGTTGCAACGGGCCACCACCAGAGCTGCTCTTTCCGCCACCGGGAAACTACCTGGATTGCGTATACTCAAGACACAGAAATTGGAACTGCCGCCTTGAGCCAATTCCAGACAGGCTCGCCGCAGTCTGCGCAAGAAGTCGGAAGGACTGAGCAGGTCCAGCCATTCCCAAGCCTCTGCCGAATGACCCGATCCGTGAAGGTCGCTATGCAGCTGACCCAGCGCCCGCGCTCCCATTCCACAGATGGCCTCCAGAGTGGCGGCGTAACCACGTGTAAATCGATGAAAGGGGATTCGGTCCAAGGTCAGCACCCCCAGAACGCGCCCATTGAGTGGGTTGACCAGCGGGCAGGCCCAGAGCCAGGCTGGCTGATTGCCACTCGCCCCCGAAATTGGGTAATTTTGGATGGAACGCAGCGTTTTTTCATCGTATGCCTGCATCACCAAAGGCAGGTCGCTGACAGGCCCGGTCTCGGGAGCATCAGGCCATCCGTAGCTGGCCAGAACTCGGAATTCTTCTCCTTCCAGGCCCCAGAGAGCCCCTCGACCCGCTCCGAATTGAGTGGCCGCCACCGCTACCAGGGTGGCCTGCACCTCTTCGGCGCTGGTTAAGGCGAGGATTTGTTCCGCGAGGCGGGCCAGCGCTCCCTGCACGTCGCCCAGCAAGTCCACCTCTTGCTTGAGTAGCTGCTGGGCTGAGCTCAAAACGTCCGCCTTTTCTCGGGCCTCCAATAACTCGGCTCCCTGCAATAAAAGCTGGCTTTTCAGCTTGGGGGACGCCCTCAGCGAATCGGCGACCAGCCCGAGCAGAAGCGACTGAAAGAGGAGCTGATACATCAGGTGTTCGTCCGGTTCGGGGAGACTGAACTGCAAAAGCATGCCGGCGCCTGCTGCCACCAGCCCCTGGCGCCAGCCATAGGCCACCGTTAGAACGTTCACCACCAGCAGCTCCAGCCCATTGACATAACCGAGCAGGGCCGAATTTTGTCCCAGCCATCCCAGGGTCGCCATGCTGGCGACCAGGCTCAGCAAAAATCGAGGAGTCTTCATGGGCTTTGCCAATCGACTAACCAGCGCCCGTCTTTTCGAACCTGGCGAGAAAATTCTTCACCGGGCGGGACCGTGTCCAGGGTCCCAGGCATTGGTTGTCCCGTGAAAGTATAAAATTCCAGGGAATGAATGTGGTTACGCAAGAGCTGAGTCGACCAGACGAAGCCAATCAGGCTGCCCAGCAGCAGCCCGATACCGTAGCTCTCTGGTCCCCAACTAAGACTGAGATGAGCAAACAGGGTGTGAATGCAGAGGAATACCAGGCAAACGCGGGCGGCCTGGGTGTAGAGTTCGTAGTAGTAGAGAAGGATGACGGCGCACTGGAAAAAGGCAAGCATCAACGAGCCTCCCACAGCGAACTGTAAATTGAGGCTCCATTCCTGGGGCAAGCCAAGCCAACCCAAGACTTCGTGACTGTAGAAAATGAGAGGCAGGCTAACCAGAAATTGCAAGCGCGCCACTCGAGTTAGAGAACCCAGCAAAATTTGCCTCATCTGGCTTTTGTGCAACTGCAGGTCGCTGAGGCGAATTTTGCCTTCCAGAATGCCGAAGAAAAAGGCGCGATAGGCTTCATAAAACGAAGTCTCGGTTTGAAGAAAAAAGAGAGTCACGGTGGGAACGGTGCTTAACATCCCAATGAACATGCACAGGTCGTGCCGGGGAAAAAAACGCAGTCCGGCCACGCTGCTCGCTTCTGGGGAAATCCAATAGGTAAACACCCCCACCCAGACGGCCAGCTGCATGCAGGTTCCGGCCGTTCCCAGCCCCGCAAAACGACGAATATACTCCACCCATTCAAAGTCCCACTGCTTGGGCCCGATGGGAAATTCGCGAACCAGCGAGGCGACCAGCAGAGCGCCCACTAGAAACTGTCCGAGCACAAATGCCGTCAAAAGATTGACCTGAAGGGCGGCTAAAATCGTGGCCCCGGCACCCAGGGCGAAAGCCAGAACGATCCATCGATATGCGCGCACGGCACCGACGAAGATGGTGTAAATCCAGTTCTGAGAAATCAACACCAGCAGGGTGATTGCCTGGATTTTCTGGCTCAAAGCCATGGGACAACCACCGAAAAGGGCCAGGCCCAAGAGCCAGGCTCCAGGGACCACAAAAACCGACACTCCAGCCAGGGCCGGCCAGTGGCGGGAGGCGTCATTTTGATGGATCCGGTCGGCCAGGTAGCGGGTGACCACATTCTGGAACAGGGAAGTGAAAAGCAGACTGAAGGCAAATGCATAGGTAATCAGAGCCCGGTAGAGATCGAGATCTCTATCCTCGCCGGCAATCCACTGAGACAATAAGAGCGAGAACACGGTAAATAGCCATGGACCGCATGACACAACGGCCGCTCCAAGATAACCCTGAACTTCGAATCCCTGGCGGGACAGTTGGCGTAGCTTGAACCCGATACCCGCCACGCTCAGGCCCCCTTTTCTTTGTAGATCTGATGATACCGAAGCCGAAGGTCGGCAAAATCGTAGTAGCGGCGGACCCGTTCTTGACCACTGCGGCCCATACGTTGACGGAGTTCTTTGTCTTCGGCCAGTTGCAGCAGAGCCTGGGCCGTCTCTGCTGGAGCTCCGACCCGGGTCACAAAACCTGCTGAACCGAGATCTCGATCTTCTCCCTCACGCCCGTAAATCAATTCCGAGCAGGCCCCAACATCGGTGGCCACGCAAGGCAATCCATAGCAAAAGCCCTCCAGAATCACCAGAGGCTGGCCTTCGCTGACCGAGGTCAAAACCAGCACATCGAGTTGGGGATACCAATCGCGGACGTTTTGCGGACCCAGAAAGCGAATGGAATGCTGGATTCCCAACATTTCCGACAAGGTCTGACAGCCGTGAAAGTATTCCGGGTCTTCTTCGGTTGGACCGATAATGTAGGCTGTCGCCTGGACTCCCTGGTCAAGCAGCAAGCGACAGGCCTCCACAAAACTGCGCACATCTTTGATGGGAACCACGCGGCCCACAAAACCCAGGCTAAATTCCTGCTTGGGGGTAGGTTGACTGGGGGGGCAAAAGCGATCCAGATGCACTCCGTTGGGCAAGATTTCGATCTTCTCCGGGTCCGCCCCGGACTCGATTTGAAGCCGCCGATTTCCCTCAAAGAGGGTGTAGATTCGGTCCGAGTTGTCATAACAGAGCTGTCCCAGCGATTGAAAGAGATGGATCCACATCGACTTCAAGATGCCAAAGCTGTCGCTGCGCAGGTCTCCCCCCCTCTCCACGTAGATCCAGTCCGCCTGGACAATTTCGATACGACGTTCATTGGTATAAATTCCGTGTTCGGTGAGCAGCAAAGGACGGCCGCTGCGCAGCTTGGCTAATACTCCCAAGAGCCCGGACCAACCAGTGGTAACGGTGTGGTAACAACGGGCCTCGGGAATGGGAACTTGCAGTAATTGCAGCACGGGAAAGCACATGAATCGCCAGTTCCAGAAAAAATCTGAAAAGGGAAAGTCGGGTGCAATTTCCTGGTAAATTTTTGTAAGAATGTCCCAGCTTTGGCGTGAGTAGGCCAGTTGGTGAATGCTTAATCCTGACAAATGGGGAAAAATGGCCGGGAAATTTTCGATCTTTCCCTTCAGGATACCCCGAAAAAACTGCTCGGTTGCCTCCCAGGCCCTGGCATCGGGGGCTTTCCGCCGGCTTTGAGGCACCGGCACCACGTCGTAGAGATAAACTTCGAGGATTTCTTGGACGGAGTCCGGCACTTCAAACTTGGGGCGGCGCTCGGTGGATCGGGACGGCAGCAGGTAGACCAGGCCAAATTTCAAGTCCGGCATCCCCTCGACGAGCCCGTGAATCCAGCTGCTGACGCCGCCCGAAACATAGGGGTAGGTACCTTCGCAAAAAAGAACGACATCTAGCACAGCTGCACATCCAACCAGTACATAGCGCTTTCTCGCAGCTTCGGTTCTAAACTGGCGATCAAGTCCGGCCTTTGGCGAAGTTCCCAAGCGGTATTCAATAGCTCCTGAACAGGCGCAGGCGTGACTCTCTGACAGGCCTGATAACGAATCATCAGACGACGCAATTGAAGATCCGCCTGATCCGGAAAGGCGAGCAAGGATTGATGGACCTCCTCCCAGGCTTCGGCGTATTGGCCACGGGCCAGGAAGATGTCAATTCGATTTAAGACCCACTTGGAATTGCCGGGGTCGCGGCCAATCAGTTCAGCCAGACGAGCCAGCGCCTGCTCCTGGTAAAACGAGGCCATCCCTTGCTCGAGCAAACCGCTACTGGCGAAGTCCCATTCCAACCGGGCCAATTCCTGCAGCACGGGTAGACGATCATCCTCGCGCAGGCTGCGCAGGCTGTCGGTCAGTTGACTCAAGCGGCGGGTATAATTTTCTTGCAGTTTGGCCCATTGCGATTTGGCCAAATGGTAGGCCCGCGATTGAGGATTGTTCAGCACATCGCGTAGCCGTTTGACCTTAGCGCTCAGGTGAATCGAGTCATCCAGTCCACGAAGGCTGGCTACATCGTGTTTGGAGGCGTCCAGGCTGGCTTCCAGTCTCAAGCATTCCAGCCGCAAAGCCTCGCGTCCTAAAACCGAGCGTTCGCGGGCCTGCTTGGGATCCAAGGAGAGAATGCCCTCACATTCCTCAGGGTTGTGCATTAGACTCCAGCAAAGCAGACAAAGAGCACTCAGACCCGGTAGGAATCCAGTCAAGAGTAGCCCCAATCCTTTCAAAGCGGCTCGGTGGCGCAGACCAAGCCAGCTTAAGCCGGCTCCGCTCAGGTGAGTCGCCAGGAAGAGCAACTCCTCTTGACCGGCTAGAGCCGAGAGGGAGTAAAGCTGGCAGAACACGGCTGCTATCAGGAAAAGCGCAGGCAAGCTGTGGCGTTTCGCAGCTTCTGCGGGGCTTCCCTTCGAGGAGCCGGACAGCCCGCGTCAAACCAGGGCCCCATGGATGCCTCCTTAGAAAGCACTTGGAATCGCTTTGTGGAGGTTTCTTTAGAGCACTTGCAACCGATTCAAGTGTACCTGCAGGCCTCTCTGCGGGGCAGCGGAGACGCCACGATGCGCGAGTACGCCCTCAGCAATGCTCTGGCCTTGGGCGACCGGTTTCGCGGTGTCGGGCTGTCGGAAGCCAGTCGCTACGCGGAGAAGGTGGCAGAGCTGTTGGCCTATCCCGAGGTTCGTCCCGAGGAGTTGGCCCCCTGGTTGCTCTGGTTACGCCGAGAATTTACCCGTCAGGCCGATGCTTCCGCCCTGTCCCAACCGGCCCTCAGCCAGCTCTGGTTGTGCGCCGGACAGACGGCCTATGCCGATGCCATGACGTTAGCCGCTCGACGCCACGGATTGCGAGTGCTGACCTTGCAACCGTCGCTGCTAGAAGAGATTCCCCAGGGTTTCGAAATGGTCATCGTGCAGCAAGACTTTACCACCTGTTTGCACTTGCTCGAGCAACTGCGCGAGAGGCTGCCATCGGCTTTTTTGCTGGCGGTCATCCATCGCGTTCCCTTTGAGGACCGGGTGGCCCTCAGTCTGGCCGGCGCCGACTTGATCCTGACTCAGGCCACTGCCCCCGATCAGGTGTTGGAACTGATGGTTCGCAAGCGCGCCCGCGGCGCGGCCAGGGGGAGCCGAATCTTGCTGGTAGAGGATGATCGGGTGACCCGCCGGGTTCTGGAGCGAATTCTAGTTCAAGGTGGGTTCCTGGTTCGAACGTTGGAAGGGCAACAAAATTTCGGCGCCAGTTTGGAAGAATTCCGTCCCGAGCTGGTTATTCTCGACTATGTGCTGCCCGAAGGTCCGGGTACAGACTTGTGCCTGGCCCTACGCAGTGACTCCCGCTGGAATTCTCTTCCAGTTTTATTTTTAACCGCTTCCCGCGATGCCGACACCGTATCCAAAGTCTTTGCGGCCGGGGCGGACGACTTCCTGGCCAAACCCGTCGATGCCGTGGAACTTTTGGGGCGCCTTCGCAACCGGCTCTTGCGCTCCCGAGAACTCCGTTTGCAGGGAGATGTCGATCCGCGCAGTCAACTGCCTGGCCGACAGGCAACTTTGCAAATGCTCTCGCTTTTAACCAAGCTGGCCCGCCGCCAGCAGCTTTCAGCCAGCCTGGCACTTTTCCAGCTTCGCGGCCCCGGCAATTCGCAACCGGAGCAGCTCAGTCAGACAGCCCAAGAGATCCGTCAGATCCTGCGAAGACCCGGAGATATCTTGGGGAGTTGGGACCAGGACACGCTTTTGCTCGGCCTCTACGATACTCGTCGCGAGGCGTGCAAGAATCTGCTCGAGCGCCTGCTGCAAAGCGGCGTCTCAGGGGCTGCTTCGGTCGCCTCTTGTCCTGCTGATGGGGCCGATTTTGTGGCCTTGCTGGCTCCCCTCCAAGAGTGCCTGCAAACCTGCCCGGACGGCACCGTCATGGAAGTTGGCCGTCGTCCCCGGCAGCTTCATATTGCGGTTGTTTCCGGCGAAACCCCGGAAGTCACTCAGTTGGTTCAGCGGCTGCGCGCTCTGCAGCATCGCGTCGAAGTCATCCGTGAGGTTTCCGAGTTTTGCGACAACCTGGCCCAGACCGACTGGAAGCCAGAACGGCTCTTGCTTGATTTGAGCCTTCCCAAGATCGACACGGCCGAGATTTGGACGGCCGTGGAGCGACTGCGCTGCCCGCTGGTCGTCATCCATCCTCCCGACGAGGGAACGGCGCTCAAGGTCTTGGAAAAGGGAGCCAGCGAAGTGCTGGCCGCCGGGGCGCCCGTCGACCAACTGGAAAGGAGCCTTAACTTGCAGCGCCCTTGACCGATAACGAGGGTATGACCAGCCTGCGCGTTCTGTTAGCCGAAGATCTGCCACTCAACCAACGCCGCTTCACCCTGCAGCTCCAGAAGTTGGGTTGCTCCGTTCACCTTGCAACCACCGGCTGGGAGGCTCTGGCCGCTGTCGAGACGCAAAGCTTCGACGTGCTCTTGATTGACTCAGAAATGCCGGAAATGGCTGGCTGGGAAGCCATCCCTCAGATCGCCGGGCAGACTCCCCTGGTGGCGCTGGTGCTGAACGACCAGGATGAGTCTCGCTGTTTGGCTGCGGGGGCCCTCTCTTGTCTGCGCAAGCCTCTCCAGCAAAGCGACCTGGACCGGGTCATTCAGGCCTTGGGACCTGGTTCGCAGGCGGCTTCTTGAGCAGGGTGAGTAGTCTGGCGGGTTTCGGTGCAAAATAGATACAAAAGCATTGACAATTCGCTACGTGAGGCATAGTGTCAGGTGACAAGAAAAGGAGCCTGGCGAGAGTGCTTGAGTTTTTATGGAAATCCGAGACCCGGCCCTGGCGCGTGATCGTTGTCGGGGCCGGATTTGCCGGGCTCAGTGCGGCCCGCGAACTGGAGAAACGACGCGATGTCGAATTGACCGTGCTTGATCGCAGTAACCATCACCTTTTCCAGCCTCTTCTCTACCAGGTTGCCACCGGGGGTCTTAACCCATCGGAAATAGCCAGTCCAATCCGTTCTCTCTTTCGCGACTCACCCCGAGCCACCGTGATGCTTGGATCCATGACCGGCATCGATCGCCGCAAGCGAACGATTCAGATCGACGACAGCGGATCGACTTTGCCCTACGACTACCTGATCGTGGCTGTGGGCGGACGAACCTCGTACTTCGGTCACCCAGAGTGGGAAAGTCGTGCTCCCGGACTGAAAACTCTCGACGACGCACGGAACATCCGGCAGGGTGTCCTGCTCGCCTTCGAGCGAGCCGAAATGGAGGAGGATCCCGAGATTCGCCGCCGGCTGATGACGGTGGCGGTCATTGGAGGTGGACCGACCGGCGTGGAGATGGCCGGCGCCCTGGCCGAGTTGCGGACCCACGTCTTAAGTCGGGAGTTCAAGCGAATCCGGCCAGAAGATGCGAGGGTTCTGCTCCTGGAGGCCGGCCCGCGCTTGCTCAGCGGCTTCCCCGAAAAAGCCTCGGCGACAGCCCTTTCGGAACTCGGTCGGTTGGGTGTGGAGGTCTTGTTGGGCGAAACCGTTGAGGACATCGGGACCGATTCCGTGCGCACCAACCGTCGCAGCCTTTCCGCCGAAAACGTCATCTGGGCCGCCGGCGTCCAGGGTCACCCTCTGGGCTCGCTGCTAGAGGCCCCGCTCGATCGTGCCGGCCGGGTGAAGATCGCTCCCGAACTCCACCTTCCTCACGATGAGCGCGTCTTTTGCCTGGGAGACATGACCAGCCTGGAGAACCGACACGGAAAGCCCTTGCCTGGAGTGGCTCCGGTGGCCGCCCAGCAAGGAAAACATGCAGCCCGCAACATCGGGCGCCTGATCGATGGCAAGAGGCCCAAACCCTTCCGTTACTTTGACAAAGGCTCGATGGCCACCATTGGAAGGAAGTCAGCCGTGGCGGTCTTGCCGGGTGGCATCGTGCTCAGCGGTTGGACCGCCTGGCTGGGCTGGTTGGCGGTCCACCTGGCCTTCCTGGTCGACGTCCAGAACCGCCTGGTGGTGATGTTCCGTTGGGCCTGGGCCTACTTGGGATGGAAATGGAACGTCCGCCTGATCGACGATGTTCAGCATCACCCGTCTCCACCAGCCACGGTAATGTCGTCACCGACTGGCGCAGGGCTTCCAGGCTGATACTCTGAGGGCAACTACGTTCCTTGAGTCTTGCGGTGGGACCTGACTACCCCGCCGGCGAAGGCCGACCCATGAAAAAGCTTTTAGTATTGTTCCTTCTCTGCTCCCAGTGGGCCTTTGCCGATTCGAAGTTGACCGGTGTGATACAAAAGGTGGAAGTGGGCGACTATTACCACCTGATCATCAAGGATGCCAAGGGCAAGGAGCACAACCTCTTTGTCGGCGATCACAAGAGCTTCGACCCCCTGGTCGCCAAGCCGACTGCCTACAAGGGCAAGAAAGTTCGCGTTCAATGGCACAGCGTCGAGAAAGACATTCCCGAAGCTGGAGGCAAGATGAAGATCGATGAAGCCACCTCGATTGAGTTTTTGGCAAAGTAGCGTTCGCGTGATTCTTTCTTAGCTGCCCTGAAACGGAGGTGAGCACCAAAGTGGCGAAAGGCTGAATATGAACAGACTCACGTTGCCGGAGATGGTCGGCATTCTGTCGGCGCCGAAGACGGTGGCCGAAGCTTCGCTTACGAACGGATTACCAGAGAGTCCGGGTCTTTATGCCTGGTGGATTGTCCATCCCAGCCTGCTTCCCGGGGTGCCTCTGGTCCCAGGCCCGGACGGTCTCAGCCTGATTTACGTGGGCATGGCCCGCTCGCGGGTCAACTCGGCCCAGACGCTGCGCTCACGAGTATTGGGCAAGCATATTCGCGGCCTTATCGGCAACAGCACTTTGCGGCGCAGCCTGGCGGCGCTGCTCTGGGAGGAGCTTGGTTGGCAACCCTACTGGGCCAGCGACCGCGCTTTGCTCCGCTCCGAGCACAACCAGGAGCTGAAGCATTGGATCGAGCAGAATTTGCGGGTGGCCTGGCTGGCCTATCCTGAACCATGGACCGTGGAAAGGGCCGTCCTGGAGCGGATGCAGCCACCTCTGAATGTGAACGGTAATCAAAACCATCCATTCTATTCTACGCTTAGAGCTGCTCGAGCCTGTCTGGATGTGACTGCCAGCGGAAAACAGCTCAGTCGCTACCCTCTTCGGACCAGACAATCCACTGAAAGTAATTGGGGTTGACCAGACTCGCGTCGCTGCGCAGGCGGGGGCTGAGGTCCAGCTCGGCTACAATTTTGACCTGCGGATTGCGCAGGCCCTCGGACGGGCCCAGGGTTCCCAGGCTGCTCACTCGCAACACCTGATACGGGATGTGTTTCCAGGACGAGTCGATGGTGATGGTGTAGCTGCCCAGCCGGGTGCTTCCGTCCAGGTCCATCACCTGCTCGGTGAACTGAAAAGGCAGTGAGCCTTCCGTGTGAGGCGGAGGAAAATCGAGGTCTTTGCACAGCTTGATCCGTGTGGCCTCCAGGCCCGCCCAGGCCAGCGCCCGGGCCCGGGCTGATTGAGCCGTCAAAGCGGCGGCTTCGTAGCGGGAGGCCCTGCTGCTCATCAAACCCAAGCCCATGACCATCATCACGCTGAGTAAGAGCAAGCATGCCACCAATAAGAAGCCCTGGCGTCGCTTTGTCATCGGCGGCCCATGGGCAGGAAAACGCGGCTGCTGAGTGCCACCACTCGTCCTCGGTCTTCTAGCGAAAAGTTCAGCTCCAACTGACGAGCGCCGAAATGACGCACGGAAAACCCGGAGCAGTTGCGGGCGAGTTCCTGGGTGTCGCTGCCGCTCAGAGTGCTGGTGCGCACCAGGCGCTGGTCCAGGTCGACGCGATACTCGATACGCAGAAGACGAGTCGGTTCCAGCGGCTCCCAGGTCGCGGGAACGGGGGTGGGAACGGGAAAGGGCAGACGCACCGAGCCGGGATCGGGCCGTTCCAGCTCCAGCACCGAGACCGCCAGGGGATCGCTGGGCAGGGGGCTCAGAAAACGGACGGCCCCCTGACAGTCGTTGCGCAGAGACTGGAGCGCGTGCTGAAGGGAATCCAGGCCCTTGTCTTTTTCCTTCAGCATGCGGTTGGCCGCCAGGTAGCGTTGAACCAAGCCCCCGACCACGCCCAGTAGCAGCAAAACCAGGAAGCTGACCACCAGACCCTCCAACAGAGTAAATCCGGACCTTTTCATTGCAGTTGAATCACCGCGCTTTCGCCCTCAAAATCTTTGCCGCTGTAGCGAACGCGGGCCTTGACCTTGATGGCGCCGCTCACGTGCGTCACGCCGGGGTTCCCGGGGAACTGGTGGATCAGGCGAGCCCGATCGCCCTCGTAGGTGATTCGCTCCACCAGAGCGTTGCCACTGGTGGCGGGATCGGGCTCAACCGACCAGGAAAAAATGAGCCCGGGTATGACTTCTCCATTGTTGTCGGTGAGTCGGGCCTCAAAATCCATGGTTCCGTTGATGGGCAGCGGGTCCAGACCGCTGGTCAGCTGAACGGCTAGCGCCGGAGGCGTGACTCCTGTTTCCAATCCGGGTCGAGGCGGCTCTCCGATGTAGGTAAAGAGCAAAACCCGGGTATCGGGGCGACCTTGCCAACTTGCCTCTACCCGAACCGGCACCACCGACTGCGAAATCCGCCGCGCCTGAGCAATGTCGGCAAACGGCGAGAACAAATCGCGACCCGCCGGCTCCGCGCGAACGCTGGCCGTGATCCCAGGGTAGCGCGGGTCGGTCACTGAGGTATTGGCGTAGGGGGCCCAGCTAGAGGTAAAATTATTGGAGTCGACCGCCCATTCGCGGACCGAATCGAGCACGTTTTCGGCCATCTGAGTGACCTGGTTGCGCTTCTCCACCGAGAGCGTGTGGCGCATAGAAGCGTCAAAGAGATTGACCATCACAACGGCCCCGGAGGCCAGCAGAAAAAAGGAGATGATGCACTCCAACAGGGACAAGCCCCGAGCAGTCCTCAAAACGCGCGCCCCCAAGAAGGGTCGTTGTCACAGAGAGGGCGCACCAGGAAGTCTTTGCGCACGCCGGGCGCACTTAAGAAATACTGGTAAATGGTGCAGTCAGGACTGTAAGCGTCAACCAGCACCGAGAGCCCGTCGGGTGACCAGCAGGCCTGGGCCTCCAGGTCGGCACTATTGGTAAGGTTCAGGAAATTGCTCAGGCCATTCGCGATGGGAGCGAAGTCGGCGACCTCGATGTCGCGATTGCGATTGAATAAAAGCTTGCTGCCGTCGGGTGAAAAAGCCACCTGCGAGTCGGCAAACAAGGTGATGTCGGTCAGCAACCTCTGGGGCGCATCCACCAGGGTGGAATCTACCAGCCAGATGGAGTCGGCGTCTATGCCAACCACCCACCGCCCGCCGGGATGCCAGGCAAGTCGGCTCGGGCCGGTTCCGGCAAATAGCTCCACCGGGTTTGACCCGTCCGCCTTCACCTTCCACCATCCTCCGACCGTGTTGACGACGGCGATCTGAGTACCGTCCGGGGACCAGCAGGCGCCGTGATCGGCCGGCTTATTGCCCCCCAAAATTCCGGCCGTGACCACGGGCTTTACGTTACTACCGTCGGCGTTGGCCGAGAAAAGCCCAAAGATGCCGAAGTTTCGGTTGGAATGAAAGAGAAACTTGCGCCCGTCGGGCGACCAGCGGGGGGCGAAATCGTTGGCTGGGTCGCTGGTCAGCTGAACAATGCCGCTGCCGTCTGACTTGCAGCTGTAGACTTCGTGATTTCCGCTCCGGTTCGACTCGAAAAGGACCCGGTTGGGCTCGGTGAGAGCCACTTTGCCACCGCCGGGGATCAAAAAAGTAGCAAAATTCCCCTGCGGATCAAAAGCTTTGCACTGAACATCATAGATTTGGCCCACCGCATCCTCAGGGGGAGGCACAAATTCGACGTGCAGGACCTGGCCTCCCAGCCGGGGGTCGAAGGTCATCACCCTTTGCTGCGAAAAAACGCCCGTGTTCTGAGGGACCCGGGTGATCCAGAACTTGCCGGTGATGGCTTCCCCGTTAGGCTCCCGCGCGATCATGGTCATACCCAGACTGCTACCCTGGGGCACCGTGGCGTTGATGCCGGGCGGCAGGGTGGCGGCCAGGGGCGGCGGGGAAACACGATAGTCGAAAACCTCCGGCGCCACGTCCCCGGGAGGCGGCCCCGGCTGGGGCGCGGCAGGTCCGCTGGCGGGCGCGGCGCTGATGCCAATGGGTTGGGTCACCTGCACGCCCGGCTGAGCCTGGGGGAGACCGGCCTCGACGGACACGCTTCCCAAGGCGGAAATCTTTACGGTGTGAGGCAACTGAACCTGGTTCAGTTGATGCAGCGGTTGGCCGAAGAGGGGACTGGGCGCGCTGCTTACTCCGGCCCCGACCTGCAACTGGTAATTCCCCTGAAGTTTGGGCAGGTTGGAGACCACCGTTCCGGCCGGAGTGAAGACCAGCTTGGGGTCACTGGGGTAGGGGTCCGGCCAGGTCGCCAGGTCAAATCCGGCCAGGCTTTGACCTAAGGCGACTCCGGCTGGCTTCCATGTAAAGCCTCCCACGAGCGGATAGTGACCTGAGACTACGTAGCTGTTGGGGGTTTCGGGCGCAAAGTCGACCACCTGAGTGAGAAGGGGCTCGAAGCCCTCCAGTCGGTAGGCTTGCTGGGTGATGGGAGTGGTGGCGCCCTGACTGGGGAAGCCGAGTGCCACGGGGATGTGACGGGCCAGGGCGATCTGGCGACAGCGCAGCAGTTCCGCGGCCACCACCTGTGCGAGCGCATCCGTGCCGGCCCGCTCGCGTGCCGGCGCAGGGTTCATAACGGACATCGCCACGAAGAGCACGACCAGCCCCATCGATACGACGATCTCCAACAAGCTGAGGCCTCGGCGCCGGATATGGTGCAGCCGCAAGTGGTCAACCCTCCCCAAAGCCTTTAGGACTCCCCGTCCACCGACTAGTTTCCCACTCGCTCGCTCAAAGCCTGCTGCCTCGGTTCTATTCGGACAAGGATCTGCGCCGGCTTTTTCCCGAAGTTCCGGTGCGAACAAAGATTTTGGACAGGCAAATCCAAACAGTCAAAAGGAGCAAAAGCAAGTGAAGAAGTTTCTTGTCGCGGCCAGCCTGCTGGCCGCTGTGTGCATGCCCGCCTGGGCCGAGCCAACCAAAGAATCGCCCAAGGTGAAGACGATTTTTGATTACAAGCAAGAGCTTAGCCTGAGCGATGAGCAGATTAACAACATGAAAGCCCAATTAACCGAACTGAACAATTCCGTCAAAACCAGCCGTGAGTTATTGACCAAGTTGGAGAATGACTACCGGGCGCTGATCGCCAAAGAAAGCACCACCACCGCCCAGGCCAAAACCAAGCTGGAGGAGATCGCAGATGCAACCGTTACGATGCGACTCAAGGACCTGGAGATCTCGCGAAAGATTACCGGCACGATGACCGCGGATCAGCGCGAGAAATGGAAAACGATCCAGGCCAAGGTTCGAGCGGCCCAACCGAAGCCGTAATGACGCTGAGGGAGGTCATTTCTTGCGGCGAAAGTCGACTTTGAGCACTCCCGCTTCCTCGGCTACCGGAAACTCGGTGGACCCCCGGCTGTTCTGTTCTTGATGTACGAGTTTGTAAACGAAGAAGTTCTTGACCTTTTGATGGCCCTCGACTTTCCATTGCCTGGCTCCACCCATCATCGCAGCCATCTTGAGCATGCCAAAGGTAGCCTGTTGTTGCTTCACATCCAAGCCAGAAATTTCCTCAAGGGAGCTGGTGGACATGAGAGGTGCCAGCGCATTGAAGTCGTTGGCGCCCGCCAGGGCAGAATTCCAACGCTGGTGGAGTTCCAGAACTTGTTTGTCGGTGGGGTCGGCGCCGACGCACGGAGCCAACCAGCCCAGAAGTAAGGCCAGAGTAAAGAGTTTTCGCATGGGCTTCTATACGCTCACGAAACCCACCATCCCTACCTTGGTTTCAGGCCTCTCAGGGGGCGGAGGTGCTTGTCGCTGAACCCTCTACGGTCTTGACCCATTTGCCGTCGATATACTGCCAACGGGCGTTGCTAGTGCGGGTGCCAGTGGCTCCGTTGGGATTGGTTACACTTCCCGAATATTGGGTCGTTCCGGGCTCGGGGTGAGTGGTAGAGCCCTCGTATTGCCAGGTGTTGCCTTGCGAATTGGTATAGTTTCCGCTGGTCTGGGTGCCCTGGCCCGGGGTTCGCGTGGTGGTCGATTGGCCGGTTCCCATGACGTCCCCCTGTCCATTGGTCACCGTGGATTGCCGATCGGTGGTATAGGTGCCGTCCTCATTCTTTACCGTCGTGCTGGTTCCGTCACGGTTGACACTCTGGCCATTGGGACCTGTTGAAGTGGAGTCGATGGTGCGGGTGACACTGCCATCCTCATTCTTGGTGGCGGTGTGCGTGCTCTCCCTGGTGGTCGTCTGTCCGTTCGGGCCGGTGATGGTGGATTGTTTGTCGCGGGTGACTGTTCCATCGCCGCTCCGGGTCACGTCCGCCGACTTATTGACCGTGGCCGACTGCCCTTTGTCGTTGGTGATGGTGCCGTTGTACTGGCGATTGGCTCCATTTTCGGTCTTGTTGACGCTGCCATCGCCGCTGGCCTGCCAGGAGCGCGTCTTTCCGTTGGGTTGAGTGACCGTCTGGTTGGTGTCGCGGTGCCAGGTGTTCTCCCCGGTCCGATTCACCTGATTGGTTCGGTTGACGGTGGAAGTCTGGCCTCCGGTGCCGGTGCGAGTGCCCTGGTAGCTCCTGTTTCCTCGAGTGCCGGTGGAAGTTCCCTGCCGGGTGCCCCCCCGGCCCTGTGCCTCAGCCACCGGAGACAGAAGCAGGACCCCGGCAAGCATTAACGCTCCGGCCACAGTGCTCGAATTTTTCATAAAACCTCCTCTTTGCTCAACCCGTCAGATGGTGCATAGAACCGATAGAACGGTCTCGGGTTGCGGTCTTGCTAAAAAAACTTCAGGCGAGTTCCGGGGGCAGAAGAGCACGCAGTCTGGCCAACTCGGCTTCTAGCCGCTCGGCTCGCCCGCGCTCATACTCGGCTCGCCCGCGCTCCTGCTCGGCTCGCTCGCGCTCCTGCTCGGCTCGCTCCCGCTCCTGCTCGGCTCGCTCGCGCTCCTGCTCGGCTAGTTCCTCTCCGGTTAGCAATACGACTCCATCCGAGTCTAGCCAGCGTAGCCATTTGCCCCGCACCGCCAGACTCAGCCCCAGGGATTTACAAGCCAGTGATTTCCGTGAGGGCGCAATGGCCACATACTGTCCCTCTGTGAGCCGGTAGCCTTCGAAAACCTGACTGATGGGGTCATAGAGGTAGTACTCCGGGGTGCGAAACAGGTCGCGATAGCGAATGAATTTAGCTCCCCGGTCGGTCGCCTCGGTGGTGGCCGACAAGAGTTCCACAATCACGTCCGGAAAGCGGTTGTCTTCCTCCCAGACCACATAGGATTTCTGGTCTGTTTCCTGGCGACCCAGCACCACATAAAAGTCGGGACCGCAAAACTTGGGCGGTTTTCCTTTCTGATAGTAGAGAAAGTTATTGCCGGCCACGTAGGCGTTAATCTCCCGTTTGCGCAGATAAGTCTGCAGGGTTTCAATGAGAAGATTCATCTGAATCCGATGCTGGGTCGTTTCCATGGGGACTCCATCGTCATATGGGAGGATGTCACTATCGCGAAGCGGGCGCTTGCCTGGTTGTGGGGCGCGTAAGGTCATGTCGGAGGTTTCGCAGGACATAGGCTCAGGCCCTGTTGTAAAGTGGGACGGTCAGTTGCGCAGCATGTCCGACCAGTGAACGAGTTGGACCTCGCCAGGACTGAGGGTTTGCGTTTGCATGGTATAGCCATTCGGAATGGCCCGCATGGAACCGAGCCCGACCGTACTGGTGGCGCCGGCTGCGGAAGTGGGGATGAAAAACAGGTAAAGAGCTCCCTCGGGAGTGACGCTGCCGGCCAAGTTGAAATCTTCCGTCTGACCTTGGAGGCGCAGTCGGGTGGTCCCGCTAAAGTATCCGCTGCGGAAGTCTCGGATGGCATAGGTCACTTCCTCCAGGACGGTTGCCGGATGGCTGGCGAAGCCGTTGGAGAGTAAGCCTTTTTGGGTGGCGGAGCTGTTTTGCCAGCTGGAGTTTTTCAGGAAAGCCCAACGTTGGGTAGCGGCCAATTGCCCGGGAAGTTCGTTCACGGGCAGTGGCGGACTGGGAACGACGCCTGGAAAGACCTGTTTCATGTAGGCCCAGTGAGTCACGGTGACGGCGCTCTCGGAGGCCATCTGATTTTCCATGGTCCACTCGCCGTCCAGTCTCTGCATCACCCCATAGCCTGTGATGGCCGGGTTGTCGGGGTCGGAGGGGCTGAAGGAGAGCAAGATGGATCCCTGAGGACTGACGCAGCCCAGCAGATTCAGGTGACTGCTGCGCGTTCCGAACTTGCCCACTCCGCTGTCGGGGGTCATGGTGGTGGTGGTCGGTCCCCAGAAATAACCGTGGTCATAGCCCTGGAGAGTGTAGAGGGTTTGATCGCTAATGGGCAAAGGCGCCCGTCCAGGGGGGCCGACGACATAGGCCAACAGATAGTCTACTGGCACGTACCAGGAAGTCCCGGGCAGCCAGCTCCAAGGGTCTGGCTCGGATTCTTTCGAGGTTTCAGTCAATTCGGCGGCAGTCTGATCGGCTGCCAGTAAGACGAGGCCGGCGTTTTGAACCAGGCGGTCCGTCGACCCGGCGACACTCTGGATCTGTAACTTCCAGCCCGAGGAGGTCTGCAAGAGTGCGCCGGAGATACGGGTCCTCCGGCCATCTGGGTTGGTCAGAGAAAGATCCAGCCGTCCTTCCGGGGTCATGCTGCCCGCCAGGTCGGCGGAGGTGACTGCTCCGTCCGACAGGGGCGTGGGGATGGAGGTTTGCACACGAGCCTGGCCGGTTAACAGGCCGTCCTCGACACGCTCAATCTGCAACACCATCTGTTCCGTCAGGGGAATTGGCTCGGAAGTGCCCTGGCGCAGCAGGTAGGCGCGCAAGTCCTGAGGCGGCACCGCCCAACGCGTCTGGGCCAGCCAATTCCAACCAGGGGGAGGGGAGGCGGGAGGGGGCACCGGGTTGGTCTGAGAGGAGACTCCGCAACCGCTCAACTGGCAGGCCAAGAGAAACCCGCTCCACCATCCCAACCGCTTGCTCATCTTGCCTCCTGCGTGATTTGGGGACGAGAGTTCGGGATCCGTCAGTCCAGAACCTGGCCTCCGCGGGGCCGCCGCAGTCTTTCTGCTTGCCCGCGGTTGAGTCCCTGGAGATAAGC
This sequence comes from Vulcanimicrobiota bacterium, assembly GCA_022842865.1. Taxonomy (GTDB): domain Bacteria; phylum Vulcanimicrobiota; class Xenobia; order Xenobiales; family JADMJV01; genus JADMJV01. The sequence continues at coordinate 5,910 of JALHOV010000004.1, read as the reverse complement.
CAGTTTGCCGCTCAGCTGGGCATCGGGTTGGCCACCGGCCTGGTGCAGGGCGGCCCGCAGGCGGCGGCGTTCCTGACGGGAGAGGCCGGCCACCTGGTTGACCACCACTCCCGTTACGCTCTGGCAGCGTCCACTGCGCATGACTTTCGTTTTGGCGCCATTCAGGGCGAAGCCTTCGCTTTCCACGATACCTTCGACGGCTTTTTTCAGCAGGCCGACCTGTTCAGGTGTCTGGCCGGAGAAGGTGAGGTCATCGGCGTAACGCGTATACTGCCAGCCCAATTTGCGCGCCAACCCCAGCAGGCGGCGGTCCAATTTCAGGGTCAGCGCATTGGCCAGGGCCGGGCTGGTCGGGGCTCCTTGCACACAGTAGCGCGTGCGCACCGGAACAAAGACCAGGCCGTCGGGAGTTTCCACCGGTTGTCGTTCCGCTTCGGTCATCAGCAGGGCCAGGGTGGTGGCCACCGGGAAGCTGTAACCGTAGGCGATCAGCAGTCCACGCACGCGCGCCCAGTTGCAGCTGGGGAAGAAGTCTTTCAGGTCGAATCGAAGGACTACTTTTTGCTTCAAATGGGGGAGGGCGTTGGTGAGCGTGCTGTGACCGCTGCGAAAGCCGTGGGCGGCCTGGCTAACCGGAAGTTTTTCGGCCAGCATTTGCAGCAACTTGCGCTGCATTGCCTTCAGGCGGCGCTTGGGAGCGAGAATGATCCGGTCCCCCCCGCTACGCTTGGGAACTGCGAAAGCCACATAGTGAGGATGGGCCTCGCCCTGGCGATGCATGGCAAAGTGCCAGAGTTGGGGCAGAGTCAGGCCCAGCGCGGCGGCCACTTGATCTTCGCGTGACCAAAGCGGCAGGCCCAAACGTTGCAATTGTTCGGGATCGGCCAGCAGATCGCGCTGCCGGCGATTGCGACTGCGCTGACTGGCTGAAAAGAGGCGCTCCGCTTCCGCCAGCGACATCACCTGGGGCCGCTTGCCGACGGGAGCTCGGGCTTTGGGCAGCAGGCGCCGGTCGCGCAGAGCGCGACGGCGATGCGATGGTTTGAGTGGGGCGCCACTCACGTCTACTTTTTCGGACACGCCTTCTCGGTCCGGTTCCAGACGAGAGGTGTCGCGCTGCGGTGGGATACCCAGCAGCTTCTGTTTTATCCAATCCCACAGACTCATAACAAAGCCTCAGGGAAAGTGGCCGTTACTAACGAGGCTCTGGACTCAGGGCTCCCCTTCGTTGCGTACGATGGGGACCTTGGCGGTGTTATGGCGACAATTCGCCGCTGCGGCGAAACACCGCAGCATAAACGGCTAACTTTGGTGCACACTTTCCTTGAGGCCCGGCTACTCTTCGCCATCTTCGCCTACTTCCTGCCGCGACGGGACCTCTCGGACCTCCAGCGAGCTGGGCAGGTTCTGAGCGCGCAAATCTCGGCTGGATTCGAAGAGCGCCAGCAGATGCGAGCACGGTCCCTGGCTGAGCAAATGCTTCTGGAAAAAGGCGCAGTCGCAGCGCCCAAAGAGGATTTGCTCGCGCTCGCTGACCACCAGTTCGAGAGGGTGGCCCTGGCACTCGCCCTGTATTTTCCAGTCGCGAAAGATCAGCTCTCGCTGGACCTTGCCCTGGGGCGTGATCAGACTCTTGAGCTTGCGCTGTTCCTGGACCCAGCAGGCCTGCACCGAGGCTTTTAGAGTGGCTGCTTCCTCGGCCCTCAGGTCAGGGGGATAGAGGACCTTGGGATCCAGCGGCTGGAGGGTGAGCGGACGATAGCGGGTCTGGCCTCGATCTAAATCGGTAAGGGCCAGTCCGCGTCGCACCAATTCCTCATCGAGCGGGTGGTAGGGGGAGAGCAGCTTCTGGCGCAGCTCATGCTCGCGAGTGGACAGGGCCTCTTCAGACTGTGCCTGCGGCAGCCCGCGCAACAGCGAGTAGCCGGATTCGGCCGCAAAGCTCTGCCGCCCCCAGCCGGTCAGCCCCAACAGAAAGCTCATCCCCGGCAGCTGAACTCGATAAAAGTGAGGCATGGCGCGGCCCAGCAGGCGGATTTCTACCGATTCGGCGAAGGGCAGCAGGGGCTCGATCAGGCGCAGCCTCTGACGCCCCCAGGTGCGCAGGATTCGCGGCTCGCCGCCCTGGTCGGCGCGCAGGGCAAAGCGCTTTTCCCAAGGCTCCAGCACGATGCTCCAGCCCTCTGGATGGCACTCATAGCGGAGCGCACGTGGGCTCAGGCGACCTTTGGAGTGGCGTAGGAAGCGAATCGGGGCCAACAAATCCATCGGGGGGACGCGTAGCCTGGTGCAGGGGCGGGTCAGAGCTCCCTGCAACTCCAGGAAAGCACGGAACCAATCGTTGGGGATGTCTACTTTGGGTTGGAAGCGCCCGCCCGCGCCCAGGGTCTCCAAAGCAAACCCCTGAGGATTCAGGCGCAGCCAGGTTTCCCGACTGCTGCGCATCTCGCCCAGTGCGCCCCACAGCCAGCTCGAAAAATCGACGTTGGTAGTACCCCACAGCGGGGTGCCGCGCACTTCGTAAAGTTGCGGACTCAGCCACAGGCGGCCATAGGCGGCCAGATCGGAGGAGAAGGCTTCGGCCAGCAAACCATCGGGGTGAGCCGTAAGGATGGGATCCAGTCGGGCGCGACCGTCTTCGTCGCCGGACCAGATCAGTTCGCCCAGGGCGCGCAGAGCGAAGCGTACCAGGGGGATGTGCTCGATCAGGCGAGCTTCCCATTCGACCGGACGGTCCTGGTCGCAACACAGGCCCAGGCGGGCCTGGTTCAGGTCGCTTTGGAAGAGGCTGGGGGTGGCATAACTAAACACGACTGACCTCGCGGCGGTAAACCACCGGTTGTTCTCGGGGACCACGTAGCTCGGGCCAGCGATTCAGCAAAGAACCCAGCAGGGAGAGTAGGGCTTCTTTCGGGTAACGCTCATCTGGCAGGCGCTGGGCTTCGCGAGCGGCCGCCAGGATGCGCGCGGCCGTTCCCTGGTTGGTCTGGGAGGCCCGCTCCAGGGCGGCCAGAGCGTAGCCGCGGGTGAGGCGCTGCATAGGCCGAAACAGGCAGCCCAGCAGCAGCACCAGATGGCGCGCCGCCTCGTCCGGGGCGGCCTGGCTCAGGGCCCGGTAACCCAGCGCCATGACGTGTATTTCCGAAGCTTCCACCAGGTCCGACAAGGCCAGCGGGTCCTGGGCATAGTCGGCTATGGAGCGTTCGTAGAGGGCGCGTGCCAGCCGGTTCTTACGGATCAGTTCGGGATAGTTCCAGATGCAATAGGCGGGCAGCTTGCCCAGCACGTTGGCCCCGCGGCGGGCGCGCGAATCGCCCAGAGCAGCGTAGTAATCGGTCAACAGTTGGACTTCGGGAAGAGGTTGATAACTGAGGATGTAGCGGCTGGCCAGCAGGTCGACCAGTTCCTCTTCCCCCCGGTCCATCAGCTGTTGCAGCAAGCCGGTGTAGCCTTTTTGCGACGGGTGCACCTGCAGGTTCAGTTTGAAGGGGCCCCTTAACCAATCCGGATTGGCCCTGTAGAGCGCCAGGGCGGTGTCGTTGTCCAGAATCTGCACGCGGGCCAGACCCACCGCGCCAAAGTTCCATTCGCTGGAAACGCCGCTCAGGCCAGGCAGCCTGGGGCTGCCCGGTTGGGCCGCCAGTTTGCGCAGGCTGGTGTTAAACTCCTTAGAAGACGCGCAGGTGCGCAGAATGGCGCACCACAGGTCATCCCAACCCTTGGCGTCGGCCAACTCCAGCATCTTGCCATAGTTTCCGCGGCCCAGCAGCGGCTTCCAGACTCGTTTGAGCTGGGGGATGACATAGGCAAAAGCGTCCCGGCCGCGCTCCTGCAAAATCTGGTAGAGAACCCTGGCAAAGGCCTCCCCGTAGCCGTAGGTTGGTGAGCGGCGCTCCAGTTCCTTGAGGAGCTCTGAGGCCTTCAAGGGAGACCGGCACAGCTCTTTCACCTCCGATTCCCACTGCGACAAGGGAATCAAGGCACGGTAGATTTTGTAGGCGAACGCTTCGTCCTGGCCCAGCGCCAGCTGAAAAAGCTCTTTCCAGAACACTTTCTCCGGGCGGGGCAGGTGCCGCAAAAGGTAGGCCGAGCATGCCGGGTCCTGGCGATAGAGTTGCAGGGCGGTGATGTGGTCGAGCTGGAACCAGAAATCGAGCTTGCGCTCCTCCAGACGACGTTGGGCGCTAGTTGGTTTGTGCTTGGTGCGGCGTAGCAGTTCCGCACGGACCAGTGGTGACAGTTTGGAGTAAGTGAACCCGGCCTGGGCCAGCAACTTCCAGGTGATCAGGCGCTGGCATAACTCGACGTCCTGATCCTGGTCGGCTTGCTCCAACCAGCTTTGCAAGCGAGCCGACCAGGGAGTATTGCTCCAGCGCCAGCCGCCCGCCCAGGTTTGGTGGGAAAACTTGGCCAGCAGTAGAGCACGAAAAAGGACCCGGTCGCGTTGGTAAAGCTCCGGCCCCCACAACCAGGTCAGGCCGGGAAAGCCGAAATGACTGGCGGGTCCGGTCTCCAGAGCAGTCAGGCAGTCGCGATCGGACGAGCGGCTGTCCAAGACCTGACGGACCTGTTGCTCTAACTCTTTGGGTTTCAGAGTCATCGAAGAAGGGGTCGGATGCTCACGAAGCCGATTTCCCTGGGGGGTTCCAAAAAGCCTTTCGCCTGCGGCCTCGAGGTCGTAGGGAAGCTGATCCGAAGGCCTTCCGAGCGGCGATCAAGGCATCGGCCCCGGGCCCTGAAAGTCGGCGCGGGCCAGGCCGGGATCACCATCTGCGTCTCGGTTTCGGACTGCAGGCTGCCCAACAGACATCATCCAGCACTCGACGGAGTTGAGCTCCCAGGGCTTAAGGCGCGGGTGTAACAGGGGCGGTGGTGCTTTGCACCGATTTTACCCATTTGCCGTCTATATACTGCCAACGTGCGTTTGCATTGGTGGTTCGGCTGTTCCCCTGGGCACCTGTCCAGGTGCTTGTATGGCCATAGCCTCCCTCGCCGCTGGGCGTAGTCGACCCCTGGTAGGTAGAAGTGTTGCCGTTCTTGGCGTTGGTGTAGCTACCGGTGGTGGTGGTGCCTTGACCCGGGGTGCGCACGGAGTTCGATTGACCCGTCCCCAAGGCGTTTCCACTGGAGTCGGTGTATTCCACCGAACGGTCTTTGCTGACCGTGCCGTCGGCGTTGCGTGTCGCCTCGGTGCTACGGTCCACATTGATCACTTTGCCTTTGTCGGTGGTGATGGTTCCGTCATAACTCTTGGTGTATCCGCTGTCGGTTTTTTGCACAGTTCCCTGTCCGGACGTAGTCCGGGTGCGCGACTCTCCGTTGGCGCCGGTTACGGTGTGAGAGCCGTCCCGCTGATAGCTGTTGTCGCCCGTTTTGGTCACGTTCTGATTGCGATTGACCTGCTGGCTCTGGCCGTTGGGACCGGTACGCGTGCCATCATAGTTTCTGGCGTAGCTGCCGTTGCCGCGGCTCCAGGTGCCTTGACCAGCGTGAGTGCTGGTGTTCCCTTGGGCGCCCGTGCGAGTGCCCTGTCGCTGAAAGCTGCCCGAGTTTGCTCTTGCTCTACCTCCGCCTGCGCGGCCGCCGCGGGCCTCCGCAATTTCGGTGAGCGTGCCGGCCAAAGCCGCGACCAGTAGAAGACCGCTTATCGCTTGATTCATGGGTTTGTTCCTCCCCAGTTTTCTAATAGGTCCGATTTAACCGGCCGGTCCGACTAAGGTTTCGCAGGGAGAAGAAAAAATAGGCGGGATGTCCAAAACCAGGCCTGGGCCGTAGCCTGCTGTCCCCAGCTGCGGCCAAAGTTGGATGTCCAGAAAGAAGGAAATGTTCTCACGCTTGAGCGCGGCCGGGTGCGAAGCCGTCAGATTCGCTCAGTCTTTGGTGTCGTTGAGGCCGAGCGGCGGGGTTACA
>JALHOV010000003.1:37758-41918 GCA_022842865.1 Vulcanimicrobiota bacterium | reverse complement strand
CGGCGGCAATGCCCAGCCCGGAGTCAACGGCGGCGGCAACGCCCAGCCCGGTGTCAACGGCGGCGGCAATGCCCAGCCCGGTGTCAACGGCGGCGGCAACGCGCAACCCGGTGTCAACGGCGGCGGCAATGCCCAGCCCGGCGTCAACGGCGGCGGCAACGCCCAGCCCGGTGTCAACGGCGGCGGCAATGCCGCACCGGCGACTCCAGCCGCTCCCGCACCGGCGACTCCAGCCGCTCCAGCAGCCGTTCAGCCGGCCACTCCTGCGGCGCCACAAGCACCTGCAGCTCCGCAACCAGCTCCTAGCGGCGCCAGCCCCGTAGCGCCGACCACCACGGTTCATCCCTTGGAAGGTGTTTCCCCCGCTGACGTTTCCAAAAAAATGCGCGCCAATACCACAGCGGCGGCTCGCCAGATGGATGCGCGCATGAAGTCCCGCCGGGCAGGTGGCCCTGGTGTCGGGTTTGAGGGTGTCATGGAGAAGGCCCAGTATAATCCGGCCTTTTGGGAGCAGGTTAAGGACAAAAACGGAACATTAGTTTGCTGGAAGATTAAAAAGGGTGTCAATCCTGCCGACGCCATCAATGACGTCTTCAAGAAGGACGGGGGCAACTATGCCCTGGACTGCGCCTCCAGCACCAATCTCTGCTTCATGAAGGCCAAACTCGACACCATGGGTCCCGAAGCGTTTAACAAACTCCACGGAGAAATGGGAATTGCCGGACACCACACCTGGAGCAAGGGTCCCGATGGGCAATATGTTCACGACAAGAACGGTGCCATGAGCGACCGCTTGAATCTGGACAACAAGCCGGCACCCGTCGCCGGTCCTCCCCCGCTGGAGGGTGGAGACTTCTGCTACTTTGTCAACTCGAAGTACAAGGACCCGGATCGATCAAAATTCGCAAACGATGAGGCCTGGCAGAAGGCAGTCGCCCAGGCGCGTCAGCGCCAAGGAGAGAACGCCATCTATCTGGGAAGGAATCCCGAAACCGGCAAGGATGAGTTTTTCGGCAATCCCATTGGAATCATTGCCTTTGACCCGAATGACAAGGAGCCTAAGTGCGAATATGGACACCTCACCGGTTTGCGCGGCGGCAGTCCGAGTGGAGAAGAAATCCTGGCGGAAACCCAGGCGGGCCTGCGCAGGTAGGTCGCTGGAAATGTCACGGGGAAGCAATTTTAGGTAACTCTTGGAGGAAAAGATGGAAAAGACTATGACTCAGTTGGAATTCAAGGTCCGCAACCTAAGCTCTGTCCTGCATCAAGACGACTTGCCCGAGTTTGAAGTAGAGGTTGTCAACCATTCGGACAAAGTGGTTACGGTCTGCACTTACCTGGCAGAGCATCGACTGCTAACGAGCGTGAGGGTCTGGGGTTATGCAATGCAAGTGTATCATCCGACCGAGTTGAGGCCTGTGACCGCTGAGGACTTCCTGGAATTGGCCCCCGGCACCAGTTGGAAGTTGCGGATTGACCTGGCCGAAGCTTCCAAGCGTGGATACCGCCTCTATTGGGAATCCGGCGCTCCACCCGTCACCTTCGAAAGCGACTGTCGAGACACCATGTTCCCCCCCTCGGACTACGATTTCGAGTTCAAGTTGGGTCCCGAACTGGTTGCGTTCACCGACAAACCAGGAGTTTGTCGAGGTGGCAACCCCCAGGAGGTCTGGGGGGGAGCGAGCATCCAACTTCCTGCCAGCTTGAGCCGAGAAGAGCTGTCGGGCAAGTGCCCGGTTCGCTACGTTCCAGCCTGAACAGACCCAGAATCCTCAATGACCACTGGTTTTCCATCCAGTGGTTATTGTCGTTTTGGCGCAGCCTTGATTCCTGAGCTCATCGATAGGGGCCGCCGTCAGATTGGAGAACCATCTGGCCCATGCAGGAGAGTTTTGTGCCCCACCGACTACTGGAGTCAACCCAGGCCGTTTTGGATGGTCAGCAATTGGTTGAGCACCTTGTTCAAGAAAGTGAGCGAGAGCTAGAAGACCTGAGGGACAGGCGAGACGAGTTTCTGGAGCAGATTCACCACGAGCCGCAGAAAGATCTGCTTCTGCCCGAGGTAACCGCTGTTTTGGAATCTTTTTCGCTGGCCGAGGAATGGCTGGAGAGCTGTCAGTCCCACGCGAGCTCCTTCGACACCGAAAAGCTCCTGGCGGCTTGGAAGGACGGGCCGGTTGTTTTTCAGCGGCTTGATTTTGATTTCTTTCGATTGCACCGGACCATGTGGTCTGTGCGGGGTCCTTTTACCCACCCTGGCATCAATCGGCTGCTGGCGTGCGAGACGGAATTGGAACCGATGATCCAGGAGGAGATTGTTCTCCAGGAAAACACGGAACAAAACTGGGGGGATAGCGGAACTTGGGGTCAGCACTGCCTTGACTGGAGCGAGGATTATCTTATCGCTCTGCGCCAGAGCCACGAGCCCGGGTGGCGGGGGAGGCTAGAAACCCTCGGCCAGCAATTCGCCCGGATGGACCTCCTGGGACTGGCACGTCAGTATGCATCCGGCCCTACTTCCTACGCCTGGATCAATTTGGCGCTACACTCCTTGTATTTGCTCCATCAAGGCGCGGTAGATGTCCACTTGGTTGAGCATATTTTTGACTCGGCCAAAGAGCAGCTAGCCGCCACTTGGGAGTCTGCCAACTCAGCAAGGTCCAAGCTGAAGCAAGCCCAAAACGCAGCGGAGATTACCGACGAGTTGCTGCAATGGCTCGAGGAAGGGAAGGGCCTCTGCAAAAGCTTCAAGCCGGAAGTCTACCAGGCCTGGTGTGAAGACGCTGTAGCGCTGGGTGAAGAATTGCGTTCCCAGGTGGACGGGTAGTCGAGCTGTCGGTTTGAGCAGAGCGGGAAGCGGCAGCGGGGAACAGCGACCGCCTGAAGAAACAAAACACGATGGAGCAACTACAGGCCTTGCGCGCCAATCCCGGACTGCTCGACGAGATGGAAAACTCGTGGGTCAGCCCCACCACCATTGAAGAGCGGGTCGCCCAATTCGCCGAAATGCGCCGGGTATTCCGCCACCACTTAGAAGAAACGGAAGAAATCTTCGGACCCAAGAGGCGCCAAGCCCAGTTAGAATTGCAGCGCCGATTGGGCTACCCCGTTTAGGTTTGGACGCTCTCTTCTCGTCCCTGACCCAACTGCAGACAGCAGGTTGCTGGCTGCGAGCTTTTGGGATCCACCGCAGAGAGCTGAGGGAAATGGCAGCCATCGGGTCGTTTGAAAATGGGCTTAGCTTGCAGCCAAAGCTCGCCGTGTCGGCCCAGCCACCTAAAGTAAGTCGTCTTGTAAAAGGTACAAGTCCTGGCAGCACGAGACCCGAGTTGCAAGCACGCAAAACCCTCTGCGGTTCTCCGCGCCTCTGCGGTCCGAGCCCCGTGGCGGTTCCGGAGACTAGGAACCTGAGATGCGCCAAGACTCCGGCCCGCAGCAGCGGTTGATAAGCAATAAGCCTGAACCGAAAGCGCCAGATGTCCCGGCGATTTTGGCCATTGTTCACCTATGCCAAAGGCGACAAATATACGATAATTAGCGTATGTTATCTGCGCAATGCAGACTTATGAGGCGGTTAATTAAGGAGCGCACGAGGAAGGAGCTGTCGCAGCGAGAGGTGGCCTCTCGGGCTCTTTAGAGAAGTTGGAAGGGATTTACGGCGCCAGGTTCGGCAAGTTGCGGGCGGGTGTGGGTCGGCGGGGGCGGCCGGCCCACACTCCATTGACTCGTCGGGCCCTGAGGGACTTTGCGCGAGGGATTCGCGAGTTTTTGGGTCGGGGCGTGGTTCAGACGCCAACTCATCGGCAACCGCACCAAGTGCTGCGCACGGACAATCCGCTCTGGCCGATCGCCCTCCATTTGGGTGAAAGTGCATGTGCGGAAGTCAAGGAACTGGAGCGACTTCGTCAAGAAGACGAGCTGTTCTGGCGCCAATTCAATTCGCTGCGCTTCGATTCTTGGAGCGAAAAGCGGTGGCTGGTGCGGATCGGTTTGTTGGGGGGACAGTTGCTCGGGTTGCGTCTGGACCGGCCAGGGAGGTTCGATGGTCTGGTGCCCCCGGGTGGTGGCTACCTCGATCGGAGTGCTTTGCGTGGACAACCTCGTGCTGGTGTCCGCTCGCGGCCAGACGGTTTCGGTCGCAGTCGAAGTGGACGGAGCCG
>JALHOV010000003.1:0-37748 GCA_022842865.1 Vulcanimicrobiota bacterium | reverse complement strand
TTAGGAATTCCGGTTCTGCATGTGGACGCGGGCGAACTGGACAAGGCGGGCCTGGTGACGCGAATCCTGCGCTGGGCCTGGGAACAGCTGGAGAGTGCATCCTCTTGAAATTTGCCGAGCGGGCCATCTCGACGCCGACGACAAGTGGGTCCCGGTTTTTTCGCCTCTCGCCTAACGGGGGTCGCTCTCCAGCTCAAGGGCTCGCCAACCCAGGTCCACCAGCATGCCTTGCTGCCAGCGGTCTCGGCAGGACAGCAGTTCGGTCTGCGCGTTCCATAACCAGGCTTGCAGTCGCGATGGTCTAGTGCCAGGGAAGTCGTTTCCCGGGCCCATGAAAAGACACAGGTCAAACGCGGTTGGGGCTTTTCGCAGGTCGGCCTGCAAGGTTTCCGGTCGGAAGGCCTGGGCTCGAAACAATCTGGAGGTCCCCCTGTCCCAGAACCAGCCGACCTGATCAGTTGGAGCCTGGCCGAACTCCTTTAGGGTCTGTTTGACCTGGTCTTGAACCAATTGCCGGTTATGTGCGGAGATATCCCAGTGGGCCAGCACCTCAACCTGCGGCCCCTGGGGCGTGGCTCTTTCCCAGCGATAGTGCTGGCCGGTCCGCTGGCCTCGCCAGTGCGCGCCGGAGGGTTGAAGCTCCACTTCCAGCCGAGCCGGAGCAGCGGGATGCTGACGCCAGACTCTCGTCACAGTCATGGGGAACATACTGCCCGAGTCCTCTGGGTAGTTCGGCTCACGCACCACCAGACCCCCGCGGCTGGTTTCCTGGACCCGGCAGTCCTTGAGCTCCCATTGCAGGGCCGAGGCGAGCGGACTGGGCGACGGTTCCGAAGGGATGGAAAGCAGACCCAGTAGACCCAGGGTGAGGATGATCGGAAGGCTTCGTGTAAGGTTCATACGCTGAGCATAAGTGTTGCGTTTTGCCAATATATTTTCAAATGGTAACATTTGTATTTTTGTGCAATTCCCGGCAAAGAGGCCACCATCAGGGGTAAGCAGTGCACACCACCACGGGTGGCGCCAGGCCAGACCGGGGGGACCGGACATGAAAAAAGCCCCCGGCTCGCGAGAACCGGGGGCTTTGGAGTTTTCCTGAGAGAAAACTCCGGCGTTTGCTGCGCAAACTTCCAGCGAATTGGCCGGCTTTGGAGTTTTCCTGAGAGAAAACTCCGGCGTTTGCTGCGCAAACTTCCAGCGAATTGGCCGGCTTTGGAGTTTTCCTGAGAGAAAACTCCGGCGTTTGCTGCGCAAACTTCCAGCGAATTGGCCGGCTACAGAGCTAGGCGGTGTATTTGCCGGCGTCGAGCAGCTTGGCGGCGATGCGCTGCAGCGGCAGTTGGGTGTTGGCGGGGGGGGCGCCGACCAGGAAGTCGATCTTGCCGATCGTCTTCTGCAGGGCCTCGCCCGCCGGCAGCAGGTTGGCCAGCAGTTGGCGAGCGTTGGTCCAGAGACGGGTGGTGGAATCGACCAGGAAGACGTTGAGGATGTCTTTCTGGAGTTCCATCTTGTCCTCACCCTTTTCGCCAGCCTGCTTGGCGGCGCGCAGCCAGGCGCTGTCCATAGCGAAGACCTCGATGGCCAGATCGGCGATGCGCATCAGGGTTTCCTGGTGCTTCTCTTCCGGGTTGTCGGCAGCGATGGTCTGAATGGCGGTGCCGGCGGCCAGCAGGGCGGCCTTCTTGGCATTCCCAACCATTTTCTTCTCGGCGGTGAGAACCGCGCTGTCCACTTCGACGACGCCGCCGGCCAGATTAAGCTTGCCCGACATGGCCTTCTTCAGGATCGAACCAGTGATGGTGAGACGGTTGATCTCGTTGGTTCCCTCGAAGATGCGGTTGATGCGCGAGTCGCGATAGTGGCGCTCGACTGCGTACTCGGCCGAATAGCCGTAGCCGCCGTGAATCTGCACGGCTTCGTCGACCACGTAATCGAGGTATTCCGAGCAGGCCACTTTGAGGATGGAGCACTCGGCCACATATTCCTCGATGGCCTTAAGGGCGGCCACCGAGTCCTTCTCGTCGGTCTTGCCCAGAGACGTCTCAATCATGCCGGCGGTGCGGTAGTTCATGGCATCGCCCACCCAGCAGCGCACGGCCATTTGGGCCAGCTTGAAACGGATGGCGCCGAACTCACTGATGGACTTGCCGAACTGGTGGCGGTCCTTGGAGTAGCTGATGGCGTCGTTGAGAGCGTATTTGGCGGCGGCGGCGCACCAGGCGCCCAACTTGAAGCGGCCCAGGTTGAGCACGTTCAGGGCAATTTTGTGGCCCTTGCCGATTTCACCGACCAGGTTTTCCACGGGAACTTTGACGTTCTCCAGGGTCAGGGCGGTGGTGGAGGAGCCGTGCAGACCCATTTTGTGCTCTTCGGCGGAAGCCGCGAAGCCTTCGGTGTTGGTCTCGACCACGAAACAGGTGAAGTGTTTGCCGTCGACCTTGGCAAAGACCATGGACAGGTCGGCGATGCCGCCGTTGGTGATCCACATTTTGCTGCCGTTGAGCACGTAGTGGGTTCCGTCTTCGCTGAGGACGGCCTTGGTGCGGGCGGCCAGCGCGTCCGAACCAGAGTGGTTCTCAGTCAGGGCGTAGCAGGAGATGACTTCGCATGCAGCCAGCTTGGGCAACCATTTCTGCTTCTGCTCTTCGCTGCCAAAGTAACGCACCGGAGCGGTGCCGATGCCCGAGTGGCCGCCGAAGGAAACGGAGAACGAGGCCAGGCGAGCGATCTGCTCGGTGATGAGCATGGTGGATAGCAGGTCCAGTCCGGTTCCGCCGTATTCCTCGGGAATCTCGGCGCCCAACAGACCCAGTTCGGCCGACTCGCGCAACACGGTCTTGAGCATTTCGTGGTCTTTCTTTTCGATTTTATCAGCGTTGGCCATGACTCGTTCGACCATAAAACGCTCGGCCGTCTGAGAGATCATGCGATGTTCTTCGCTGAGATTATCGGGCGTGAGCAGATCGGCTACGGAAAAATCGTTGGTGAGGAAGGCTCCACCGGGGAAGACCTGGGTGTCGGAAGACGTGATGGACATGAGGCTCCTTGCTATTCATCCTTTTTGGCGTCCGGGACGACTCGACGGCGCAGCCACCGACCCATGCCGAGCATTGTTATTAACATTACCCAACTGGCAGCCAGCAAACGCCAATTTAGCGAAACATTTCCGCCCTCAAACTGGCCTTCAAGAGAGGCCCCGAGCAGAACCACCGAAGTAGTACCCGGCAAATTGCCTACAAAACTGGCTAAAAGAAAGCGAAACAGCGGTAAACGGAGGGCTCCCCCCAGGTAACTGACCGGGTCGTAAGGGAGAAAGCACCAGCGCAGAACTACCACCGAAAGCACTCCGTGAGTGCGCAACATGTTGATCGACCAATCGAGCCAGCGTGCCATTCCGGTGCGCAGTCCCATCCAGCGTCCAATCCCGTAAAAGAGGGCCGCCGCCACCGTGCCGGCCAGATGAGCCCACAAACAGCCCCAGGCCGCTCCGAAGCAATAACCGGCGGCCAGGTTGCACAGGGCTGCCGGCAACAAGGTCAGAGGCCTGAGACAGAAGGCGAAGATGAAAACCGCCGGACCGGCCGGATTGGTTGCCATCCACTGGACCCATGACTTGAAGATCTGCAGCGGGGACTGCTGAATCAAATGGGAGTAGCAGGCGAAACCCGCTACTCCCACCAGCCAGGCCAGAAGGACCAGTAAGCTGCGTCGGCTCAGACGGCGGCCTTGGTGGTCATGTGACCGATAATGTTGTCGCCGAACTCAGAGCACTTGATCTCGGTGGCTCCCTGCATCAGGCGGGCAAAGTCGTAGGTCACGCGCTTGGAGGCGATGGCGCCATCCAGGCCGGCAATGACCAGGTCGGCGGCTTCGCCCCAGCCCAGGTAGCGCAACATCATCTCGCCCGAGAGAACGACCGAGCCGGGATTCACCTTGTCCAGATCGGCATACTTGGGGCGGTGCCGTGGGTGGCTTCGAAGATGGCGTGGCCGGTGATGTAGTTGATGTTGCCGCCGGGCGCGATACCGATTCCGCCCACCTGGGCCGCCAGAGCGTCGGACAGGTAGTCGCCGTTCAGGTTCAAGGTGGCGATCACGTCAAAGTCCTCGGGACGGGTCAGCACCTGCTGCAGGGTGATGTCGGCGATGGCATCCTTGATGATGCAGCCGTTCGGCAGCTTGCACCAGGGTCCACCATCGATTTCCACCGCGCCGTACTCTTTCTTGGCCAGGTCGTAGCCCCAGTCGCGGAAGGCGCCTTCCGTGTATTTCATAATGTTGCCCTTGTGCACGAAGGTTACGCTCTTTTTGTTGTGCTTGACGGCATAATCGATGGCCGAGCGCACCAGACGCTCGGTGCCGTGGCGGGAGACCGGCTTGATGCCAACTCCCACGCTGGCAATATCCTCCGCGCCGTAACGAATTTTCTTGAAGTCCGCTGGCATTTCTTTCTTGAGAAACTCAAGGATCTTCATAGCCTTCTCTTTGCCGGCTTCGAAGTCGATGCCGGCGTAGATGTCCTCGGTGTTCTCTCGGAAGATCACCATATCGACCTTCTCGGGCGATTTGACGGGCGAGGGGGTGCCGGCAAAGTAGCGCACAGGGCGCAGACAGGTGTAGAGATCAAGCATCTGGCGCAGGGCCACGTTGAGGGAGCGGATGCCACCTCCGACCGGGGTGGTCAGGGGGCCTTTGATACCAACCAGGTACTCGCGGAAGGCTTCAACCGTCTCGTCAGGTAGCCAGTTGTCGAATTTTTTGTGGGCCAACTCGCCGGCATAGACTTCTTTCCATTCGATCTTGCGCTTGCCGCCGTAAGCTTTTTCCACAGCCGCGTCGAGCACCCGTACCGAGGACTTCCAAATGTCAGGACCCGTTCCGTCCCCGATCACGAAGGGGATGATGGGATGATCCGGCACAGTCAGAACGCCGTCTTTGATGCTAATTTTCTCTCCAGCCATAAGTCGCTTACTCCTTGGAATCGTAGGTGGGATTGGAAGCCGCGCCTTTGCTCCCGGGGGGAAAATCCCCTTTCCCCCAAAAGAAGCCTCAATGACGCAACGTTTATTCCTTGTCCTACTCCTGCTGATCCCCTGCATGGTTGGCGCCCAGAATTGGCAATTGAAGCCCGGCACCGGCTACGGGCCCGTCGTCCTCAATCAGAACCAGGCGGAAGCTGAGGCAGCTCTCGGCGCTCCCGTCTCTTCAAAAGCCAGCGAGAGCGACCCGGAGAGCAGCCTGAAGACCTACAAAGGCGATGTCTTGCTGTTGATCAATGGCAAGAAAAAAGTGCTGGGCATCACCACCTGGTCGGCTAACGCCAAAATGGCCAGCGGTTTGGGCATTGGCAGCAGCGTTTCCCAGGTCCAGTCGGCTCTAGGGCCCGGGCTCCAGCGCGGTCCCCAGCAGGTGGCCTATCCCAACGGCATCGGCTTCGCCTATGACTCTGGCGGCAAAGTGGAGCGCGTCTTCATCTTCAAGGCCGAGGCCCAATCCGCGCTGCAGGGCGATCGTCTAATTGTGGCCGGCAGACGCTGCGGCGACCTGAAGGTCGGGATGGCCGTGGCGGACGTCGAATCCGCCTGGGGCGCCGCGCCCAAAAAGGACGGCAAAAACTACAGCTGGCCCGACAAGTTCGTGAGCGTGCTGGTGGGCAACGGCCAGGTGATGGCCATCACCATCACCACCGGCGACTACATTTCGCCCAAAGGGCTCAAGGCGGGCAGTTCCAAAGCCGAGGTGCTCAAGATCTATGGCAAGGCTCCCGACACCACCGGGGGCAACCTGATCTACCCCAAACGCGGCATCGCCTTCTATCTGGCCGGCGACTCCGTGTCGACGATTCAAGTCTTTTCTCCGATGAAGTAGACCGCTCCCGGGCAAAGGGCACTTCGATCCTGGTCGAGAACCGCCCGTTATGAACGTTGTTACGCAAAGCCCATTGAACGCCGAGCCCTCCTGGGAAGACTTCCGCGAGCCGATCACGCCGCACTTTTTTAACCGCAACCACTATGAGTTTCCGCTGATTGCCGATGAGCTTCAGGTGTGTGGGCGCGTCTTCAGCCTGGAGCAGTTGCGTAATCTGCCGGTCTTGCGCCACGAGGTGACCCTGGAGTGCGCCGGCAACGGCCGCCTGTTTATGGACCCCCTACCGCCGGGCACGGCCTGGGGCTGGCGGGGCGTTTCCAATGCCGCCTGGACGGGCGTGCCTTTACCCGAATTGCTAAAGCTTGCGCCTCCTCCTGAGGGAACTGTGGAGTTGGTGTTTCAGGGGGGAGACGTGGAATACGCGCGCAGCCTCCCGCTGCAGGACTGCTACGATCCGGCGCTGCTGGTGGCTTACAGCATGAACGATGAGCCACTCCAAGTCGCCCACGGCGGTCCGCTGCGCCTGATTGTGCCACGCTACTACGCCATGGCCTCGGTCAAGTGGTTGACGGAAATTCGGCCGACTTCGACGCCTTTTGAGGGCTACTATCAGGTCGAGGACTATCAGTTCAAGCCGGTGTCGGGTCCGGCCCGGCCGGTCTCGACCATGCTGACCCGGGCGATGATCGTCTCGCCCCAGGATGAAGAGTCCGTCTCGGGAGCAGTGATCGTACGCGGCTGGGCCTGGAGCGGATTCGCTCCGGTCTCCTCCGTGCGGGTGGTGGTAGACGGAAGCGAGATTCCGGTGGAGCTGGCAGAGGATCGCGGGCCGTTTGCCTGGCGCGGTTTCTCCGCCCGAGTGGAGCTAGCCAAGGGAGAACACGAGGCTTACGCTATTTCGCGTGACGCTCGGGGGAATGAGCAGCCCATGCAAGCCGAGTGGAACAGCCAGGGCTACGAAAACAACTCGGTGCGCCGCGTGCGCTTCACGGTCTCGTAATGGAGTGGAGCGGGGAAGGGTATGCGGCCATCTCGGGCCTGCAGAAATGGCTGGCGGAAGAGAGTCTGGCCCAACTCCAATGGCGCCATCGCGACGAGGTCCTCGACCTGGGCTGCGGCGACGGCAAGATCACCGCCCAAATTGCTCCCCTGGTGGCGCAGGCGGTGGGAGTCGACTACTCCGAGTCGATGGTGGACTTCGCCCGCGAGCACCATCGCCTGGACAATCTCAGTTTCTATCAGGGAGATGCGCGTACTTTCCGACTCAATTCCACGGTGGATCGCATTGTGTCTTTCAATGCGCTGCACTGGATTCCCGAGGCCGAGCAGCCCCAGGTTTTTGCAACTCTGGCGGCTTGTTTAAAGCCCAAAGGCCAGGCCCACCTGCGCCTGGTGGGTGCCGGCCCGCAGAAATCGCTGGAAGATTTCATGGAAGACGTGCGCGGCTTACCTCAGTGGATCTCCCATTTTGAAGGCTACACCAAACCGTTCTGCCATCCCACCCTGGAGCAGGTGCGGGAGTGGGCCGCCCAGTCTGGCCTGGAAGTGGTGGAGCATCGCCTCGACCAGAAACACTGGGACTTCGAATCCCGCGAGGCCTTCGAGCACTGGGGCCACACCACCATGGTCAACTGGCACGGCCAGGTGCCGGCGGCGCGCCGCCCGGAGTTCGTGCGCGATGTAATCGACCACTACGTTTCGCCGCAAGTCTTCACGTTCTACCAGCTGGTGCTGGAATTGCGCCCCGGGTCCCGCTAGGGGAGGTCGAGGATGTGTTCGAGGCCTTCGACCAGGCCGGTGAGGTTGCGGACGCGTTGAATAGCCAGCATCACACCCGGCATGTAGGCGTTGCGGGCGCGGGCGTCGTGCTGTATGAGAAGTGTCTCGCCGTGGCTGCCGAACATGACCTGCTGGTGAGCCAATAGGCCGGGCATGCGCACGGAGTGAATTCTGACGCCTCCGATCGATCCGCCGCGGCAGCCTTTCACCGACTCCTCTTCTTGAGCCATGGCCCGGAAGCCGTCGCTGCGAGCTTTGCGCATCATTTCAGCGGTGCGCCGGGCGGTGCCGCTGGGAGCGTCCATCTTTTTCTCGTGGTGAAGCTCGATAATTTCGGCCCAGCGGAAATACTTGGAGGCCTCGCGGGCGAATTTCATCATCAGCACGGCGCCCAGTGCGAAGTTGGGAGCCAGCAACACCGATTGATTGTGGTTGCGGGCGGTTTCTTCAATTTCGGCCATATCCGTGGGCGGCAGGCCGGTGGTGCCCACCACACACGACATGTTGTGGCGCAACGCCGAGAGAACGATGTCCTTGACGGCCGGTCCCAACGTAAAATCGACCAGCACACCGCCGGCGGCCTTGGAAGTGCATTCCTCGACGTTATCGCTCAGGAACACGCCGCACGGCTCGCCCTGGGTCATGGTGCCGACATCCTCGCCCACGCCGCGTGTGTGGCCCAGCGCAGAAACCAGTCTCAGGTCAACTTGCTGCAGAACCGTCTGGACAACTTCCCGCCCCATTTTGCCATTGGCGCCCGCCACCATGACGGGAATCTGGTCTTCGGTGTTCATAGCGCATTCTTTCCAGTCAGTGCGTAGGATTCGGGTAAAGGTTGAGCTTTGATTCCATCAATTTCGGCCACGGGCCCGAGGGCGGCCAGCGAATAGCGGGCCGGGTCGAGCAGCCAGGCGGCCAGTTCTTTGACCTCGGCATGACTCACGGCGTCAATCTTCTCGATGGTCTCCTCGACCGGCACGAAGCGTCCAAAGTAAAGGTTGTTGCGGGCGATGCGCATCATGCGGCTGGAGGTCGACTCCAAATTGAGGGCCAGGGCGCCTTTGAGCAACTCCTTGGCGCGCTCCAACTCCTCATCGGTGATGCCGTTGGCGCCGACATCGGCAAAGATATCGCGGGAGACCTTCAGGACCTCGGGCACTTTCTCTGCGCTGGTGCCAGCAAAAACGCCAAAAGAACCGCAGTCAGAAAGGGCGGTCTGAATCGTGCTCACCGAATATACCAGGCCGCGTTTTTCGCGAATCTCTTGAAAAAGCCGGGACGACATGCAGCCGCCCAGCACACTGTCGAGCACCAGCATGGTGTAGCGGCGAGGGTCAACATAAGCGATGCCGGGGGCTCCCAAGCACAAGTAGGTCTGTTCACAGGCTTTGTGATAAACGGACTGGTGCTGATGGGGCGTGGGAGCGGGGTTGCTGGGGGGACTCCCTCCGTTGGAGCGAGCGCCGCGGAAGTGCTTTTCCACCAGTTCCACCAGCTGGTCGTGATCGAGCTGGCCGGCCGCGGCGATCATCAGATTCCCCGGATGGTAGCGCTGCTCGACGTAATCGACCAGGTCCTGACGAGTCAGCGAGTTGACCCGAGAAGAATAGCCGATGATAGGGCGGCCCAGCGAATGCTTTTGATAGAAGGCGCGATTGAAGAGTTCGAAGACCTGATCGTCAGGGGTGTCTTCGTACATCTTGATCTCTTCGAGCACAACCCCCTTCTCGCGCTCAATCTCCTCGTTTTCGAAGAGCGAATGGTTGACCATGTCGGAAAGAATGTCCAGCGCCATGGGCATGTGACGATCCATCACGCGCGCGTAGTAACAGGTGTGCTCGCGATCGGTGAAAGCGTTGAGTTGGCCGCCCACGGAGTCCATGGTGACGGCGATATCGTAGGCCGTGCGCGACCGGGTGCCCTTGAAAAACATGTGTTCCAAGAAATGGGAGAGCCCGGCATGCTGGTCGGTTTCAAAGCGGGAACCGGCGCCACACCAGATTCCCAGACTGCAGGAGCGCAGTTCGGGAACGCGCTCGCTGACCACGGTTAAGCCATTACTCAGTTGTGTCTTTTGCTGCATCCAGAACACCGGTTCTGCAAGCCGTTCGGAGAATCCCCCCTTGAGCGTTTGGGGTAGAATGCTGCGATGCACATCGCTTGCCTCGACGTCGACTATCGGGACGACCACGCCCAGACCGGCTGGTTGATCTTTCAGGACTGGCAGGACGCCACGCCTCTGCACGAGGGGCGCCTGCGCTCGGAGGGTGGGGCTGCGTATGAACCGGGTGCTTTTTACCGGCGCGAACTGCCTGCGCTGCTGAGGACCCTGGAAAGCCTGCCGCTCCCCGTGGACGGCGTGGTGGTGGACGGATTCTGCTGGCTCGGAGTCGAGCGTCCGGGCCTGGGAGCCTATCTTTATGAGGCTCTGGGCGGTAGAAGCTGGGTGGTCGGCGTGGCCAAACGCGCCTTCCATGGCGAGCCGGGACTGCCGGTGAGTCGCTGGGGCAGCAAACCGCTGTGGGTGACCAGTTGCGGAATGGATGCAGAGAAGGCCGCCGAGCGGGTGCTGTCGATGCACGGACCTTACCGCCTGCCCACCCTGCTCAAGCGGGTCGACCAGTTGTCGAGGCGCATCTGATGTGCTAGCATCAGATGATGCGCACCACTTTGGACATCGCCGACGACGTACTCTTCGCGGCTCGTGAGATGGCCCGCCGGGAGAAGAAGTCCTGTGGCGAGGTGATTTCTGAATTGGCTCGGCGAGCGCTCCAAAACCAGGGGATGGTTGCAGGGGAAGGCGAGAGCGAATTTTATGGGTTCCGCCCCCTGCCTCCGCGAGGGGTGGTCGTGACCAAAGAAATCGTCGACCGCTTGCTGGACGATGAAGGGCTGTAGTTGCGAGCACTTTTCGACGTCAATGTCCTGCTGGCACTGTTTGACCAGGCCCACATTCACCACCAACTGGCCCGCGATTGGTTCAAGACCCATATCCGCGACGGATGGGCCTCTTGTCCGCTCACTCAGAATGGCTTCCTACGAGTCGTCAGCCAGCCCAGATATCCAAAGCCAATCAGCACACGGGCCGCGCTGGATCTTTTGGAGAACGCCACCACGACTCGGCATCATGAATTCTGGTCCGATGACCTGAGCTTTCTGGAAGAGGCACGCTTTGACCGGTCCAAGATCCACGGCCCAGGTCAACTGACCGACCTGTATCTACTTTCCTTAGCGGTATGGCGCGGGGGACGACTGATTACCTTCGATTCTCGCATTCCTCAGAGCGCGGTTCGAGGTGCGGAGAGCCAGCATCTGGTCGTCCTCTAACTCAAGCGAAGGCTAGCGGCCTTCGGCCTAACTAGCTCTTTTTCAAGAGCTCCCGGGCCAGGCGCTGGGCGGAGGCGGCCCCGGCGTCACCGCTGAGCATACGCGCGATTTCTGCTTCGCGGGTCTTGCCGGTGAGGGTGGTCAATTCCAGTTGAGTGCGCTCGTTGTCGCTTTCTTTGGAGACGCGGATGTGCTGGTCCCCAGCGGCGGCAATCACGGCCAGGTGGGTGACGCAGAGCACCTGACGCTGTTTGGCCAACAGGCCGAGCTTTCGGGCCACGGCCTCGGCCGCCCGCCCGCCCAGTCCAGCGTCAATTTCGTCGAAAATCAGCGTGGTCAGGGGCTCAAACTTGGCAAAGATGCCGATGACGGCCAGCATGATACGAGACAACTCGCCTCCCGAGGCGATCTTGGCCAGAGGGCGCGGCGGCGTGCCCGGGTTGGGAGCCAGGTAAAATTCCAGCTGGTCGGCGCCCTGCGGGCCTAACTCGCCGGGCTGCTGGTGGACCTCGAAGCGCATGGTCTCCAGGTTCAGGTCGGCCAGTTGCAGCTGAACTTCCTTCTCCAGCAGCCGGGCCTGTTTCTGGCGCGACAGGGTCAGGCGGCCGGCCAGGTCCTTGAGCTGCGCCGACAACTCTTGTTGTCGTTGCTGGAGATGCTCCAGTTTCTCCTCGGCGTTTTCCAGGTCGGCCAATTTCTGACGAGCGTCCACTCCGTAGGCGAGAATGGCCGAGACATCCGAGCCGTATTTGCGCTTGAGAGTGCGCAGCAACTCGGCCCGGGCCTGCAGTTGATCGAGTTGCTCAGGCTCTCCCTGGAGCTCATCTTGATAGCGATTCAAAGCGTGAGAAAGGTCACCCAGCTGGCTCTCACAGAGAGAGGCCAGCTCCGTGAAGGAAACGGCCGGGTCCAAACGGAGCAGGGCATTCAGCTGCTTTTGAGCCTGGCCCACCCCGTCGAGGGCGTTGTCGATGTGCAGCAGAGCCTGACGGGAGCGTTGACCCAGTTCCTCGGCCGCGGCCAGTCGGCGAATGTTGGCCTCGATCTCCGTGTCCTCATCCGGCTGCAGGCTCGCTTCCTCGATCTCCTGGACCTCGAAGCGCAACCATTCCAACTGGCGATTGCGTTCGCGTTCGCTCTGCCCGAGTTCGAGCAACTGCTTCTCGGTCGTTTGCGACTCGCGGTAAAGATCGCGATAGGCTTCCAAGAGCGGTTGATGGTCGGAGAGCCGGTCCAGCAACTCGAGATGCCGAGAGGGCCGCAACAGGCGGTTGGATTGGTGCTGGCTATGGATCTCCAGCATCAGGTTGCCCAACTCGCGCAGTTGCGCCAGGCTGCACAACGCTCCATTCAGGCGACACAGGCTGCGGCCCCCGGGACTGACTTCGCGCAGAGCGATGGCCTCATCGTCCTCGTCCCAGCCCTGCTCCACCAGCCATTTCCTGGCTTCGGCGGAGAGCATGAAGCGTCCGGTGACCCGGGCCCTTTTGCTCACGGCGTCGCGAGCCGGGTCGCCCAACAAAAAGCCAAGCGCGTCCAGGACAATGGATTTGCCGGCCCCGGTCTCCCCGGTGAGCACATTCAGACCTTCGCGGAATTCCAACTGGACCGAGTCAATCAGGGCAAAGTTTTCGATTTCCAGTTGGACCAGCACTCAGGTGTTATCCCGTGATCTGAAGATAGAGCGCCGTCATTTCGGGAGATGGCGACATGTTGAGTTCGTTTTTCATGATCTGACTGCAGGCCTGGTATTGACGGGCGGCCAGTTCCGGCTTGCCCTGGGCAATGTGCGAGCGCATCAGGGTGGTGTGAGCGTCCTGATGGCACGAGTCGATGCGCAGCAGGCGCTGCGCGTAGTCGATGCACACCGGGAAGCGATTCTTATCGAAGAAGTGGTCCATGAGCGTCTGCAGCATTTCGCTGTATTTCATGTCCAGCTCTTCGCGGATGAAGACGGCCCAGTCTTCGTAGTAACCTTCCATAAACTCGCCCGTGTAAAGGGCTTCCGCTTTTTGGAAAGCCACCATGGCTTCGTCTTCGCGGCCTTCCTTGATGCGAGCCTGAGCCTGATCGTAGAGACGCTCGAACTCTGGCATATCGAAGAAGTAACTGCGCTCCGAGTTGAAGCGGTAGAAACCTTTTCGAGCCAGCACCACGCGGTCGCTTTCGCCCGGGAAGACGGCTTCCAAAGCTTTGCGCATATGCGAGAGAGCAGCATACAGGGACTGGCGAGCCTTTTCGGGCTCGTGGTCGGGCCAGAAGAGGTCCATGACCTTTTCGTCGGGCACGTCGCGGCCGGCGTTGCAGGCCAGGTAGGCGAACAGATACTTGGACTTGCGCGTCTTCCACAGCTTCTCGCCCACTTCTTGGTCGCCCAAGAAGACGCGGAACTTGCCGAAGCCATACATAGAGAGCGGCGGGGACTGGGGAGCGCCACCGCCTTCGCGAGGGGCCAGACGCGAGATGGCCCGTTCGCGGGCACCGGTTTCCAGTTCCATGAAGAAGGGCTGCAGAGTGTCGTAACCCAGGTAAGCCAGCAAATTCTTCGACTTGACGTGCTCTTCTTCCTGACCCACCAGTTGGAGCAGCAACGGAATGGCCACGTAGCGCTCTTGCTTGAGCACCTGCTGAAGCCCCATCTGGTCGATGAGTTCAACGGCTTTCTCCACTGGCTCTTGCCAGTTGCCCTTGCGCTCCCGCTCGACTCGGCCATGGTAGAGCAAACCGATGGCGTGGTCGAGATGGGCTTCCCAAACGGCGAAAATCTCCTGGGCGCTGGACAATTCGTGCAGGGCCTGGTCGGTCTTGCCCAGATAGCCAAAGCACAGACCACGCAGAGCGCGGGCCCGTCCCATGACCAGCTGGGAACTGGCGTGAGCCCATTCGACGGCTTTATTGGCGGCTGCCTCCGCGTCCTCGTAACGCTTGCGGTGCAGCAGACTGAGAGCCAGACCGGCGGACGCCTCGGACAGGGCCGTGCGCGAACCGTCGGCTCCGAGCAGGTCGATGACCTGCTGAAAGCCGCTTCCGGCCGTTTCCAGGTCGCCAGCGGTCAGGTAAGTGCGGCAGATGCCCAGTAGCAACTCGGCCTGGCGCTCCTTGGACAGGCTGGCCTCAATGGCTTCTTCGTTCTCTTCGTCCTCGGAAGAGTCGACCAGCAGATGAAGAAGAACTTCCACCAGGGCTGGATCGAAGTGGGTGCCCGATTCCTTCTGCAAAACCTGGCGCGCTTCGGCGTGGCCCAGTGGTTCGCGGTGGGGTCGCTTGCTGATCATAGCGTCGTAGGCTTCGGTCACACACAAGATGCGCGACTCCAGCGGAATGTCGTCGCCCTTGAGGCCGTGCGGCTTGCCGCTGCCGTCATACCATTCGTGGTGATGGACGATGATGCGAAAGATCTCGCGCAGGCTGGACACGCTGGAGAAAAGCGACTCGGAGGCTTGCGAAGAAGCCGCCTGAATCTGAGCGATGTCCTCTTTGAGCAACTCCTCCGCTTTGTCCAGGAAGGCCTTTTTCTGGCCGATGCTGCCGATGTCATGCAGAAACGCGGCCAGCTCGAGGGCCTCACAGCGGCTGCGCGACAGACCCTGCTTGCGGCCCAGCTTGACCGAAAGTTCAGCCACGCGGCGAGAGTGGCCGGCGAAATGCTCGTCGCGCTCCTCCACTCCCTCGGAGAGCAGCTTGATGATGGTGGAAAAATCCCGCCACTGCTGCTGCAGGCCCTGGGTATACATCTTCTGCTGGCGGAACGAATCCAGGCAGCGCTTGACGCTGGCCACGAACTGGCGGTCGTCGAAAGGCTTGAGAATGTAGTCGTCCACGCCCATTTTGATGGCCTGAATGGGCACATCCGGACTGGCGTAACCGGTGATCACAATCGAGCGCGCGCTGGGCTGCTGCTGCTTGACGCCGGAAATCGTTTCCATGCCGTCCATTTCGGCCATTTGCACGTCCGAAATCACCAGGTCAAACTCTTTGTCCTTGGCCAAGCGAATGGCGTCGATGCCCGACAGTGCGGTCGTGACCGCATAGCCTTCATCTTCCAACAAAATTTCGAGAGCCGCGAGCATCAGCGGATCGTCTTCTACCACCAAAATTGACTCAGCCAAGTACCCCTCCAGGGACGCGATAGATCCAGCCGGCCTGAGTTACACCCCTTGAGCGCGGTTTCCTGTCTAGGAGCCGCAGGCGACAGACTTAAATGGGCGCGAGTGGATGGCGCTTGCGCCCGACCGAGCGCGGGAGGGCAGGGTTTCGGGCCTCTGGGAAAGGAAACCCCGGGCCCGGCAACAAAAGGCCCAGGCCGGTGGACATCGTTCAATTGCAGTTTCCTTTGTGGTTCTTAGCGACCAGCACCGCCACGGCGGGCGCCTGGTTCTGTTGGACGCAACTGCGTCGCCGTGACATCCTGGTCGAGTCGCTAGATCGGCTCCACCAGAACGTGCTCAGCCAGACGGACTTCCAAAGCCAGACTCGGGCACTCTGTCAGACCTGCATGGATGGCTGCAAAGCCGTGGGCGCCACTCTCTATTTTCGCGTGAGCAAGGGCGAGACCGGCTTTCGCCGGGCCGCCGAAGTGGGTCGCAGCGCCGAAGAAACCGGTCCAGGGCTGGTGCGCGACCTGCTACAACAGGCCTGGGACACGGGCCAGCCGGCCGAATCACAGTATGCCGGACGCTGGATCCTGGCCATTCCCATCGGTCCGGGTCGGCAGGGCATGGGAGTGCTGCTGGCATGCTGGGAGGGCACCCTGCGCCCCGACGGGCATCAACGCCGTTTGCTGGATTCGGTGACCACCCTGGCCACCTTGATCGGGCCACGCTTTCAAGAAGAGGGAGCTCTGGCCAAGGCCCAGCAAGCTCTGGAAAGCATGCAGGTCGAGATGGCCCAAGAACACCAGATGGCCAGCGTAGGCCGCCTGGCCGCCGGGGTCGCCCACGAACTCAACACTCCCCTGGGCGCGGTGCTGGCTATGGTCTCCAGTCTACAGCGCCACGAGACCGAGGAAAACAAAGCCAAGCGGCTACGCATCGTGCGCGAGGCGGTCGAGAAATGCAAAGGCATCATCGAGAAGCTGCTGGTCTACTCGCGCGAGCCGGTCGAAACCGAACAGGGTCTGACCTTTTCGCGATTCGTGCGAGCCGACGCCGACCTCAACGAGGTCATCCGCGGCACCGTCGACCTGCTGG
Organism: Vulcanimicrobiota bacterium; assembly: GCA_022842865.1. GTDB lineage: Bacteria > Vulcanimicrobiota > Xenobia > Xenobiales > JADMJV01 > JADMJV01. The sequence goes on along the minus strand of JALHOV010000003.1, from coordinate 21,586 downwards.
CCGAGACGCTCAGCGCCGACAGCATGAAAGTGGTGCTCGACCTTCAGGACCTGCCCCCGGCCCGCATCAATTCTACCCAGTGGAGCCATCTCTTCAACAATTTGCTGATCAACGCTCGGGACGCCCTGAAATCCGCCGGGGTGGCCAATCCCGAAGTCGAGATTCGCAGCCGCAATGAAGGCAGCCAGCTCAAGGTCGAGGTTTCCGACAACGGCCCGGGCATTCCCGAAGAGAATCGCAAGAAAGTCTTCCAGCCGTTTTTCACCACCAAAGATATTGGGCGAGGAACCGGTCTGGGTCTGGCCATCGCCAGTGAAGTCGTGCGCAAGCACCAGGGAAACATTACCGTGGGCAGTGGGCCCAAGGGTGGAGCGCAGTTCACCATCGTACTTCCGGTCGCTAAATGACCCGGGTGCTCCAGGAGCGCTACCAGGTCATTCGAGAGCTCGGCCGCGGGGGGGACGGAGCTGTTTACCTCTGCAGCGACCGCCGGCTGCACGGCAGCATGTGGGCCATCAAGGAACTGGTGGCCGGCGGGCCCGAGCGGGCGGCCTTCGAACGCGAAGCCTCCATTCTTTCCCAACTGGAACATCCGCGCATTCCCGTGGTGGTGGACTTCTTCGTGCAGGATGAGAATGGCTACCTGGTGCGCGAGTATCTGGATGGTCCCTCGATGTATGACCTGGTGGAAAAAAAAGGCCCGGTCAGCGAGGCGCAGGCCATCCAATGGGGAGTTCAACTGGCCGAGGTGCTGGCTTACCTCCACCAGCGCAAACCGCCGCTCTACCACCGCGACCTGAAACCTCAGAACGTAATGGTCATGCCCGACGGCGTGCGCCTGATCGACTTTGGGCTGGCTCGCGAAGACCGCGGCCAGACGCACGACGACCAGGCCGGTTCGCTGAGCTTCGCCGCCCCCGAGCAGATGGGCGCGAACCACCGACTCGGCCCGGCCGCCGACATCTTCAGCCTGGGCGCCATCCTTTACTACTTGTTACTGGGCGTGCCGCCCGGCCCCACGGGCGGAGAACACCGAATCCAACCTCAGCGACCGGGCCTATCTTCCGCCACCGAGCAACTGATTCTGCAATGCTTGAGCAGTGACCCGGCGCGCCGCCCGAGCGACGCCGAAGAGGTTTTGCACGCGCTCCAGTTCCAGGCCGCGGCCCTGCCGGCCCCTCCCCCCCTGGCCGTGCCTGCCTCCACCCCTAAGACGGAGCGGGTGCTCGAAAAACCGCGCACCACCACCCGCTGGGGCGTAGCCGCCGCCCTGGTGCCTCTGGTCGGTTTATTGATAGGAGCCGCCGGCCTGGTGCTCTCTCGGCCGGGCCCTGGGACGCCCACACCAACCCCCCTGGCAATCCGGGAAGAAGGAGTCTCGTGGCCCAAAGTCCAGAGCTACCTGGCCGAAAAACGCTGGGACCAGGTCGAGGGAGCCTTGCGGGTGACCCTCTCGGCCGATCCCGGCTCGGGCTGGGCTCGACTCACCCTGGCCCAACTGCCCTTGCTACGCGATGGAGCCCCTCAGGTGCCTTTACTCTTGCCTTTGGGAGGCCAGGAAGGCGAGCACGTCAACTGGATTGTCCAGGGCGTGGCCCTGGGGCAACTCGAAGAAAAGCGCTTCAGCTTCACCCTGGTGGACACCCATGCCATGCCTCCTCTGGAAGCCTGGCAAAAAATGGGGCCGGCCAGCATGGTCTTAGGACCCTTCGGCTCCCAAGATGCGCTGATGTTGGCACCTCTCACTGGAAACGTTCCTCTGCTCCCCCTGGGCAGCACCGACCCCCGCGTCTCGCAGGCCGCTCCCAACGTCTTTCCGCTGGGCTTCCCTCATTGGGACCGCATGGGAGCACTGATTGGGCACGCAGTGAAAACCCACGGTCCCACTGGTCTGGTCTTGTATTCGACCGATGTGAAAGCCATGTCCACCTCGGCGCGCATGGCCGAGGAGAGCATTCGCAAGGCCACCGGGCGAGAAGTGGTCAAATTGGGATTTCACCCCGAAGACCGACCCGACGAAGTCGCCGCCCGCGTAGCCGCGCTCAAGCCAGACTGGATCTACCTGTCTGATAACCTTCACGAACGCGCCGCCCAATGGATTGCCAATCTGCGCAAAGGTGGCGTACATACCCCGGTGCTGTGCGTTTTTCATCCGGCCTCGGAAGACTTTGTTCGCGAACTGAAAGAAGTGGCCGGGGAAGTCTGGCTGGTGGAACCGCTCTGGCAGGCACGCAATCAGCCTTTCGTCAAGGATTGGCAGGCGACGTATCAATTGTCGGCCCCCGACTGGAACAGCGCCCTGGGTTACGACGCGGCTCGTCTGGCCTCACTGCACTGGCGCCCCGAGGGCCCGGATGAAGTGCTGACCGACCTGAAGGCCTCCAAGCCCTACGCCGGTCTGCTCGGCCACTACGACCTGGCCCACAAAGGCTTCAAGCCCTTTCCCTTTCATTATCGCCTGGTCAAAGTGGAGAACGGCCAGCGCAAGCTGGGAGCCGAACTTTAAGCGAAACTCTCCGGGCTGACCAGGCCAAGCAGTTTGCGCATCGCCTTCTGGATTCCATCGGCGTCCAGGCCGAACTCCTCGGCCGGGGATCCGTTTTCAATGGGCGGCGTGGCAGGCAAGGCCAGGTGGTGAACTTTGGCACTCAGCTCCAGTTGGCTCAGAGTTTCCAGCACCATGGTGGCCAATCCGCCCTGCAGACAGTGCTCTTCTACCGTGAGCAGGTGGCCGGTGGCGGCAGCCTCGGCCAGGGCCTCGCGATCCAGAGGCTTGAGGAAGCGCATGTCCCATACCTGGCACTCCAGCCCCCAAGAAGAAATCGCTTCGGCGGCCAGCAAAGAGGCGTAGACCATCGGACCGAGAGCCAGAATGGCGGCGTGGTGGCCGGGCCGCAGCATATGACTGCGACCGGCCTGGGCCGGCCCTTTGCTGAGACCGGTCAATACGGCCGGGGCCTGCGGCAGGCGCACCGCCACCGGACTTTGAGTGGCGTAACTCAGTTGGGTTAGCTGTACGGCTTCGTGGACATCGGCCGGACAGGCCAACGCCAGGCCGTGTACCTGACGCAGCAAGGCGAGGTCGCGTAGCCGAGACGGGGAAAGATGGCTTTGGCCGGGCTCCCAACACAGGCCCGCCTCCAAAATCAAGAGCAGGCAACCGGGGGGCAGACCGGGCAAAAGATCTTGCAGCGCGGCCCCGATACAGCCGGCGCTGATGGCCAGAATCGGGAAAAACCCGGCCTGATGAATGCCCCAGGCAGCACTTCCGGCCTGCTCGGGATGCACGGCCAGAGCGCCCGCCGGGGGTTGGCTGGCGCACCAGAGCAGGCGCGCATTGTCAGGAATCTGCAGTTGCTCCAGGAAAGCCGACTCCAGAGAGTCCCCGACCAGCAGCCGTGCCGGCGACCGCGCAGTCAGTTCTGGCTGGGCCAGGGTCGGGCCGTAGAGATGCAAAAGCCGGCGGCCACTGCCCTCCATGAAGGCTTCCAGCCGCTCAGCGGTTTGCTTGGGCTCTTCCAGAGCAAAGCTTCCCCAGAAATCCAACTGAAACTGTCGCAGCCAGCTCGACCAGGCATAGGCAGGCTCTTTGGCTTCGCGCTGAAACCAGCCGCCGCTGGCCGGCACCGGAGCCAGATAGCCGGCCGGATCGAGCAGAATGACGAGCAGCCAGGGCAAGGGCGCGGCCAACTCCTGAAGGTGCCCCAGGCGTTCCAAGTCGTGCGGGGCCTCCAGAACCAACAACAGAGGCTGGTCTTGCTTTTGGGCCAGGAAGAAGGCCTGCATCTGCTGAGCCCACACCGGACCGGGCTGGACCGGAATCTCAAACCAGGCCGCTGGAGCCTGAGCGAGCTGGCGCGCCAAAGTGGAGGCGGGCCAGAGCAGCCAGCAAAGCTCCCACTCCGAGAGCATTTCTGCCAGAGCCTGACGGGCCCGCGAGAAGGCGGCGCTGTCGGCCACTAGGTGGTTCGAGTGAGCAGGTAAGTGGCCAGAGCTCTGAGCGGCTCGGCCGCCTCGCCAAAGGTCTCCAGGTTGGTGAGGGCTTCCTGAACGGCATCGGCGGCCATCTTGCGCGACTCTTCCAAACCGAAGAGGGCTGGATAGCTAACCGCCTCCGGGTCCTCCATGTGATCGAGAATGTCGTCGGTGATCTGGAAAACCAGGCCGATCTTTTCGCCATAGACGGTCAGCCGGCGCAGCTGTTCGGCGCTGGCCCCGGCCACGATGGCTCCGCAGCGAACCGAGCCTCGAATGAGAGCGCCGGTTTTGGCGGCATGAATTTTCTTGAGCTGAGGCCCGTCGATCTGACCGGTTTTCTGAGCGGCCAGGTCGATCACCTGACCGCCGACCATGCCCGGATGGCCCGAAGCCGCTACCAGTTCCCGCACCAGGGAGCGCAGCGTGGCGGCCGAGAGGTCGTCAGGGCTCTGCATGGCCACTTCAAAAGCCCACAAAGAGAGGCCGTCGCCGGCCAAAAGGCCTACGTCCTCGCCGTATACCTTATGATTAGTGGGCCGACCGCGACGCTCATCGTCATTGTCCATGCAGGGCAAGTCATCGTGCACCAACGAGAAACAATGGATCAACTCGAAGGCACAGGCAATGGCCATGGCCCGCTGGCGGTCGCAACCTAGAGCTTCGGCGCTGGCCAGCGCCAGCACGGGACGAAAGCGCTTGCCGCCCGGGAAAACCGAATAGCGCATGGCCTCCACAATGGGTCCCAGGCTTTGGGGATCGGGCGCAAGGTAGCGTTCCAGGGCCTGATCGACTTCCTCAGCGCGGGCCTGCAGGTATTCCTTGAGGTTGAAGGTGGAAGCCCGGCTCAAGCGGTCAGGTCCTGGCTCTGATTGCGGGAGAGCAAAATCTTGACCCGGTCTTCCACCGAGGCGAGTTTGCCATCACAAAAGCGCGTCAGTTCAATTCCTTGTTCGAAAAGTTGTAGGGATTGCTCCAGGCCTTGCTGGCCGGATTCGAGCTGTTGCACAATGCGGCGCAATTGGTCCAATGCTTGTTCATAGCTGGTTTCAGTCACGAGAAGAATCCTCTGATTGCGGAAAAACTTGCTCCACGACGCACTCCATGCGGCCGTCAGCGAGACGGATTTCCAGTTGGTCATGGTCTTTCCTGCCGGAGACACTGGTCACCAACTGGCCCCGATCGTCGAGACAGAGGGCGTAACCACGTTCCAGCACGCGTTGAGGCGAGAGTGTCTGCAACATTTGGCGCTGCTCGTGGAGTTCAGCTCTTTTCCTATCCAGCGTCCGAGGCAGTGCGACCCGCAACTTTTCCCCTAAATTAGCCAGTTGCTCGCGCTGCAACTGAACTACGCCCTGTAGTTGCAGGGGTTGCAGCTTGGCCTGGAGGGAACGCCAGCGCTGCCGTTCCAGGCCGGCACGAGCCCGCAAAGCCTCGCGCAGAGCCTGTTCCAGCTGTTCCTGGAGCCGGCGCGGCTGTTCCCAAAGGCGTTCCGGCTCGAGAAAGCAGGGGCGCTGGCTTAAACTATCCAGGATCTCGCGCTGGCGTTGGACTCGCTGCAGCAACGCCTGGCGCAAGCGTCCTTGAATCATATTCAGTTCTCTTAACAATTGCTCGCGCTCGGGAGCCACCAGCTCGGCCGCCGCAGTGGGGGTCGGGGCGCGCCGGTCGGCCACCTGGTCAACCAGGCTGAGATCGGTTTCGTGACCGATAGCCGCAATGACGGGCAAGGGGTAGGTGGCCAGAAAGCGCACCAACGGTTCACTGTTGAAGGCGATCAGGTCTTCCCAGGAACCACCGCCGCGCGCCAGGATGACCACGTCCACATTGGCTCGGGTGAGAAGGGTCAGGGCGCGAATCAGGCGGCCGGTGGCTTGCGGACCCTGCACCGGGGAAGGCGAGAGAATCAGCTGCACCCCCGGGTTGCGGCGTTCCAGGGTGGTGCGGATATCGTGCCAAACCGCGCCCTCCGGCGAGGTGACCACTCCCACCCGCCTGGGGAGGAAAGGAAGCGGACGCTTGCGGCTGACCTCGAAAAGGCCCTCCTGGATAAGCTTTTGCTTGAGTTGCTCCAGAGCCACGAAATACTGGCCCACGCCGTCCGGGATCAACTGTTCCACCACGAACTGCAGCTGACCGCGAGGCGAGTAGACGACCAGGCTTCCCTGGGCTAATACGTTCATGCCTTCAGTAGGGGCGAAATCCAGCAGTTGGCGCTGCTTCGACCAGACCACGGCGGTCACCAAAGCCTGACGGTCCTTGAGGGTAAAATAGAGGTGACCTTGCGGAGAAGCGGAGAGCTGCGACACTTCGGCCCGCACCCAGACTTCCCGAAAATCCCGATTCAGCTGGGTGCGCAACTGCCCCAACAACTGAGTGACGGAACGGGCTTGAATCAAGGCGTGGGTTGGGGGCTCGGACTTCCTTGAGGCGCCGGAGCCTTGTCCGGAGCGGGTTTGGCCGGAGGCGCGCTTTTGACGTCCTCGAAGGGGTCGAAGGAGACGCCACGCACCGGATCCAACACCTGGAAGACGGTATGCTTTTCCGTGGTCTCGCCAATCATCACGCGGGGCATGCCGTCGCTGTCGTAGAACGCATAACCGCGAAAACCGTCGGGTAGATTCGTGGCGGAAGCCATCGTCCCATAACGTGCTTGGAGGAACTGGGTTCGCCCCTGCGCATCCACCGTGATGGCCGACGAAAGCTGGTCTTGATCACTCAACAGGGTCACCGCCCGAGTGGTGCTGCTGCGCAGGTCACTATAAGTCTGGTGCACCAGGATAGCCCCCAACATCAACACCAACACCAGTCCCAACAGTCCCACGCGCTTCAGGCCCTCGTTTTGCGCTTCCAGGTAAGCGACTCGCTCCTCCATCGAGAGGGGAGTAGCTGGAGGAGCGGACACTTCGGCGTCAGGGGCAACTTCTTCAGACAAGGGACCTCCAAGAGTTTAAGCTGCTGGCGACTTCTCGTTACCAGGAGACAGACCTGCCATTAATATGCAAAGCGGCGGCGGCGCTCACGCCGATGAGTCTGCTCGAAAGCGACCAGAGTCCAACAGGGCAGGCTGACCCAGCCCAGCACGGCGGAGACGCTTGCCACCACCACCGCCACCAGGGCGGTGGTGAGACTGAACATCACCATTTCGCTCAGGTCCAGGCGGGTTCGGCGTTGGGCGCGGCGCAGGCTACGCCACAGCCCGGGAATAAAACCTACAGTTGCTACCGCAGCCAGCCAATGTCCGGGCTGCACCAGGCAGAGCAGGGCGGGGACCAGGTAGAGGCCCAGGTAAAAGCCCAATCGAGTCATTTTTGCTTTCCTCCGTGAATTCGTCTCAATCTTTCATCGAAAGTTAGTTCGCAAACCTGAAAAATGTCTGAAAGAAATTTAGGGATTCAGGCCGATGCTGACCTGAACCAAGAAACGGTCGAGTTCCAAATCGCGGGTGGGGCGGCCCCGCCAGCCAACATAACCATCGGGCCGGATCAGGATGGCACCCGGCCCATCACCCCAGGTCTGGCGCACCTGGCCTTCGGCGTCGTGGAGACATACCACCGACTCGGGAGGTTGCGACCCGTCCGGTTCGGCGATAGCCAGACAGTAGATCTGACTGCCAAAAGCCGCCCGCAAATGGTCGGCCAGCGCCGCAAATTCAGGCCAATCGCCACCGTAACCAATCAACTGGAACTCTCCGTGACGCAAAAACTCGATCAGGCGCAGGCTGGCCGCCAATCCTGGACGACGCAGTCCCTGAAGGTAATCCAGCCGCTCTCCGGGAGCGGCCCCTCCGTCGTCGTCAGGAATCGACCCCAGGGCCAGCCTGCCCTCCCGGTAGTTCACGAAAAACTGGGTATTGGCGCGCTCCTCAGCTCCTTCATCGCGATCTTTCCGGGCCGTCACGTCCTTCATCCGCCCGGCCGTCAGCTCGACCACTGCCTGACCGACCTTATGCCTTTCCTGATGATAGGTGTCGAGCAATCCGTCGAGCGCTTCACCACGAACCACGGCCGCCAGCTTCCAGCCCAGGTTGTAGGCGTCTTGCAGGCCCGTGTTCATGCCCAGACCTCCGATAGGAGGGTGGATGTGGGCGGCGTCGCCAGCCAGGAAACAATTGCCTTCACGATACTTGTTGGCCAGCCGGTGGCTGATGCTGTAGTGCGAGGCCCAGCGTAGATGGTCGATCTTCGTTCCTTCGGGCAGCAGCGGCAGACATACCTCACGCAGCATCTCCATCGCTTCCAGCGGGTTTTCCGCCAGTTGAGGAGGCAGGGCCAGGCTCAGACGAAAGCGCTTCTCGTTGCCGGGGATGGGCACGACCACCACCACATTTTTCAACTGGCCCTCTTCATCGAGCGCCAGGAACTTGTGAACTTCGCTGTGGGACAGCTGCCAATCGAGTTCGACGTCACCCAGGAAAAAATGCTGGTCGAATTTCTCCCCCTCGAAGGTGAGGCCCAGAGACTTGCGCACCAGGCTATGGGCTCCGTCGCATCCCACCAGATAGCGGCAAAGTTCTTTCTGGACGCCGGCCGGTGAGGTCCATTCCACCTCCACCCCGCTCACGGTGCGCTGAAAAGCGCTGACTTGACTTGACCATTCGACCCCGCCGCCTCGCCGACGCAAATCCCGCTCCAGGATCTCTTCCGTGTCGAACTGACCCATGGCCATCGGACTGTAGGGATGTCGATCGGGGGCAATCTCCTGGCGAGCCACCCGCTTCCCATCCACTACCGTGTTGGAGGCGGTGAAGAAAAGTCCATGAGCCAGCGCTTCGTTGAGAATGCCCATCTGGTCAAAAATCTCGAGGGTGCGGGGCGAGACGCCCAGGGCCTTGCACCAGTATTCCCGGCCTGGACGGCTCTCCAGAAGGCGGTAGCGAATGCCCCGTCTTTGCAGCTGATTGGCCAGCATCAAACCAACCGGTCCTGCCCCCACGATCATCACGTCAGTCGCCATCTATATACCTCGACACATCACCGACCAATTTGGCCACATCACTGGCGTAAAAGCCGGAACTATTAAAGCAGTTGATTTCTACCACATAAAGCTGGTCACCCGAACGGGCTACATCCAGCACGAAGACGGGCGCCGGCTGCCAGACACGGGCCAGCTTTTCCGCGAACTCAATCACCTCGTCGGGAATTCCGGCGTAGACATTCAAACGCTGTCGGCTGCGGTAGTGAGAGCCGGTCGAGACCTTTCCGTCGACCAGAAACAGCCGCCACTCGTGGGAAATGCCCACCGGTTCGGCCACCAGGATGGGCGTGTCGGGCGACAGTACGGTCTGGTCCAACTCCCCCACCCAATTGCGGATCTCTGCGAAGGCCATGACCTCGCCCGCGAAAGCCTTGTCATCGTGGATCGGACGCAGGAAAAAGAGGCGTTCCGGTTGGTGCTCCTCCGCGGCCAGCGAGGCCAGCGTCATCTCCCGAGCTTCTCCGTTCAGGCAGTGGCCATGGTAGGCCCGAGCCCACTCGGGAAACGAAAACCGCTGGGGGTCGAAAAAGACGCCCGGACTCCATGTGCCAGCCTGCCAGACGTTGCTCATGCAACCGGTGGCCCCATAAAAAACGGTCGGCTGGTCGAAATCAAGAGCGGGCGGTTGATTGGAAAAGGGGATGGTTTCGAAGGTCACAGCCGGGCGGCCATGCTGGCGGCAAGCGTCCAGCAGCTTATCGACATCAGCGGCATTGACCAGGTTGCTCTGGATGGCCCAGCGCAGCAACTTCAGGGGACCACCTTGAAGTGGCAGAGCAGAGCGCGGTGGTCAGAAGCCGGCAAGTTCAAGACCTGACAGCCGACCGGAGTCAGCCCTTTGCACCAGATGTAGTCGATGCGCCAGAAGGGATGGTTAGCCGGAAAGCTCAGGCCCCAGCCCCAGCCGGCCTGAGCAAAGGTATCGGTCAACTGCCCGCTCAGGGTCCGGTAGGCGATGGAACTGGGTGGCGAATTGAAGTCCCCCAACAGCACCACCGGCTCCTTGATCTCTTGCACGACCCTGGCCAGAGAATCGGCCTGGACACGCCGGGTGGCGGCCGAGACCTGGACGCGCCGCCGACTCACGGCGGGCTCTGCTCTCAAGAGGCCTTGTGGGTCGCCGGTCCTCAAATGGACGTCGAGCACATGAATCACCTTGCCCTTGTGCTCCAAGGGCACGTCCAGCGCCTGGCTCAAACCCCCCAGGTTGTGCAGCCGCTGACTCTGCATCGTCAGCGAACTGAGAATCACCAGTTCGCCCCGCTCCCCCCCGCGGGCCACCTGGCATTTTAAGGCGGTCAGGAGGGCCGGAACCGGATCGACCCCACCCGGCTGCGCCGAGGGGATGCGGGCCTCTTGGAGAGCGATGACGTCGACCTTCTGCTCGGCCAGGATGCCCGCGATTTTCTCCGGTCCGCTCAGACCGGCCTGAATGTTCCAGCACAACACGCTGAAGTCGCCCGTTTCGGGGCGATGGGTGCGAAAGGGTAGCAAGACCAGCACGAGCCAGAGCAAGGGCGGTAACAAACCCAGCCAGGCGCGTCGAGGTCGGGCCAAGGCGGCCAGGCCGGCCAGCTTGAGCCAGGCCAGGAAATAGAGAGCCGGCGGAGCGTACTGGCACAGAATCAGGAACCAGTTACGTTCGCCGGCCCATTGCCAGAGCAGGGGCAAGAAGGCCAACCAGGTGGCGCCTCCCCAGAAGAAGGCCCCTGCCCATTTCTTCAGCTTGTGCACCCACGCCGGTTTCGCCAATCCCGCCCCGCTCCTGCCTCAGGCTAGCCGTGCTCCAAGGAACCTCGGTGCCGGCCCGCGACGCAGCCCGGGAAGGGGATCTGCTGGCCTTGAAGGACCAGCAAGCTCAGCGTCCAGGCCAGAGGCGCATCGTTCTCGGGCACAGGACGTGGGGCCGGCCTGTCTGCTCGAAGAATACGGTGTGTCAAACCGTCTTCCGGACTCCAACCGGGTTCAAAATAGGTCAGATCCCAGGCCAGATGTGCCTCCATGGGACAACTGACTCGCCCATTGCCGGCCAGATAGTGCGGCTGCAGTTGCCACAAGGCCCGGGGATAGAACCCCCATTTGCGCCGATAGGCCTCGAGGGCCTGGGCCACCTCGCGCAAGGGGCCCTCACATTGGGCGGGAGGCTTAAGATTGGCGCCCCAGGAGACCAGTCCGCCGTCGGCTGTGTAAGCAGGCAAGTTCGGCCCGCCAAAGACAGCGACGTGGTGAATGCCGCCCGCGGTGGTCGCTGGACCATTCCTCCAGGGCGGCGGCCAGATTGTTAAGGGTGCTCTGACAGGCGGTGTCTGGTCCTTGGCGCCGGGCCTGGGCGGGCAGGAGCAGCAAAAGGCTTAGCAGCAGCGGACCCAGCTGGCGGTGACGGAAGGAAGAGCGTGGCCGGGGAAAGTGGATCGAAAGGGCGAGCATAAAGCTTCTACCCGACCGGGACGTCGGCGGTTCAAAACCTGCGCTCGGGGGATCCACTGGGTGCAGGGTGGAAATGCCAACGATGAGCGATGAAGTAATTGAACTCTACCTGAAAGATGTCGACCTGACTTTGTTAAGGAAAAATTTGAAGCTGACCCCCGAGCAGCGACTGGTCAACCTCATGAACCTGCAGAAATTCGCTGAAGAATTGCAGAGGGCCGCCAGAGCGGATGGTTGATTTCGCCGGTCTCCTCGGGACGCTCCATGGTCACGGCGTCTTGTTTACGAATGCAGTCCTGAAAAACTTTTCGGGCTCGCTGCCTCTGCCTGGATCTGCCCACACTTATCAGGGTGAAGCGAGCGGCAGGGCGACCTAAAGATCTTGAAGCCGTTGCTGAGCTCGAGGGCCTAAGGCGCGAGAAGCTCGACTGACCCGTCCGGGCCGGCGGCAGCTCAAAAAACAGGGACGTGAGTCATACCTCACCGCCAGGGGGCTTTGCTAGACTGGGCCCATGGATTTGTATTCGGAAAGTCGCTCCCTGGTGCTCGACCTGTGGCACCAGGACCTCCTCAAGCGCACTCCCCCCTCCCAGCCCTGGATCGACGCTCACGTCGCTCCGATGGTTGTAGAGATCGGGCGCGATCTGTTGGTGCCGCTGGTCAGCGCCGAGACGGAACCGCCCATCGTGACGGCCTTCGGACGCCACCGTCGGGTGCTCTGGGAACGGGAACAGATCGTGCTGCCCAAGATGAATTGCAAAGACAACCTGCGCCTGCCGCACACACTGGTCAAAGCCAACTGGAACGAGTTCGTGTTCGCCCAATTCACGGTGGTGCCTCACTCGGTTTTCGTGCCCGGCGAACCGCCCACCTGGGCCAACGACATCGGTCTGCGCGCCCCGGGCGGATTTTGGATCTCCCGCCAGTGGGAGCACTGCTTTCACGGCAAATTCCTGGCCATGCCGGATTATGTCGCCCAGAAGGTGTGCTTACAGTTCGGAACCTTCCGCCAGTCCTACCGCACCCCGCGCTAAACGACGTTGACCGTTTGCATCATTCCCAGGTCTTCGTGAACCAGAATGTGGCAGTGGAACACAAACATTCCCTTAAAATCCTCGAAGCGATGACGAATGCGTATGCGCCCCATCTTGGGAATATTGAAGGTGTCATGCCATTCCGGCTCGGGCAGAGCCACGTTGTTCACGGAAACGACCATAAAGTCGTTGACGTGAATGTGGAACGGGTGTCCGTTGGGACTGTTGTTGATCAACTCCCACTCCAGGACTGAATTCAAGGGGATGGTGTGATCGACTCGATTCGGGTCGAAATGGACCCCGTTGACGGTAAAATTGGGAAACGGCACCGCTGCCGGTTCGGCCGAGTTTTGTTCAAAGGTAATGACGGTGGCGGCCGGGTTGGTCAGCTCGGCAGTCGTGATGTTCGCGAAGGGAGGAGGAGGCAATTTGTCCGGCAGGTCCATGTTTACGACCGTGTTTAATACGTTGAGAACGCCGATGTTGACCAGGGCGTCATTGTTGGAAACACTGGTGTCAAGCAGCTTCTGAATGTCGTAGTTACCCGGCGCCCCGCAGCGCACCAATACGTCACAACGACCGGCGGGCGGTAGGATGACGTTGGAGACCTGACGCATCCGGGGAAGCGCGATGCCGTCCAGAGAAATGACGTTCAGAGTATGACCGGCAATGGAAAAGGGCACGGCGGTGCGAGCGGTTCCATTGATGACACGCAGACGGATCACCTCGCCACTGAAAGCCGACAGAGTGGGCACCAACTGTCCGTTTACCAGCAGTCGCCGATTGGCCAGTAGAAACGGATTGACGTTGGTGGTGCTCCACACGGGCACCTGGCCGGTGGCATCGACATTGAGTTCCGAGATCAGGTAGACCAGGTCGCGTGCTTGCTTAATGGCCGGCACTTCGTCGAGACCGCCCTCGATGATCAGAGCTCCCGCCATGCCACTGATCATTTGGACGTTGCTCGATCCGTGCTTGTGCGGGTGATACCAGAGCGTTCCTGGGGGCTGGCTCTGCGGAACGTTGTACTCGTATTGGAAGTTGCTGCCGGGATGAATCTCCACGAAAATATTGTCGGAGTTGCCCTGGGGCGAAACGTGAAGTCCGTGGGTGTGAAGATTGGTGGTGTTCAACTGGTGAGGTTGGTTGGGATTGGCCGGAGTCGCGTCGGGGTCGGCGGCCAGCTGGTTGTTCACCAAAACTCGTAACTTCTCGCCTTGCTTGATGCGCAAGGTAGGACCGGTCAGCTGACCATTGTAGCTGCGTAAGGTGACCGGGGCGCCGCCCACCGTGTTGGTGGCCAACGTGACATTCAAGGTCGTTTCCAGGACGCCATTCACGGCCCGCAGCACCGGAGGCTGAACAAAGGCGGGCGGGGTGGGTCGGGCGACATTGCCGGTGCCCTGATCCTGAGGGGGCGGCACGCTGGCCCCGTTGCTCACCTGGGTGACGCTCTCACTGCCGCAACCCTGCACCATGGAGGCCGCCGAGAAGGCAGCCAGGCTCATGCCTGCCACCAGCAAGTTGCGACGACTTACGCCGTTTTCTGGGCCGCCTGCGTACATAATCTAAGCCTCCTGAGGATTTTGGTCTGGCGGGGTTCGTTTGTGGGTCCCAGATTCCCCCTTAAATACCACGGAATAGAGTACCGGGATGACTAGCAGAGTGAGTCCGGAAGAAACGGTCAGACCTCCCAGCACGACGGTGGCCAGGGGAGAGTAGGCATCCATGCCGGTGCGCGGGAAGAGGGCCAGCGGCACCATCACGGCCAGGGTCACCAGCACCGTCATCAAGATGGGCCGCAGTCTCTGGGGAGCCCCCTGAAGCACGGCTTCGCGGGCGCTCAGGCCGCTGCGACGCAAAGTCTCCACTCGGTCCAACAGCAAAATACTGGCCGTCATATCCATCCCGTGCAAAACCACCAAACCCAGCAAGGACACGCTGGAAAAGATCTGCCCGGCCAGCAGCAGAGCCACCACCACGCCAGCCAACTCCAGGGGGATGGCCATCAACATGATCAGAGGCAATCGAGCGTCGCGAAACCAGGCCAAGAGCGCGGCATAGACGAGCAGCCCTCCCAGGGCCAGTCCACCCAACAAACGCTGGAACGAATCCATCATGGCCAGCATGTCGCCTCGCTGCAGCAACTGATAGCCGGCCGGGTAAGGCAACTGGCTTTGGCTGAGCATATGCAAAGCCATGGACAGGCGCATGGAGCCGGGCCCGCCGCGGCGACTGGTGGCCGTAACGGAGATGCAGCGTTGCGAATCTTGATGTTCGATGACGGCCAGGTCTTCTCGATAGGGCTGCCCGTCTTGAAGGACGACGGCCACTCCCTCGGAGGTCTGGGCGATGGTTTTACCCGGTCCAGGCGGGGGCCGAAAGAGCACGCGGGGGGCCTTGCCCAGGGACCAGGAGGTGTTGAGCATGTGCAGCCCCCGAACCTGTCCGCCCAGCGCCCGAGTTTGCTCGGCCAACCAGGATAGACGCCGGAGATTGGGACCGCGCACCACCAGCTCGACGGGAGTCATGGCCGAGGCCATCACATCCGACCCCATCTCTTTGAGCATTAACCGACGAATGCCGGGGACGTCCCGCAGCGCCTGGGAATAGACCGCGTCGGCCAGCTGCCAAAGGTTACGGCGACGGCGATTTTGGTCCACCAGGGTGACCAGCATGCGAGCCGTGTGTGAACCGCCCAGATCATAGCCGGTCAGCGCGGTCTGCTCAGGCTCCATTCCGATTTCACAAGAAACACCCTGAACTTCCGGGCAGCGGCGCAGGATTTCTTCCAGCGAACCCGCCAGCCGGGCCGTTTCCTGAGTGGAACTGTTGGGCTGGGACTCCATCTCCACATACATCTGGCCCGTGTCCGAGAGTGGCATCATCTCCGACCCGATGAGCGGCACCAGCAGCCAGGCCAGATAGCAGACCGCCGTGGCCACACTCAGCGTAAGCCCCGGTCGGTCCAAAACCCACCTCAACATTCGTCGGTAGCCCGCTTCCCAACGGTCGTGTGGCGAACTGCCCTGGTAGATCAGGCTGACCAGCACCGGGGTCAGCGTCAGAGAGACCAGTAAGGAAGAGCTCAGGCTCAATAAAAGCGGCCAGACGATGCCCTCAAACATATCCTGGGTCAATCCGCCGCACCAGGTCAGAGGCAACATGGCCAGGGCCAAGACCAGGGTGGCAGAAACCACCGCGGGTCGGACCTCGGAACAACCATCCAGAGCGGCCTGACGGACCGACTTGCCGCCAGCGCGATGGGCGGCGACCGCATGCAGATCGATGACGGTGTCATCCACCAGCCGGCCCAGGGCCAGCAGCAGACCAATCAGACTGGAGCTGTTGAGAGAGAGACCCAGCGGGCCAAAGCAAAGTAGGGTCAAAGCCAGGGTGGTCGGCACGGTGGCCAGGGCAATGAGCGTGCCGCGCACCTCCCCCAAGAAAATCCACACTACCGCGCCCGTGAGGGCGACCGCCAACAGCAATTCTAGCCAGACGCTGGCCTGCATCACTTCGACGAAATGAGCGTTATTGTAGGCTTCCTGGCAAACCAGCCCGGGATACTTGGCCTGCAAACGGGACACCACGTCCCGAAGTCTTTGCACCAATTGAGGTGAGGAGGCGCTCTCGGTCTGAAAAATGCTCAATTCCAAAGCGTCCTGGCCGTTGTAGCGATAGCGGGGAGAATCGTGCCCCGGTCCCAACCGCCAGGCGGCCACTTCGCTGAGAGGACGGCCCTCCAACTTCAAATCGGGCAATGCATCCAGGCTGTGCAATTGGGAAAGAAGCTGTTCCGCCTCGCGCAGCCTCGCGGCATCCTGGCGAACCCGCTCGGGTTGGCCCAGCGGAACTCCCCCCACCTCCGGTTTCAAGAAGACCTCCAGTTGGCGGCGGGCCCCGAAAAGGCTAACTCGCTTCACGCCGTCTACCCCTCGGAAAGCGTTGCTCGCTTCCCTTTCGAGCAGTTCGCGCAGCCAGGCGGAGTCTTGGGCAGGGTGATGGACAGCCAGACTGAGAACCGGTAAATCCAGCGGGTTATATTCCACCACTCGCGATCCGGCCGGCAGTTGGGCCGACACCTCCGCCTGCAATCGGCGCGTATCGCTGGCATAAGGAAACTCCAACACGATCAGTGATACTTCGTGCATGGACATCGAGCGCAAGTGAAGAAGCGAGGGAACCTGAGCGAGGCTGCGCTCCAGGGGATTGGTCGTGGAGCTCTCGACCTGACTGGCGGTCTGGTTGGGACACCGAGTGATCACGGCCAGCAAAGGGCTGCGCAAAGCTGGATTGAGGCGGGTAGGAATCCACCAGGCCAGACTCAAGAGGGCCAGCAGCAGCACCAGGGCATAAAAGGTCAGCACCAGCCGACCGTGCTCCAGCGACCACGAGATCAGCTTCATGGACCGTGCGAGAAATCTTCGGGAATCATCAGGTCGCGATAACTGCCCTCGCCCCAAGAGGCAGCGGTCACCAACGTCCCATCCGGCAGCGGTTCCTGAGCCAGCGCCACCACCGTCTCCCCCTCTTTTAATCCGCTGAGAATCTCCTGGTGGGTGTCGTTGGCTTGACCGATGACGACAGCACGGCGGAAGGCCAGTTGCTGGCCGGCGATCGGGCTGACGACCATGACCATCGGCCGTCCCTCGGACTCAAAGATGGACTCCTTCGGGACGCAAAGCGTGGGTGCCAGCAGGTCCACCAGGCAGCGCATCAACACCTCACCGCCGATGGGAAGACTGCCCGGCCGGCCGCCATCGTCACCGGGTTTGGGGAGCGGCAGCTGATTGCCCGAATGACCCATAGCGGCAATGGCGGGAACCTCGTTTTTGATCCGGGCCTCGACCCAAAAATGCTTACCCTGGCTTAAGGCGGAGACGGCGCTGATGACTCCGCTGGTGGCCATTTCGCCGTCCAGGACGTCGACCGACTGGCCGCGCCGGATCAGAAAACGGTCCAGACTGGGGATGTCGGCTCGCACCAGCACCGTATCGATCCGCGCAAAGCCGAGAACCGGTGAAGGGGCAGCCAGGCTCTGGCCTGGTTCGGCCAGGCGCCGAGTCACCACTCCGTTGGACGGTGCGCGCAGCCTGGTGCTGCCGACTCGGCCCAAGAACTCCCCTCTCTTCACGGCCACGTCGGGTTCGGCCAGCTCCCAAACCACGCCGGAACCAGCCAGGATTTCCTCATGGGCCGCCCGCACCCGGGCCGGATAGGTCTTATAGATGGACAGGGGAACTTTTTGCACGGTGGCCTGCAAGACGGGAGTGGCGGCGTTCATTTCGGGCGCCGCCGCGCTCATGTCCATGTCCTCGAGAGGAGGCCAGTAGCGTTCGATCACGGCGCCAGCCGCGAAGGTCGAGACCGCCAGGGCCAGCCCGGTCACCATCGGTGCCAGAGGCTTCCTGCGTAGTGCAGTGCCCAGGCCAAACGGCAACGCGGCGGCCAACGTCAGCCACAGTAGGGGCTGGCTCACCGGACGGCGCTCGGCCGCGTTCACGTTGAGGAGAACCGGCGGCGGGACCCGTCCATCCAGGTCGACGCGCAACTGCCAGACGCCGCTCATGGGCAGCTTGACGTCCGCTTCGTAACGACCGGCCCCGCGCGCCTGGGCGGGCTGGGGAGCCAGCAGCATCGGCATGCCGGCCATGTCCAAACCGACGGTCACGTTGGTGACTTTCTGGTCGGGAGGGATCTGGATGACCAGATGATTCTCGCCGACTCGAGGTGGATTGGGCGAGCAGGTGACCTTTAGAGTAGGATCGACAAGAGCTTCCGGGCCGCAGTTCTCGTCAATGGTGGGCAGGGCAACCCCGGGCTTGCCGGGTCCAACCTAACCAGGCTGAGCACGCGAAACTCACCCGCCGGTGTGTCGAGCAAGAACTGGATGCGCCAGGTGCCCTTCATGGGCAAAACGACGTCGCCTTCATAGTGGCCCACCCTGGTACGAGGCAGCCTCCCCATGAGGGGGCGCATCTTGGTGGCAGGCATATCCATGAGCAGCGCCATCTTCAGGGTAGCAAGATCGGATCGACCCTCTTTGGGCTGGCCCACGTCCACGCTGAGGCGGCATTTCCCGGGCACAGGTGGCCAGGGCGAAATGCGGGCCTTCAGCGGGTAGAGTCCGGCCGGCCCGTCGGCGATCTCCTGGGCCAGACCCGGCGCCGTCAGTGCAACGGTGAGGGCCAGAGCCATCAGTTTTCTCATAATGACGGGCAATTCTGGGATCCAGGATGGGATTCCTGGAGGCGACTCGAACGCCCCTCCATGAAGCTCTGGTCTCTCTGTTTTGCTCTGACCTTACTGGCCACTCCGGCCAGCGCCTGGGACTTCCGCGGCCATCGGACCGTGGTGGCCGTGATGACCGACTACCTCAGCTCCGAAACGCGGTCGTGGGTCGAAAATTGTCTGGCCCAGCACCCGGACCCACGAGTGCAGACGCTGGAGGGAGCATGCACCTGGCCGGACTTGCTGCGCGAAGAACGCCCCGACTCGATGGGCTGGCACTACATCAATATCCCCTCAGGTCCTGGCGGCGGGCCGGCGTCCTCGGACGGCAACCAGGTGGTCTGGGCCATCGAGCATTTCCGGGAACAAGTCCAAACCAGCGTCGATCCGGTGCAGCGGGCCGAAGGATTGGCCTATTTGATTCACTTGATCGGGGATATCCATCAACCTCTGCACGCCAGCAACTACTACGGTCCCGGCTATGAAAGCGGCGACCAGGGCGGCGGCAAGGTGCCCTTCGTCACTCCCTGGAGCAGCAATCTCCATCAATATTGGGACAGCGCCGGTCAGGAGCCGGAGATGTCGGTGGACGACTTAAAAACGCTGGCCGTGCGTAGCGGCGGCGGGCCGGACGCGCACGAAGTCAACTTCAAGCTGTGGGCCGATGAAAGCCACGGATTCGCCGTGAACGTAGCCTATCCGGGCGGCTCCCCTCCGCTCGAGATGACCCCGGAGTATGCCGAGAGAACCCGCCAATTGTGCGCGCGTCGCCTGTTTTTGGCCGGATTGAGACTGGCTTACGTTTTGGAAAAACTGGGTCCCGGTGCCAGCTATCACTGAGCAAATCCAGGTTGTGAGCGCGGCCAGCCCGGCCTACTTTCGCAGCTTATTGCAGTTGCTGTTGAGTTTGCGGCGCCAAGGCTATGACCGCTGTATTGTCTACGACCTGGGGCTGTCGGACAGACAGCGTTGCCGCCTGCTGCGCGAGTTCGGATGGATTCAGTTGCGTTCCCTGCCGGAGGGCCCGGCCCACCTGCGCGATTGGTCCAACTATGCCTGGAAGCCGACCGCTTTGGCGGAAGTGCTGGAAGAATCTCAAGTTCCGGTGCTCTGGCTGGACAGCGCCTGTGTACTGGTGCGTTCCCTGGACCCGATGGTGCAACACCTGCGGCGCAGCGGACTGTGGGTGCCCCTGGCCGGCCGCGGGTCGCTGATGGAGCGCACCCATCCCGCCATGTTGCAGCAGATGGCGGTGGAGGAGTCCATTCGCAACGAACGCTTCCGCGCCGGCGGCGTGTGCGCTTTTGATCCGGGTCAACCCGGAGCGCGGGAACTGGTGCGGCATTGGCGCGAGCTGGCCTGGGATACGCAGGTGCTGGCTCCGGCGGGCAGCACACGCCAAAACCATCGCTACGATCAGGCAATCTTAACCATTTTGCTGAGCCGCTCGGACCTCGATCCCTCTCAAGACGAGATCGATATTTCCAGTTCCCATCCAGTCCTGTTTCTGCGCACCCGCAACAAGGTGGCCACTTGGATGCCGCTGGCCCTGGACGGGTTGGTCCGGATTTATTTTGCAGTGCGGCGCCATCTTGACGTATTGTTCTGGAAATGGCGGGATCGAGCAGGTCAGACGAGAAACGAGCGGGCATGATCGAAGCATTATTTCTTGACGTGGGCGGAGTTCTGGGCAGCAATGGCTGGGGACGCGATAGCCGCAAACTGGCCTGCCAACAATTCGGGCTGGAGGAGGCCGAGGTGGATGAACGCCACCGCATGACCTTTGACGCCTACGAGATTGGCAAACTGACCCTGCCGCAATATTTGGAACGAACCGTCTTTTACAAGCCGCGCACTTTCTCGCAGCAAGATTTCATTGACTTTATGATCAGCCGCTCCCAGCCCTACGAGGACATGATCGAGTTTGTTAGCGCCATCAAGAAGAAGTATGGCCTGAAAATCACGGTGGTCAGCAACGAAGGGCGCGAGTTGACTTTGCACCGAGTCGAGCACTTCAAGTTGCGCGACTTCGTGGATTCCTTCGTGTTCTCGTGTTTCGCGCGGTTCCGCAAGCCCGATCCCGACATTTTCACTCTGGCGCTCAACATCTCGCTGCACCAGGCCGAACGGACCCTCTATGTAGACGACCGCTCGTTGTTCGTGGAGGTGGCCCAGGGCTTTGGAATGCAGGGCTGCGTTCATGATCACAAAAACCTGGACGCAACGCGCCAGGTTTTTGCAAAGAATGGGCTTACGCTCTGAATTACTAGAGTTTGCCCTGCAGCGGCACCGTGATGGTGGTGCTTCCCGATCCGATAACGAACGGCCCTTCCGCCACGCCGATGAGGGTGGGAGTATTTTTCTGGACCTGCCAGTTGGCGTCGTCGGCACGATAGTTTTCCATGTCTTTGATGTCGCCCTGGCCGATGATGCGGCGGGATCCATAGGTGCGGAAGTGCTCGTCAAGAAAGAGAGCGCCATCGCTGTCTTTCAGGATCTCTGCGCCCAGCGCGAAGCTGTTGCTGCCGTTGATGCCGTTGCCTAAACGCTCGAAACCGGTGGTGCCGACTTCGTCGGCTTCGATGGCGCCGTTAGCGGGACGGTCGATGACTTCTTGCTTGTTCCAAAACCAGCCCTCTTGATGGCTGACCTGCTTGTCGGTCCAGAACCCGAATTCTTTTTCCACGGCGAAGCGCTGGATGGGACGGTCGATGTGCTCAGCGGGCTTCCACTGGTCATCGGGGCCGCGGCGCACGATCATGGGCTCGCTGGCGTCGGGCTTGTGGTTGCCGTTGGTGTCGAGGCGGTAAACGGTCTTACCCTGAAATTTATCGCTGAGGATGCGGTTGCTTTGAATCATGGAAGGCTCCTGTGGTTCTCTTTGTGTGTCTCCCTACCATATCCACAGGAGGGGCGAAATGGGTTAAAGGGTTGTTACG
>JALHOV010000002.1:28917-42900 GCA_022842865.1 Vulcanimicrobiota bacterium | reverse complement strand
GAAGGTCGAGATGTGGTGATGCACGGTGACGGCCAGGCGCGAAGCGGGGAAATGCTCCAGCAGCTTTTCCAATTGGATCTGATCGAGGTCATGGGCGGCCGTGACGGTGTCCAGTCCAAGCCCGATGAGTTCGGCGGCGGTGACCGAATTGGTCACGTTCAGAGAAAAATCGCCATGCACCTGTCCGGGCCGATGTTGGCCAAAGCCCATCACCGCTCCCCAATGGCGAGCCAGCACCCAATCCGGGTTGAGGGCGCGCAACCGGCGATCGTAGCCTTCTTCGCCGGGTTTTTGCACCCGCACGGTGGCCAGACCTACCTGCAGTCCCGCCTCACGAGCGCGGGCCACGGCCCCGTTGAGGCCGATCAGCTCCATCCAGTCGAGGGTCACTCCCGGGCAACCTTCGGCGATGGTGGCTTCCAGTTGCTCAGGGGTGCGGCACAGCGGTTCTAAAACAATCGGTCCTTCTCGGGGCTCCACCAGTCGTCTGGACAGACTGGGTCCAGCCGCTGCCTTTTTCCCCAAGGCCAACAGCTGAGGTTGCAGACAATCGCGTAGCTGCTGCCTCAAGTGCTTCAGAGAAGAAACCGGCAAGAAAAGTCCCGGGCCCAGGGCCGAGGCATCGAGAGATTCCAACTCAAAAGAGCTGTCACCCCAGCCGCCCAGCTTGTCCGTCAGACGTTCCTGGTCCAGACCTCCGGAACGAGCCGGCTGGAGGATCTCCTCGCTGGCGGAGCTGACTTCGCCGTGGCTCCAACCAGCGGTTACCCGCAGCGGTTCTCCAGCTTGTCCCGACACCGCCAGACGAAGGGGCCAGCGCTGCCAGGCGGCCTTGGCCTGGCGTTCGCGGGTGACCTGGGGCGAGCTGGTGACCCACACCTGGTCGCCGACATGCACACGTCGCAAGTTAGGGCCGGGATTGCCAAACTGCAAGACCAACAGTTCCTGCTGGCGAGAGACTCCGAAGATGGGCCCGCCCTGTTCCTGGTCTTGCTCCACCAGGCGAGGCTCGCGAAAGACCACGCCCATGCCCGCCTCCGGCTGAAAGTCTGCCTGGGGGCGAAGGGTCACCCGGGGCGCACTGACCTGGAGCACCTCCCCGAGCAGAATGCCTTGATGGCGAGGGATGCGGCCTTCCACCAGGGCCTGATGATCGCTGCCGAAGAAAAAGCCCGGTCCGATGCCGCGCGAGTAGGCCAGTTGCAGATTCTGCAGGCGCTCGGCGCGCACCGCTTCGGGCACCTGGTCAAGCCAGGCGCGCACCGCGCGCACGGCGTGGAAGACGTAGTCCGCATCCTTCTGGCGGCCCTCGATCTTGAGGGTATGCACACCCAGTTTCACCAATTGTTCGATGGCCTCATAGCCGCCCAGGTCCTGAGGGCTGAGCAAATAGGCGAGATCGCCCAAGGGTTTGGTCTGGCCGTCCACTACCAGGTCGTAGGGGTGGCGGCAAGCCTGGGCGCACTGGCCACGATTGGCCGAGCGCCCGCCCCAGGTCTCGCTGCTCAGGCACTGCCCGCTCCACGACATGCACAGGGCGCCGGCAATGAAGACTTCCATTTCCACGCCGGTCTGGGCTCCGGCGAACTTCTCGATCTCCTGAAGGGAGAGCTCCCGGGGGAGAACCACCCGGGTGACGCCCCAGGATTTGGCCAGTTGAGCCCCCTCCGGACTGGAGATGGTCATCTGTGTGCTGGCGTGTATTTCCAGTTCCGGGCAGATCTCGCGTGCCATCAGGCACACGGCCGGGTCCTGCACGATGAGAGCGTCCACACCCGCCTGGGCGGCCGCGCGAATGATGCGCTCCACCGCCGCTAACTCGCTCTCGAAAACCAGCACGTTGAGAGTCAGGTAAGCGCGTGCCCGAGCCGCATGGATGCGTTCCACCACCTCCGAGAGACCGTCGATGGGGAAGTTGGTGGCGCGGGCCCGGGCATTGAAGCCTTCGTCCAGGCCAAAATAGCAGGCATCGGCGCCGGCCTTGAGGGCGGCCTCTAGCGCTTCGCGACTACCGGCCGGAGCCAAAATTTCAGGGCGTTGCATCCTCATGTCTTAGCTTGAGGCCTGTAACCCCCTCCTACTCACGCGTGCTGCAGATGCTTGGCCTTGGAAGAGGGGACCCGGGGGAAGCGGGGGATTTTGGAGACAGCTTTCCGTGGGCGAATTTTTAGTTGGACTCGAGTTGGCGCCGGGACGGGAGTCGTCTCCATGACCCTGGTCCCCCCGGTCTCCTTTCCACGGCAACGCCCGCACTCGGCGCGAAAGGTTTTTCTTAGCCACGAGGAGGTGAAGAAAATTCACGGAACACACTTTCGAATGTCTTCTACCGTAGACCCGATATTGCGACTCTTGGAAGTGACCCGGTCCATCACCGGGGTGCTCGACCTGGACCAGCTTTTGCAACACATTCTTAACCAGGCCGTGGAAATGATGAAGGCAGAGCGGGGCTATCTGCTGCTGCTCGACCCGGATACGTCTTTGCCGATGGCTCGACGCCTGCAGGTGCGCGCGTCCTATCGCCTGGGGGCGGAAGAACTGTTGGAAGAGGATTTCCAGCTATCGCGCACGGCCATCCTCAAGGTGCTCGAGGGCGGGAATACCCACCACAGTCAGGATGCCCTCAAGGAGCCCAATCCATCCCACAGCGTGGAGATGTTTGGTCTGCGATCCATTCTATGCGAACCTTTGATTGTGCAGGATCGAATGCAGGGCGTGCTCTATCTGGACAGCCGCATCATCAATCGGTTCAGCCCCTGGTGCCGAGAAGTGCTACCCTCGTTGGCGTCGCAGGCCGCCATCTGCATCGAGAATGCCAAACTGCTCAGTCAGCGCGAAGAAGCCATGCGCGCCCAGTATCAGGATCAGATGCGGGCCCTGGAGATGGAGGCCTGGAAGAACGCCATGGCTGCGTTCGTATCCATCGCTTCCCATGATCTTAAGGGGCCGCTGACCGTATTGCAGAACGGCCTGGCTCTGCTGAATCGGCGGCTTAATGACCCGCCCAATCCGGATCTTCTCAAGGACATGGAAGTTTCGCTGTTGCGCGCCCGTCGCCTGGTAGAGGATTACCTGGACGCCGCTGCGCTCCAGCAAGGCCAAACGCTGTCGTTACGTTGGGAGCCGATCGATCTTCATCAACTGGTGCAGCGCGAATTGACCCAGGTCGAAGCCAATCTGCACGTCAAAAAGCGCGATTTGTATCGATTTATCAACGCCGTTCCTCCCGACACCCTGGTGCATTCCGATGAGATGCGCCTGCGTCAGGTGCTGGCCAATTTGTTGGAGAATGCGGTCAAGTACGGGCGCGGAACCATCTCGGTGAGACTCCACCCAGGCGAGGGCGAGCGAGCCTGGGTCGAAGTCAGTGACGAGGGTCCGGGTATCCCCCTCGAGAGCCAGGACCGACTGTTTGACCGCTACTTCCGCGCCGAACCGAATTCCTCGGTGCGAGGCACGGGGCTGGGGCTCTGGATCGTAAGACAAGTTGTGGAGGCTCTCGGAGGCGAAGTGGCTGTGTCCAGCCAGCCCAATCAGGGCGCACGCTTCTCGTTCTCCTTGCAGACTATTCTTCCACAAGTCCCGCCTGAACCGCCAGCAGAACCAGCTCTACCCGGTCGCGCACGTCCAGCTTCTGCATAATTCGGGCCACGTGGGTCTTGACGGTGTTGCCACCGATCTGACAGATCTCGGCCAGCTCTTTGTTGTTGCGGCCGCGTCCTATCTCTCGCAGGACTTCGCGCTCGCGAGAGGTGAGTTGCTCGAGTTTGTCTCCCGCGCCGTTTTTGGGTGGTGCGGTTGGCTGCGACGACATGCCCATCATCATGCGCATCATTTTCTGGGCCACCTTGGGATCAATCAGCGATTCCCCGCCGTAAGCCGTGCGAATGGCTCGGATGACTTCGTCGGTTTTCGATTCCTTGAGAAGATATCCGGTAGCGCCGGCCTGGATTAACTGCAGTATCAGACCGTCGTCCTCAAAGGCTGTCAGAATCACCACCCGGGTCTTAGGGCAGTTGGCCACGATCTGGCGGGTCGCTTCCACGCCGTTCATGCGCGGCATTTCTACGTCCAGAATGATCACGTCGGGCTCATGCTGACGGCAGGCCTCGACGGCATCGACCCCATTGCTGGCCTGGCCCACCACTTCGAGATCGTCTTCCAGTTCCAAAGCACACACGACCATCTCTCGGAAAACCGGAACATCATCGGCGACCACCAGACGTATCATACGGACTGCTCCCTTTCAGCGCGGGCCAGACGGAAGGCGAACTGGGTGCCCTGGCCCAGTGCGCTTTGGACCTGGATCTCCTGTCCGTGGTCATGCAAAATGCGCTGCACGATGTACAGCCCGAGTCCCAGTCCGGACGAGGAACCCTTGAATTTCTCGAAGAGCCGGGGCAAGTCTTCAGGCGCGATGCCGGGCCCCTGATCGCTCACGACTACCGAAATGAAACGGGCTTCCCCGCTCAGTTCGATCTTGACGTGGCCGGCATGATGGAGAGCGTTGGAGAGCAGGTTGGAGAACACCCGGCCGATGCGGGCTCGATCTCCCCAGATCGACAGATCCTGGCCGGGGTCGGCCACCAGTTCGATGGGCTTGTTGTCGATTTTTAGCTGCTCCGTGATTTCTCCTATTAGCTCACCAACATCGAACTCTTCCGGCTGCATGGCCGGTTGACTGAACTCGTATTTCATCGCCTCCAACAAATTGCGAACCAGGTCCTGGGCGTCTCGATTGGCCACCTGAATGGAATGTAAATACTGGATTTGCTTATCGCTCAGCTGGCCGCTGCGAGGGTTCTCGATGAGATCCGCGTAGCCGGCCACGGCCGCCAGCGGCACGCGCAGGTCGTGGGTGATGAGCGAAAAAAATTCTCGGATTTGGAGCGTTTTGTCGGCCACCTTCTGCTCGAGTTCCTCGTTGAGTCGTTCCAGGTGGGTGGTTTTTTGCTGCAACTCTTGTTGGTATTTGACCAGATCCAGGGTTACGTGATTGAGGGCACGTGCGGCTTGGGAAAGTTCGTTGGGTTGGGGCAGCGAGTCCGGCTTGCTGCCGGCCGGATCCAGATTGTGCAGTTGCTGCAGGGAGTTGTTCAGGCCGCGCAGGGGGCGGTTGAGAGCGAACTCGGCCCATAGATAGATGGCCAGAACCGAGCTGACCAGGAAAATGGCCGCGATGGTCAGGTAGCCCAGCAAGATGAAATTGATACGCAACGGGGCTTTGGGCAACTTGATGGCTACGTGAACGAGACCTTCGAGGGATCCCGAATCCTGGTAGAGGGCATGATAACTGTGGTGAACCACCTGTCCGCGGTAGAAAGGACCGACGGTCACCAAGGGTTCCACCTTGCCGTCCTGATAGCCCCAGATCTCATTGTAGCTCTCGCGATGATTTTGGACCCAGAAGAGCGCCTGATGAAAGGAGAGTTCATCGATGGCCGCCGAGCCGGAACTCATCAAGCTGCTGCCGTCGGGAAGAAAGATATCGAATTGAATCAGGTCTGGAGTTTTGCGCAGGCTTTCCGCCAGGGCGTTGGATTTGGGTCCGCTCAAGCAGGCGATCAAATTGTTGGCGTCCGCACTCGACTGGACGAAGAGTTGGACCTGTTGAAAGGCCTGTAGAGCGGCTCGGCGACCGTCGCGGTCCCCGCGCATGAGATTATCCTGGCTGGAAAGGGTCAGGTGGAAATAGGTGAGCGCGCCCAGCGAAATGAGCATCAGGGTCAGACACAAGACCACCAGCTGGCTCTTAAGCCGCAGTCCCACCGACGATCCCTTCGCGAGCCCACACCTTGACCCCATCTCGGTAAAGTGCGGCCCCCTTGCTGTGCAAAGCCAGACCATGCCATCCCTCGGCCTCGTTCGGAGGCGGCCATTGTTCGAGAGTCCGAGCGCTCTGGTCGCGCCAGGGCCAGTGCCAGGGCAGCAGTTGCTGAGGGGTGATTTCCTCCAGACGAATGGCCTGGGGCAGGTGAAAATCTCCGCTCTGAAGGCGCAAAAGGAAGCGCAGGATTGCCCCGCAGCCGAGACTCTCGCCCAGGTCACGAGCCAGCGAACGGATGTAGGTGCCCGGCCCGCAAGCGACGCGCAGCGTGGCCGTATCGCAAGTCTGGCGAACGACCTGCACCCCATGATAGATGGCAGGGCGGGCTGGCAGTTCGAATTGCTCGCCCCTGCGAGCGCGATCGTAGCTGCGCTGGCCATCCAATCTTAAGGCGGAAACCTGGGGGGGAACCTGCATGATGGTTCCCTGGAAGGGAAGCAAATGGGAGGACAGGTCCAACGGATAGGGCACCGGTCCGCCGGCCTCGACCACTCCGGCCGCATCCAGTGTATCGCTGCGCTTGCCGAACTGAATCTCGGCCAGGTAGGCCTTGTCGCCTTCAGGCAGATGCGAGATGAGACGGGTGGCAAAACCCACCGCCACGGGCAGTACACCGGCCGCCGGGGGATCGAGGGTGCCCAGGTGTCCCACCTTGGTTCCCTTGGGAAAGAACCTGCGCACCCGATAGACGACGTCGTGGGAGGTCATTCCCGGGGGCTTGAGGATGTTGAGAAAACCGGCTTCCATAGGTGGCTAAAATATAGCATGTAAACGGCAGGTTTCCGAGCCGACAATTCTGGACTTTGCCTGCGAAACCCCATTGACCCGCCTGGCGTGGTGCGCATAGTATCCAAATCACGGAGGCAGTAACGACGCCGACGACGCCCCGCTCAGCGACACGAGCGGCGCCCCAGCGAGCGTAGACCTGGGGGTTGTTGGCTTACCTGAGTCAACCCAAGCGGTTGTGACTTGGTGAAATCACAATCTGGGCCGAACTGAAGGGTTTGGCATCCTGGTGCAGGCAGGAAGGCGGCCAGGGGGCTCTGTCGGGCCGTAACCGACTGGGGAGCGTGGAGACCTTACCACGCAACGCGAGGAGCAGCGTATGCTCCTGGGCTCTGGGTGAGCCTGAGAACCGAGAGGTGAAAGCGCAACGACGGGAATCTTAATGCCGTTTTGAGGAAAGGCGTTGCGTCGCTCAGGGTAGTCCAAAGTAGTCTGGTAGGGGATGGCAGCCAGACAGACAAAACCGCCGGAGAAATCAGGCGGTTTTTGTCATTTTAGGAGTTGTTGATGTTCTTGCCCTGGTTCGCCCAAGACGATTTGAGCGCCTGGGAGGCCCGCCCCGTGGCGGCCGTCACCGTAGCCGGCCCACAAAGCTACAGCTATCACGATCTCCATCGGCGTATCGTAGCCGTCGAGCCGCCCGGGCCTCCTTTGCCGGACGGTCCCTTCCGCACGGTGGCCGATGCCATCCGCCACTACGACATCTTCCCCGCGAGGCTGGGGCGGGGAGTGTTGCGCCGTCCCGTGCAGGTCGGCGATGCGGTCGGGCTGCGCTATTATTTGGTTCCGGGCGTGCACATTTTTTTTGCCAGCCGCGTCTACGAGGTGATTGAGGAGGAGCTACGCAGCGGCTTTGCCTACGAAACCCTGCAGGGACACCCGGAGGCCGGCCAGGAGACCTTCGCAGTGACCAAGGATCCCCACAACGGGGCCATCGTAGCCAGCTTGCAGGCCTGGTCGCATCTCGCGCCGCCCTGGCCACGCCTGCTCAGTCCCTTGACCCGGCCCCTGCAATGCGGCGCCGGCCGGGCGGCGCTGGACCATTTGGAGCACCTGATTTTGGAACGGCATCCGCTCTAGGAAGTCCGCAACATTTTGTTTACTTGAGTCAGGACAATTTCACCGCTGTTTGATCGGACGCGGTCTATGCTGGTTGACCATGATAAGTCCTCTTTCGCAGAGATCGCCTCTCCAGCGCTCCGCCCCGGTGCGGCCTCCCTGTGCACATCAAAAGCCGGAGTCGCCCACCGACCTGGTCGACATCTCGGCGCCGGCCGAGGCTCGCTTCAAGAAGAAAGGGTCCAAACTGAAGACGGCCTTGCTGGCCACCACCATGGGGGTCTCGGTAGCCGCTTCGCTGGGCGCCATGACCGCGCCGGGACAAGCTTTCGTCCAGCAGATTCTCCATCCCCAGTTTCGAGTCCAGAGCATGGTCGATCAGTTGCAGGGCTATTCCGGTGAGCTGGCCAGCGACCGCCTCGCCGTCATCGAGGGCCTGCAGCAAAACATCCACCGGCTCGATTCCCCTCAAGGGCACGACGACGGCAAAATCGGCGTCTCCGACCTGGAACGGGTGGCCGGAGACGCGGCCGCGCCCAGCGCCGCTCGGGATTCCGCTCAGGCCTTGCTGGCCGACCCGGTGCTCATGAATTCGCTGGATGTGGCCACCGGCACCAAGGTCGACCACATTATCAGCAGCAACGATTTGAACCAGGCCTTGCGAAACGAGCAGGGCGGCGATTTTGGCAGTTTTTCCTCGCTTCGCAGCGATCTTCTAACCGCCTACGACGGCCAGAACGCCTTTCAATACTTTGACCAGTTGGGGTCCAAGAACGACAAGTTTGACTGGGACGATCTGCACACCGCCCTGGACTCCAGCAGCACGCCCGACCCTTTCCGCAGTGTGGCCGAGGATCTACTGGCCAATCCCAACTATCTGAATGCTTTCGACGTGGCCAGCAACTCCAATCCCACCGGCCTCTTCTCGTTCGCTAACGGCAGCAACTACCGGGACGGGACGATTTCGGCCGACGACCTGGACCAAATCGCCAATGCTCCCAGTCCGGAAGTGGGCGCTCAGTTTACTCCCGAAGATGGGGCGGCGCTGGATCGGGTGCTTTCGGGCGAGGTGCCCATCAGCGACGATTTGATCGGGAGCTTTCAACAACGGGACCGGGGCAACTGCGCCTCGACCGCTTTGATCAAGGCGGCCATGCATGAGTTCGGCGCCGAGGTTTTTCAGAGTGTGGTGAAATTGCCGGATGGCAGCTACCACGTGACTATGAGGGATGGCTTCCACGAGAATATTAGCCCGTCGGAGTTGGAAGCGGCCGCTACGGCCACCCACTACCACGGCGAAACCAGTGAAACCAGGTCGCTGGCCACGCTCTCGTATGCCTCCATGGCCAAGCGAGCCTTCGCCATGGGTCACCAAGGCGCCCAAACCTATGGCCAGGCCCTGCTCAGTCTCAACGACGGCGAAATCAGCGGCAACGTTCCGCAGTATCTGGGTTTGCAGCGTCACGTCGACTTCATCCGCGTCGACGAGGTGGGAGAGCACGACCACGCCGTGGTTTATGGTAACGGTCACGCCTACTTCGTGGAAAAGCAAGACGACGGCCAGATAATCGGGGACAAGTGGGGCACTCCCACCGAGTACCGGGGCGGCGTCCACATCGACGAGGGCGCCCCGCAGAAACACGCCTACATCCTTACTCGCTAACCAACCCGCCTCGGGGCCAGCCCAAGGTTGCTCTCGAATGTTGAGTCACAACCTGATCGATTGGAGAGGCGGCGAGGGCGTCGTGGTCTGAGGCAGAAGTGCCCCCGGTCAAGCGGCTTTGAGATAATGCCAGAGGGCCATGATCAGGGCGTAAAGGGGATAGAGCAGCCAGGGGATGACCAGCAAGACGATGAGCGGATAGCGGTCCAGGACGCGGGAGATACCGTGAAAGCTGGATTTGACCACGGTGCAAGGGCAGACGGCCTGGATTTCGCCGTTGAGAATGTTCTGGATTTCATCGAGCATTTCGCGCACCGATTGAAAGCGCTTTTTGGGATCCTTGTGCAGGGCTTTCATCACCAGACGGCTCATCTCGACCGGCATGCGGCCCTGCACCGGATGAAAGTGGAAGACTGGATCGGTCGGTTTTTTGGTGAGCACGGCGGTGAGCACGTCGCGCACGCTGGTGCCGGAGTGCGGAGGCTTGAGGCTAAGCCATTCGTAGAGGGTTGCGCCGAGCGCGTAGACGTCCCACTGAGGGCTGGCTGTTTCGCCCGAGATCTGCTCGGGAGCCGCATACATGGGGGTTCCCATGAAGAGTCCGGCCTGGGTGGCGTCCGCACCGGCGGCGGCCTGCTGGTCCTTGGCCAGGCCCCAGTCCATCAGGAAGACTTCTCCGAGTTCGCCAACCATCACGTTGTCGGGCTTGATGTCGCGATGAATAATGCCGCGATCGTGGGCATAAGCGACCGCTTCGCAAACCTTTTGGAAGATCTGCAGACGCAAAGTGAAGGAGAACTCATCGTGCAGTTTGAGGTCGCCGGCGTTCAGTCCGGCGATCAACTGCTGCAGGCTGCGGCCGCGGACTAATTTGAGAGCGAAGTAGGGCCGCCCATCTTCATCCTTGCCCAGTTCATAGACTGGAGGGATGTTGGGATGCTCCAGTTGGCCGGTGGCCCTGGCCTCGAGCAAGAAGCGTTGAGCGCTATCGGCATCGCCCACTTCGACGCGCAGTCGTTTGATGGCCACTTCCCGGTCCAGGCCAAGGTCCTGGGCTTTGACCACCTTGCCCATGCCACCCTCGCCAAGAGCTTCCAACTCCTTGTAGCGGTCCCATAAGAACGTTTTGGCCTGCTGCATCGAATGCACAATCTTCTCGCCGGAGGCTTTGTTCCCCTCGGACCGAAGAGGTGATTATGAAACGTCTTCTTGCCGTCTTGCTCCTGGTCACGCCGCTGGCCGCTCAAGCCAGTCCTTTGATGACGGAGGATTATCCGCTCTGGGTCCAGGACGCCGTGCGCACCCTGCGCCAGAACGGTCTGGTGTCGGCCGGCTGCCTTCCCGACCAGGCACTCACCCGCGGCGACCTGGCGCCTCTGCTGAATAAGGTCTTCGACATGCAAGAAAAGCAGGAAGCCCAGATGGCGCCAAAGAGCGACCTGACGGAGGTCCGCACTCTGGTGGAGTCTCTGATGGAACAGACTTCGCGTCTCAACGGCCGGGTCGAGGCCGACAGCGCCAAGGTCGATCAGCAACTCAGTCCCTGACCTCCAGGGATTACCAGCCCGGTCCCTAAAACCTGAGAGATGATCAAAGTGCTGGGAACCGCGGTGCTCATGGCTGGTTTCTTGCTTTTAAGCCGCTTTTGGCAGCCCTCCCGTGGAAAAGGAATCTATCAGGGGGTGCGTGGAGGCCTGCTCGGCTGCATGCTGGCTTGCTTCCTGGCCGCGGCGCTGGCCTCGGCTTTTCCCGGTCCTTTTCGGCTGTCCATTTACACGCTGGGGCTGAATCTGCTGCTCACTCCCACGCTGGCCACCGCAGGCGCCATCTGGGGCATTGGCATCAAGCCCCGAAAGAAGCCCGAGCCCAAAAAGAAGAACGCGGAACCGGCCAAGGGTTTTGCCTCTAAGGGGGAGGCTGTGGATACCCCCGCTTTTTCTGAAGTCATGGCTCAGGTCGCAGGCTCCCACGAGGCACCTTGCGAAGAAGTCTCACAGTAAGTAACGAGGAGTAAGTCATGCGCCCACCTTTTGGACGAGTCGTCACGGCGATGGTCACCGCTTTTAAAGACAACCTGGATCTGGATCTGCCCCGGTCCAAAGAGTTGGCCGTGCGCTTGATCGAGCAAGGCAATGATAGTCTGGTCGTTTGCGGCACCACCGGGGAAAGTCCCACCCTGACCAAAGACGAGAAGAAGGCACTCTTCAAAGGGGTGCGCGAAGCCATTCCGGCCAACGCCAAAGTGATCGCCGGTACGGGCAGCAACGATACTCGCTCTACCATTGAGCTTTCGAAGGCGGCTGCCGACTGCGGCGCCGATGCTCTCTTGCTGGTTTCACCATATTACAACAAGCCCACTCAGGACATGCAGCGTCGCCACTTCCTGGAAATTGCAGAAGCGACCACACTGCCCATCATGCTTTACAACATTCCCGGTCGCACCGCCGTGGAGATTGCGCCCGAGACGCTGGCCAAGCTGGCCGAACATCCGCGTATTGTGGCCGTCAAGCAGTCGCTCCCCGATGTCGATCCAGTCAGCGATCTGGCTGCCCGGTTGGTGGAGAAGCCTGAATCCATGTTCATTTACTCTGGCGACGACACCCACACCCTCTCGATCTTGTCAGCCGGCGGTGTAGGCGTGGTCAGCGTGGCCGGACACGTAGTCGGTCCCCAGATGCGCGCGATGGTCGAGCACTTCGAAGCCGGTCGCGTCCAAGAGGCGCGGGCCATTCACCTGAAAATTTTTCCCTTGCTCAAGGGACTTTTCGCCACAACCAATCCGGTGCTGGTGAAGGCTGCTCTCGAGTTGGTCGGCTTCCCGGTGGGCGGAGTGCGCGCGCCGCTGTACGGCGCCAGCGAAGCGGAGATTGCCACTCTCAAGCCTCTGCTGGAGCAGGTCGGACTACTGGTCGGCGCCCGCTGAAGTCGGCTTACCTGCTGGGCAGCCCGGTCGCCCACTCCCGTTCCCCTGAGCTTCATCAAGCCGCATACGCCCAATTGGGTCAGCCCTGGCATTTCGAAAAGCGCGAAGTCAAGCCGGAACAACTTGCTTCTGTGCTGCAAGAGCTGGCCGGTCCCGATCTTTTGGGCATCAACCTGACGTTGCCCCTGAAGGAAGAGGTTTTTTCCCATTGTTCCCCCACCCCTGAGGCTCGTGCCATCGGAGCCATCAACTGCTTGCGCTGGAGGGACCAGGGCTGGGAGGGCCATAACAGCGACGGCCAGGGCTGGTTGGACAGTTTTCAGGAGGAGCTGAAAGTCACTCTCGAGGGTCGCAAGGTGCTGGTGCTGGGTGCCGGAGGGGCCTGCCGGGCCGTCTTGCACAAGGTGCGAGGCCAACGACCCGCGGAAATCGTGCTTTTTAATCGAACCCCTGAACGCGCTCGCGCCCTGGCCCAGGAGTCGGAGAGAGTGGTTGGATGGACGGACCTGGCCAGCGAATTGGAGCCTGACTGCGTGGTGGTGCAGACCACTTCAGTGGGCATGTGGCCGAACCAGCACGAGGTTCCGCTGGCCTGGCCGGCCCGGCTTCCCTCCGGTGTGATCGCCTGCGACCTGGTCTATAATCCCAGTCCGACCTTGTGGTTAAGCCAGGCTGCCGAAAAAGGTGCGCGCACTCTGGATGGTTGCGGCATGCTGGTGCATCAGGCCATGTGTGCTATTGAGTGGTGGACCGGTCACAAGCCTGAGTCGGCCCCGATGATGAGGGCTCTGAAGAACTCGCTCAGGTAACGTCAAGCACCCCGCCCAGGGCGTCCCGCACTTTTTGCACGCGACTGCGCACCGAGACGACGTCATGAATTTTCTTGGCTGCCGACAGCGGCGTCAGATTAGTGGTGTCGATGCGCACCGGAACCTTGTCGTAGACGGCCGAGCGTTCTTCGAGCATGCGCTCAATCCGGTCGCGCACTTCGTCCTGGGACTGTCCCTTCATCAAAGGACGCTTGTCGGTCCGCTGGATGCGGTCCACCAGGTCGTCCTGTTGGGTGTAGAGGCAGACCAGCATTCCGGTGGTCTCAAAAGCTTCGAAAATCTTGGGATTCAAGATGGTGCCGCCGCCGGTGGCGATGATTCGGTTGGTCTCTCCCGCCAGTTCCAGGGCTACGACTTCTTCCGCCTGGCGGAAGGTCTTCTCTCCGTGCTGAGCAAAAATCTCGGCAACTGTCAACTCATGGCGTCTTTCGATTTCTTGATCCACATCAATGAATTTTCGCCCCATCAAGCGAGCGAGCTCGCGGCCGATGGTGGTTTTCCCTGTGGCCATAAAACCCACCAAATAGACGTTTCTGCGGGCAGCGGGAATCTGGGGCATTTGCTGAAGTTCGGCTTGCCTCGGTGTAATCCTCGAAAAGTAGGCATAACTTGAAAAAGGCCAGGACATGATTGATTTTTCTTCAACGCAGCTGGAGAGCGGCGCTCTGGCAGCACTTCCGCAGGTTTTGCGGAGGTTGAGGGCGGGTCGCTGGGTGCTGGTTTGCGATTCCAACCTGGAGCGCAGTCAGGACCTGAGCTGGGCGCCCGAGCGTCTGGTTGTGCCGGCGGGGGAGGCCAGCAGCACTGCGCGGCCGGCCTGGAAGGCGGCGCCGTTCAGGGTCATTGTGCCGGTGGCGAGCAGCGTCACCGTCTCGCCGGCGACGCTGCCGCCGACCAG
>JALHOV010000002.1:0-28907 GCA_022842865.1 Vulcanimicrobiota bacterium | reverse complement strand
GCGTCTGGTTGTGCCGGCGGGGGAGGCCAGCAAGTGCCTGGCTCAGGCGGAAGCTCTCTATGGCCAGCTGGCCGGTCTGGAAATCGATCGCAAAACCTGGCTGGTGGCGCTGGGAGGTGGTGTGGTCGGTGATCTGGCCGGATTCGTGGCGGCCACCTACCTGCGCGGCATCCCGCTGATGCAGGTGCCCACCAGCCTGGTGGCTCAGGTGGATTCCAGTCTGGGCGGCAAAGTGGGTGTCGATCTATCGGCCGGCAAGAACCTGGTGGGAGCCTTCTATCCTGCTCGCCTGGTTTACCTGGATCCGCGCGTGCTGGATACACTGCCAGCCGAGGAGTGGAATGCTGGGATGGCGGAGGTGCTCAAACACGCGCTGTTGGATGGCCCCGGACACTGGGAGTTTCTGGAGAATCTGGCCTATCCGCTCTCTTTGGAGGAGCGCTCAGAGCTGGTGCTACGTTCCCGCCAGGTTAAGCTTGGGGTCGTAGCCGCCGACCCGCTGGAGCAGGGCATCCGCGCCCATCTGAATCTTGGGCACACGCTGGCCCACGCCATTGAGTCAGCCCAGCAGTATGGGGGCTGGAATCACGGCCAGGCGGTGGGATTTGGCCTGCGCGCGGCCTTGCGCCTCAGCCAGTGGAAGCTGGGGATGGACCCGGTCTGGGAGAAAAGGCTGCTCGAGCAGTTGCGGCGCTATGACCTGCCTTGCCAGCGTCCTGAGTTAGATTTTCAAGAACTTCCGCAGTATTTGCGGCGAGATAAAAAGAATCAGGACGGCCAGTTGCGCTTTGTACTGCTGGAGCGTCCGGGAGAAGCCCGGGTTTGCGCGGACGTGAGTCTGGCGGAAGTCGAGCGCTGTTGGGAGGAGCTAGCATGAGAGTCCTGGTGCTGAATGGTCCCAATCTAAATTTGCTGGGACAACGCGAGACCAGCGTGTACGGCACGACCACCTACGAAACCCTGGTAGAGCAGTGTCGCACCTGGGGTAGCCAGCTGCAGCTGATGGTGGAATGCCGTCAGAGCAATCACGAGGGTCAGTTGATCGACTGGCTGCACGAAGGTCGCAACTTCGCTTTTGTCGTCCTCAACGCGGGCGCCTACACGCACACCTCAGTGGCCTTACGCGATGCAGTGGCCGCTCTTTCGGTGCCGGTCTTCGAAGTGCATCTAAGCAATGTCTACGCCCGCGAGGAATTTCGCCACCACAGTTTTCTGAGTCCGGTCTGTCGCGGCGTGATCTGCGGCCTGGGACCGCTGGGCTACCGGTTGGCTTTGGAAGCGGGTCAGGCCCTGGCCACCTCCGCGTGAGACGGGAAGGAATCCTCCCGCCGAAAGCCAACAGTTGAATAACTTTCAATTTCTTGGAGGTTGTTCATGAAGCGGATGTTGTTCTGGTTGCTTTTCCCTGCATTGAGCCTGGCGCAGCCTGTGACCCCTCCCAAGCCTTTTGCGGGCGGTGATTATTGGGTGCGCAATGAAAATACCTGGTGCGAATGGGAAGTGACTTGCACCGAGTTAAGCGGACACCTGAGTCCGGCCTGGCCGGCCAACGATGAGGAGCCCGGTGCCCTGCTGAATCTGGACTGGCGCATGGGCGGTTGGCCGGTGGTCATCCGGTTTCCCAGGGGTCAGCACTTGAAGGCCCGACCTGACTCGGTGGGCGGCAGCATGTGGAAGGATTTTGACGGCAATACCTGGCTGCGGGTGCAGAACGGAGAGGGTCAGTTTTGTTTCGTGCGAGCGAACTCGCGCTTTTTGAAGCCGGTGGCGTCTAGCCCACCCCCCGCCACGGTCGGGAGCCAGGATCCCGCGCCGATAGAACCAAACACTCCCTAGTGGAAGAAAACTCGTTTGCCCGCTTGCGGGTTGTGGACATCGGCCGGGCCGGCGCTTTCCTGGATTGGGGGCAGCCTAAGGACCTGTTTTTGCCGGCCGAAGAACAGACTCGCGAAATTTTTGTGGGTGAAGTGCTGGTGGTCTTTTTGCACATGGACTTCACCGGGCGGCCGGCCGCCTCGATGCGCCTCGAGAATTTCGTAGAGCCCCTGGCCAATTTCCGCAACACGCAGCGTTTTCGTCTGTGGATCGTGGAGGAGACGGCTCTGGGGTTCCGGGCGCTCATGGATGAGCGCTGGCTGGGAGTGCTTTACCACAGCGAGGTCTTTCGGCCACTGCGCTCTGGCGATGAAGTGACGGGGTATCTCAAGAAGGTGCGCGAGGATGGCAAGGTCGACCTGATTTTGCAGCCGCCGGGCATTCAGGGGCGTGACGACGTCGGTCGCAAGATCCTGGAGAAGCTCGAAGCCAGCGGCGGTTTCCTTGCGCTTACCGAGAAATCGGACCCCGATCTGCTCTACCACCATTTCGGGGTGAGTAAGAAGCAGTTCAAGATCGCCCTGGGCGGGATTTATAAGCAGAAGTTGGTGGCTTTGGAAACGGACGGAATCCGTTTGATCAAGGATTGACCAGGCTCTCGAGCTTTTCTTTGATTTCGAGCAGGTTGCGGAAGCGTTCGCGAGGGTCTTTGGCCAGCATTTGCAGGAGGATGTTCTCGAGGGCCTCGGGGAGATCGGCGCGCAGGCTGCTGGGGCGGGGAGGGGGTTCGTTGAGGTGCATTAGCAGCACGGCCATGGGGTTTTCTCCCACAAAGGGCGTGACGCCGGTGAGCATCTCGTAGAAAACGACGCCCAGCGAGTACTGATCGGAGTGGTCTCCACCACCTTTGGTGAACTGTTCGGGCGCCAGGTACCGAGGGGTGCCCACGGTGTCTCCCGAGAGAGTGATGCGGGCTGTGCCGGAAGCCGTGGCCAGGCCGAAATCCATCACTTTGACGCCCTGCTCGCCGACCATCAAGTTTTCCGGCTTCAGGTCGCGATGCGTAACTCCGGCCTGGTGGGCGGCCTGGACGGCTTCCAGCATCGGACCGGCTAGCTTCACGAAGGTGGCGAGGTCTAACTGACCGCGCCGTTCCAGAAGATCGCGCAGGTTTTCCCCCTCCACGTATTCCATGGCGATATAGAGGAGCCCGTTCAGGTCGCCGCTTTCCAGCACGCGCACCAGGCCCGGGTGCTCCAGTCGCTGCATGATCTCGAACTCGCGGCGGAAGCGTCGCTGATACTCGGGATCCTGGGCGAAAGCACGGTGGATTACCTTGATGGCGACTTTGCCGGCTTCGTCCAGCGTGCTCGCGGGCAGGGCCTTGTAGACGGTGGCCATCCCGCCCACGCCCAGTCGTTGAGTGATCAAATAGCTACCGAATTGGGTCTGGTCGCGTACCAGAGGATCCTGGGGATCGGCCGATTTGCGCAATTGCTCCAGCCTGGTGACGAATTTTTCCAAGGTTTCCTTTTGGCGCAAACCCTCCACCATCTGATTAAAGGCCTGGGCGGCTTCGACGATCTCGAGAGGTCCCTGGGCGGGCGCCCGCGCCTCCAGGTCTCCCTGGCCTACACCCGCCATGGCCTGAGAGAGAGCGCGCAAGGGGGCGGCGATGCGCCGGGCCAGCGGCGCCGAAATGGCCAGCGAGATCAGCGCCGAGAGTCCTACCATGGCGGCAATCAACCAGGACTGTTGACGGGTTAGAGCATCCAGTTCTCGGGTGCTTTTGAGGAAGACCATCCAGGCGCCCTCGCCCAAGGGGTAGCTGGCGGCCAGGTAAGGACGACCTCCCCAGTCGACTTCGAGCCGATGACCTTGTTGGGGGGTCCAGGCGGCCGCCGCTTTCGCCTGCTCTTCCGTGGTCCTGGCCTGGCTGGAGGCCAGCATTTCTCCCTCAAAAAGAACCACCGTCTCCGCCCCGGCGGTCAGTTGCGAAGCTTGCCGGGCCATCTCCTGGTCCACGCGGTCGCCCAGGATGATGACTCCCATCGGGCAGGGGATGGCCACAGCGTGATAGAGGTGCGAGGCTCCGTAGGCCCAGTAAGATGCTTTAATCGAGCCGCGGGCGGCCGCCTGGAAGAGGGCGTCCCGGGCCAGGCTGCGCTGCCAGGGCGCCGGATCGTTGGCGGGGTCCAGGGGAAAGCGCACTGAGACTTTGCCGAAGTCTTCCTTTTCTGGATCGGACTGCGAGGTTTCTTCGAGAATGACCACTCCTTCGGGGTCGCAGAGCAAAAACAGATCGGCGTAGCAGCCGTAGGCGACGGTGTGAGGCTCCGAGTCGGCTGTGCCCGGGTCGCTTTCTAGGAACAGACGCTGGGCGATGTCCCAGAGACTGGGGAGACACTCCAATCGAAGCTTTTCCAGCTGGGCGGGCGGCTGCTCCTCGGCAACCGCCCGGGCATAAGCCTCGATTTGCGAGGCGGACTGACGCCAGGCGGTGACCAGGGTGGCGTCGTTGCCCATCAATCGGCCCAGATGCGCCAGGTCCTGGGCTCGAATGGCGCGAGCCTGAGCAAAGGGGGCCCAAGTCAGCTGGGCGCGCTGCTGGCCTTGAAAGGCTTCGTAGGTGGTAGCGCGCATGGCCAGCAAAATGACCAGACATACGCTGGCCACACTGACCAGCGTGAGAAAGGAAAGTTGAAAAAGAAGCGGCCGACTTTTCAGGCGCTATTTCGCTTTTTCGAAGGACTTGACCAGGGCCAGGAAAGTGGCCTTGTTGGCGTCATAAACCTCTGGATCGGCAGTGAACAGCAGCGAGTAGAGCACTTTGTCCTGGGTGAAAATCTGCACCTGCATGCCTTTTTGATGGGCATGGCCGACCCCGGCGTCTTGTAGTTCATACTCCATGAAGTAGGCGTTTTCTTTGTCGGGATCATCCAGCTTGTGCTCGTAGTATTCTTTGACGATCTTCCCTTTGCGAGCGCGGATCCCATTGCCTAACTGGTTCATAAACTCTTGAGTTTGCGGCATGTTGTCGGTGACCGTGACGGCGATGTGGCCGAAACCGGTGGGCGGCGTGAAGACGACGGCCGCCACCTCTTTTTCCTTGGTGTCGGGCGCTGCTTCTTCCTTGACCTTCCAGTCTTTGGGAGGAGTTAGCGCGACTTTATGCTTGTAAATGGTGTAGGTTTTCGCCTCACTGACTTCGGCAGGCTTGCCGCAACCCCCCAGCCATAAGGAGGAGGCCACCAAAACAAGGGCCCCCGTCTTGAAAATCCTTCTCATCTCGCGCCTTTCTGTCTGGCAGGTTGTTCAACCTGCAGGAACCCGTAAAACCCCTTGGAATGGGCCGATTATGATTTTAGACTACGCCGGACACAGCCCGGAAGTATACCCCGGCGTGTTTCTGGCGCCTCAGTCCGTGCTCATTGGTCAGGTGAAACTGGCTTCGCAGTGCTCGGTCTGGTTCAACGCCGTGTTGCGGGGCGATAATGATGAAATTTCCATCGGGGCTCGGACCAACCTGCAAGAAAACGTCATCTGTCATGTGGATTTCGGTTTTCCCCTGAAAGTCGGCGAAGATTGCGTGATCGGTCACGCGGCCGTGTTGCATGGCTGCACGCTGGGCAATCGGGTATTGATCGGCATCGGGGCCAAGGTTCTCAACGGTGCCGTGATTGAGGATGAAGTGGTGGTGGGAGCTGGCACGCTGGTGCCGGAAGGCGCCCGGCTGCAAACGGGGTATCTTTATTTGGGCGTGCCGGCCAAACAGGTTCGCCTGCTGCGCTCGGACGAACTCCAGCGTCTCAAACGCGGAGCCGCTCACTATGTTGAAAAGGGCGAACGGTATCGCCTGATGTTGCAAGGATAAGGAAGGACCCATGAGCTACAGCGTTGCCGTCGTCGGCGCCACCGGAGCGGTCGGCTCCACCATGATCGCCTCTCTACAGGAGCAAAAGTTCCCGGTTTCCCAGTTGCATCTGCTGGCCACTGCGCGCAGCGCCGGCAGTGAGTTCGCCTGGAATGGTCAGACGCTCAAGGTTCAGGACATTGAGACCTTCGACTGGACGGGGGTGCAGGTTGCCCTCTTTGCTGGCGGCGAGATCGCATCCGAAAAGCTGGTGCCCAGGGCCAGGGCGGCCGGCGCCATCTCGATTGACAACAGCGCCAGTTTCCGTATGCACGCTGACGTGCCGCTGGTGGTGCCGGAGGTCAATCCGGAGGCCCTGCTTCAGCATCAGGGGATCATCGCCAATCCCAATTGCTCCACCATCCAAATGGTGGCTGCTCTGAAGCCGTTCCTCGACCTGGGCTTGAAGCGCGTGACGGTGTCGACCTACCAGTCCGTCTCGGGTACCGGCAAAGACGCCATTGAAGAGTTGGAAAATCTCACCCGGGCCTGGGCCCGCGGCGAGCAGGCAGGTCACAAGG
Source organism: Vulcanimicrobiota bacterium (assembly GCA_022842865.1). Taxonomy (GTDB): domain Bacteria; phylum Vulcanimicrobiota; class Xenobia; order Xenobiales; family JADMJV01; genus JADMJV01. Next base: position 22,658 of record JALHOV010000002.1, on the reverse strand, counting down.
TTTACCCGGCTCCCATCGCCTTTAACTGTCTGCCTCAGATCGGTTCCTTCTTGGAAGACGGATTCACGGGGGAGGAGCGCAAGATGATGGAGGAAACCCGCAAGATTTTAAGTCTGCCCGAGCTGCGCATTACCGCCACCTGTGTGCGCGTGCCGGTTTTTTACGGCCACTCGGAGTCGGTTCATCTCGAATTGGAGAAGCCGTGCTCGGTGGCCGAGGCCGAAGAGCGGCTGCGTAACATGCCGGGAGTGCAGGTGCACAAGGCCGGGCCGGGGCCGACTCCGTTGCAGGCGGCCCATCAGGACGACGTGCTGGTCGGGCGCATCCGCATCGACCCGTCCGTCGAGAACGGGCTTCAGTTCTGGGTGGTGGCCGACAATTTGCGCAAGGGGGCGGCTTCTAACGCCGTCCAGATCGCCTGCAAAATGCTGGAGATGAAGCTGCTGTGAACATCATCGTTCAGAAGTTCGGGGGCACCTCGGTGGCCACCCCCGAGGGTCGCCAGCGGGTGGCCGACAAGGTCATCGAGGCGCTCAATAAAGGCCTCTCGCCGGTGGTGGTGGTTTCGGCTATGGGTCGCCATCCGGAGCCCTACGCCACCGACTCGCTGCTTTCGCTGGTGGGAGCCTACCAGCCTTACCAGGACAAGCGCGAGATGGATCTGTTGATGGCTTGCGGGGAGACCATCTCGACGGTGGTGATGGCTCATCACCTGCGCAGCCTGGGTTATCAGGCTGAAGCCTTCGATGCTTTCCATGCTGGCATTCGTTGCACCGATGTGCATGGGGACGGTCAGGTGCTGCGCGTGGTCACCGATAACCTGATGGCCAGCCTGCGCGCCGGCAATGTGCCGGTGGTGACGGGATTCCAGGGGGTCAACAGCCAGTTGTGCGTAACCACCTTGGGTCGCGGCGGCAGCGACACCAGCGCGGTGGTGCTGGGAGCCGCTTTGAAGGCCCAGGTGGTGGAGATCTATACAGATGTGGATGGCGTCATGACGGCCGACCCACGGGTTTGTGACAGGACTCACATTCTCTCTCAGGTGAGTTTTGAAGAAATGGGTGAGTTAGCCGGCGAGGGGGCCAAGGTGGTGCATCCGCGCGCGGTGGACCTGGGGGCCGACCACAATGTGCCGGTCTGGGTAAAAAATACCTTCGGCAATGCTTACGGGACACTGCTCTCACCCGTGCCGCCACCTGAGGCGATTGAAAAGACTCGCGTGGTTACGGCGGTAGCTCACATGCTGGGCCTGTCTCAGGTGCGCATCGAATCCTCGGGCAAGCAAGTGGCGGTGATGGCTGCGATGGCCGAGGGCGGCATCAACCTCGATCTGGTCAACGTGTGCGGGCCCCAGATGTATTTTATCTTTCGCACCCAGTATCTGGCCCAGGCCAGCCAACTCTTGGACGCGTTGGGCTGCACTTACGAAATTCGCAACGAGTGCGCCAAGATCTCGCTGGTCGGCGCCGGCATGCGCGGCACCCCGGGGGTGGCCCATCGCGCCCATCGCTGCTTGTCCGAGGCGGGCGTGGAAGTTTTTCACAGCACTGACTCCAACATCACCATCAGTTGTTTGATTCCGGCCGACAAGCTGAGGATGGCCATCGAAGCGGTCCACAAGGAGTTTTCTTTATGATGAGATGGTTGCTGCTTGGTCTTCTCTTGTTTGTGCTGCCTGCCGGCGCCCAGACGGCTCCAAGGGAGTGGGTGCAGAAGCCCAAGTTGGGCTGGGTGCATTCGTCGGGAGTGACTTTGATCGTGCCCGGCAAGCGTCAGGTCAGTTGTGACGCCGACGGCGCCCTGCATATCGAAACGGACGACTATCTGGTGCAGATTTTCGCTTTTGCCGAGGAAGCCGAAGCCAGCAGCAAAGTAGCCGCTCTGGCAGCCGAATCCGAGGCGGAAGCGGCTTTCCGCGGCCTGAAGTTTGGCGAGGCCCAGCAATACGCTCAGCCCGATGGCCGCAACGCCTTCATTCAGGAGGGCACGGTCGGGGGCTTCGGCTTCTTGCTTTCCCGTGTCAGCAAAGGCAAGCGCCACGTCGTGGTCTACTCGATCATGAAAAGCAAGGAAGCCCAGGACGCTACTCTGGCATTGATGACCGACTTGAAGTTTCCTTAACGGCTCCCGGTGGACCTCCACTGGCGCATGGTGGAGGGAGTCGCTCGGCTCTCGAAGGCGAAAACTTTGCCTCTCCACTCAGAGTGGTTGGCGATCAGGTTGCGTAAGCGTTCTCGGTCTTCAGGATGCAGGGCGGTTTGGTCGATGGCAACGTGGATGCCGCGATCTAATTTGCTCTGAATTTTTTGGTGCATGCGCTCGTCGGAGTAGCCTGCGTTGGACGTGATCGGGTTGGAGGTCTCTGTCTTCAGGTCCCAAGGTTGGGCTCCGTCGAGAAAGTCGCTACCTTGAGGCCCGCGACTGAGGTCGGTCCAAACTCCAGCATCTCTGAGGTAGCGGGCCTGGTAGGCCTCTTTCAGGGAGCGAAAATTGACTCTCCCTCCGTGGTCGGTATCTTTGGCCAGTTCCAGCATGTCTCGAGCATACTGATTAACAGGGGCAATCGCTTCCAAGCGCTTTTGGCGTGCGCGCCAACTTGTGTCCTTCCTTTGTTGAGCCGACAGTCGTTGGCTGTATAACTCTCTTATCACGTCAGCAGATTAGCCGGAAACGCTCAAATTTTCATGAACCCGACAGACCATCAGGGTGTGGCTAAAAGGGATGTGCAGCAGCTTGTGATGGACCTGCGTGTCTATTCGTCCAAATTGGTTTCGAGCCAGGCTTTGGTAGCCTTCAGGAGTGCGCACGTTCTGGCCGCGGTCTCGAGAAATGAGCCAGCGGGCCAGCGGATGCTGGCCTGGAGCCCAACAGCAGTCGACCGTGACCAGGCGACCGCCGGGACGCAGGCGCTGCCCGGATAGGTGAAACAACTGGGCGGCCGCCTGGTCGTCCAGGTGATGGAGAAGCCCGACTGCGACAATGCAGTCAAAGGTGCCCAGGTCCAGGTCGGTATCGGCTCTCAGCTCCTCTTGAAAGAAGCGACCGCGCGTCCCGAAGCGGCGCTGCGCCGCCCGGATGTATTCGGCACTGGAGTCGAAACCGACGTAGTCCACTCCGGGAAGGTGGGCCAGTAAGTCGGCTGGCCCGCAGCCGATATCCAACACCCTGAGCCCTGGTCGGGGCTCGACCAGACCCGCAACGTGGCGACGCAGGCGCTCGGCCCCAACCAGCCACTGCATGCCGCGGTAGATCAGGGGATGATTGAGGATGGCTCTCAGGCCTGAAGTGATTTCCGCCATGAAAAAAGAAGCCCCTTGGAGTTTGCCTGAGAGCAAACTCCGGCGTTTGCTGCGCAAACTTCTTACACGGAAGACCGGTGGAGTTTGCCTGAGAGCAAACTTCCTACACGGAAAGTCCGTGTCTGGGCTCCTTCGTCCGTTCGGAGGCTTTTAGCCGCCGGCCAGGCGCTTGTCGATGTAGGTGACGGCTTCCTTGACGTTGGTAATGCCGGAGGCATCTTCGTCGGGAATTTCAATCTTGAACTCGGTTTCGAAGGCCATGACCATTTCGACGGTGTCGAGCGAGTCAGCGCCCAGGTCTTCTTGGAAAGAAGCGGTCTCGGTGACTTGCTCCTCTTCCACTCCGAGTTGCTCCATTACAATCTTCTTGACGCGTTCTGCAACATTAGCCATGTAAATTCTCCCAATGCGTGCCGTGTGCGGCAGCTTCCTATTTGAATGAGTAGTTGGGGGGAAGTCCTAGGGATCTCCCGCAAAATCAGGTGACCATTCCACCGTCTACATGAAATACCTGCCCCGTGATATAGCTCGATCCGGGGCCGGCCAAGAAGCGGACCAGCGGGGCGATGTCGCCTGCTGCTCCGATTCGACCCAAGGGTATTTGTGACAGGATCTGTTCCCGAACTTTATCCGGCAGCACCGAGGTCATATCCGTTTCAACGTAACCAGGGGCGACCGCGTTGACGGTGATGGAGCGCGAGGCCAGTTCCTTGGCCAGTGATTTGACCAGGCCGATGGTGCCGGCTTTGGAAGCGGCGTAGTTGGATTGGCCGGCGTTGCCGATGACGCCAATGACGGAGCTGATCTGAATGATACGGCCGGACTTCTGGCGCAGCATGATTTTGGCGGCCGCTTTGCAGGCCACAAAGGCGCTGCGCAAGTTGACCTGCATGACCTGGTCCCAGTCGTCATCCTTCATCTGAATGATCAGGCGGTCGCGGGTGATGCCGGCATTGTTTACCAGGATGTCGAGACGGCCCATTTGCTTGTGGGCTTGGCCGATGGCCGCTTCGAACTGGACCCCGTCGCCGACGTCGGCTGCGAAGCAGTGGGCCGTGCCGCCGGCTTCGCGAATGGCGGCCGCGCTGCCCTCAAGGCCCTCCAGGCTGCGCGCCAGCAGGGCCACTTCGGCGCCGCCTTTGGCCAGTTCCAGCGCAATGGCGGCTCCGATGCCGCGACTTGCACCTGTGATGAGGGCTTTTTGACCTTGTAGTTCCATCGACACTTCCTCGCTCGTCATGAATCTTGCAGTCCGCCCCAGCGAATGGCGGCGGACGCCCAGGAAAGGCCTCCGCCAAAGCCTACCAGCACAATCAGGTCGCCGTCTTGGATGCGATTTTGCTCGAGTGCCTCGGAAAGCGCCAGCGGCACCGAGCCACAGGAGGTGTTTCCGTAGTTCTCCACGTTAGAAAAGACGCGGGCCGGAGGTAAGTTTAAGCGTTTGCGTGAGGCCTCGATGATGCGCGCGTTGGCCTGGTGGGGAATGAACAGAGCGACTTGCTCGGGAGTCAGGCCACCGTTGTCCAGGGCCTTCAGGGCCGCTTCGCCCATGACCGAAACGGCGAAACGAAAGACTTCCGGTCCCTCCATCTTGAGGTAAAAATCGGCGGGATCCAGACCTACACTCCAGCTGGGCAGGCGACTGCCGCCGGCGTTGACGGTCAAGCTGGGCCCGCCGGCGCCGTTTACACCCGCGTGGATTCCCACGATTCCGTAGCCAGCCGCTACCGGCCCCAGCACGACCGCCCCGGCTCCATCGCCAAAGAGGACGCAAGTGCTGCGGTCTTTCCAGTTCATGAGCCGGGTCATGCAGTCGGCCCCGATGACCAGCACGCGCCGAAAAGTGCCGCTGGCCACAAATTGGGCGCCGGTGATCAGGGCGTATACAAACCCTGAGCAGGCGATGTTCAGGTCAAATCCTGCGGCGCGGGCGGCCCCCAGCTTGTATTGAACAATCGAGGAAGTGGCCGGCATAGGGCAGTCGGGGGTCATGGTGGCCACGATGATGAGATCGATGTCTTCGGCCCGGGTGCCTGAAGCCTCCAGTGCCCTGCGACCGGCCTCGATGGCCAGGTCGGAGGTGGCTTGTTCGGGAGTAGCGCGGCGGCGTGCGCGAATACCGGTGCGGCTGACAATCCACTCGTCGGTGGTGTCAACGAACTTGGCCAGCTCCGCGTTAGTCAGGATCTCTTCCGGGACAAAATGACCCACCCCAAGGATACCGACGGGTGTCTTGTAGCCTTGGGGTGAGTTGGGGTGCTCGGTTGTCACGCCGGGCTAGTTAGAAGAGTCGCCCGCTTCGTCCTGCTTCAGCTGGATGACCTGACGGCCGTCGTAAGTGCCGCAGGACAGACACAGCCGGTGCGGTAGCGTGGGCGCTTTGCAGCTGGAGCAGTTCACCACGTTGGGCGCCGTCAGAGCATCATGAGAGCGCCGGCGGCGGGTCCGCATACGGGAAAGTTTCCATTTTGGATTGGCCACGGTGGTGAGCCTCCTATTTCTTCGGTTTCTTAGCTGACTTGGGGACGGTTGTCCCGCTCGTCAAATCTCTTAGAGCTGCCCAGCGAGAATCGGATTCTTCCGGGCCACAGTGGCAAGCTTCGCGGTTGAGATTGGCGCCACACTGCTCGCAAAGTCCACGGCAGTTGTCCGTGCACAAAACTTGAATTGGGAACGCGGCTTCGATTTCCTGGCGCAGAAGCTCGTCGAGCTCTACTTTATCGTCCTCAAAAGTGAACGTACCATCCAGCAGATCTTTGGCCCGGGTCATCGCTTCCTCGCTGTGGGCCGGGAGAAATTCTTCTTCCAAGTCGATTTCCAGCGGGAAAACAAGATCCTCAGAGCAGCGGGTGCAAGGTAGATGCACCGCGGCTTTGAGCGGTCCCGTCACCATTACGCGGCTGCCCGCGTTGGTAACTTTCAGGTCGAGTTTGAGTGGGCCTTCGAGATGGATTCCTTCGAGCTTATAGGGGCTGTCCCAGTCGAACGACTTGGCCAACCCTTTGCTCTTGCGAATATCGCCGATACCAACTTGCATTTGCTTTACCTGCTCTCGATTCGTCCTTGGGGGTCGAACAGAGATACCGGCGGATTCTACTGAAGCGCTACCGGTTTGTCAACCATAACACCCCCCCACTTCAAACAGTAGCCGGAGTACGCCCGGCCGTTGCCCTTTTCAAAGCTGCTTCTACAAAGCCGCGGAAGAGAGGGTGGGCGCGGTAGGGGCGGCTGCCGAATTCGGGATGGAACTGGCAGGCAACAAACCAGGCGTGGTCTTTGAGTTCTATAATCTCGACCAGGTCGCGTTCGGGGTTGAGACCGGAGATGACCAGCCCCTTGTCCGTCAATTGCTGTCTGTAGGCGTTGTTGAACTCGTAGCGGTGGCGATGGCGCTCGCGCACGGTGTCGGCCTCGTAGACCCTGTGAGCGGCCGTACCGGGGGTAAACTTGCAGTCGTACTCGCCCAGGCGCATGCTGCCGCCCATTTTTTCGATGTTTTTCTGGTCTTCCATGGCCCACACCACCGGGTTTTCCGTCTCAGGAGCCACCTCGGTGCTGTTGGCATCCTTGAGTCCGCATACATTGCGGGCAAATTCAACCACGGCCCACTGCATGCCATAACAGATGCCGAAGTAGGGCACATTCTCTTTGCGGGCAAACTCAATGGCGCGGATTTTGCCTTCCACGCCGCGGGCTCCGAAGCCGCCGGGGACCAGAATGCCGTGGGCGCTGCGTAGTGTCTCCATTCCCGAGCCGGAGGCTAACTCGCCCGCGTCCAGACGGTCGATATGCACCTGGCAGCCAGCAGCGATGCCGGCGTGTTGCAGCGACTCGGCGATCGACATATAGGCGTCTTTGATTTCCACGTATTTGCCTACCAGGCAGATACGAACCTTGTCGGTAGCCGTCTTCATGCGGCGCACCATCATCTTCCAGGCTTCCAGGTCCGGCGGCTTGCACTGCAGACCCAGGCGCTGCACCGTAAAGTCCCCCAGTCCGTCTTGCTCCAGCATGAGCGGAACGTCGTAGATACTGGCTACATCGGGACAGGCGAAGACGGCTTTGGTGGGCACATCTCCATAAAGGGCGATCTTGCGGATGTGCTCCTGTCCGGGAGGCTTTTCGGTGCGGCACACCAGCACGTCCGGGGCGATGCCGATGGCTCGCAGTTCCTTGACGGAATGCTGGGTAGGTTTGGTTTTTAGCTCGCCGGCCGCGCCCAGGTGAGGTAGCAGGGTGACGTGCAGATACATCACCCGCTCGTAGCCCACATCGTTTTTGAACTGGCGAATGGCCTCCAGGAAGGGCAGGCTCTCGATGTCACCAACGGTGCCGCCGACTTCCACGATGGCTACGTCGGCATCGCTGTCGACGGCTACCTGGTGGATGAACTCTTTGATCTGGTCGGTGATGTGGGGGATCACGCGCACGGTGTCGCCGAGGTAGTCACCGCGCCGTTCGCGCTCGATAACCTGGCTGTAGATTTTGCCGGTGGTCAGGTTGTTCTTGGCTTTGAGATTCTCGTCGATGTAGCGTTCGTAGTGGCCCAGGTCCAGGTCGGTCTCGGCCCCATCCACGGTCACAAAGACTTCGCCGTGCTGATAGGGGTTCATGGTGCCGGCGTCCACATTGATATAAGGATCAAGCTTCTGGATGGTCACCTTCAGTCCCCGGGCTTTGAGCAAGGTGCCCAGCGAGCTGGCCACAATGCCCTTGCCCAGCGACGATACGACGCCGCCGGTGACGAACAGATAGCGGGTTTTTTTACTCATGTCTTAACATCATTACCTTTGTTTGGGTTGGGAGTCGCGCCAACTCGATTTCCATGGCCATGGTGGCAGCGTCTTCCACGCTGCTCATTTTGGCGGCGAAGTCCTTGAGGGTGAATTCGGCCAGTTCCAGCTTTTCGATCTGGGGTGTCAAATAGTGCATGGGGAAGACCAGCCGGGGCTCGAGCTGGGAGATGACCAGTGAGGCTTCGGTTGGATTCAAGGTGATTTTGCCGCCCACCGGGCAGAAAAGCACATCCACTTTGCCCAGGATTTTCAGCTGCTGATCGGTGAGCAGGTGGCCCAAGTCGCCCAGGTGGGCGAAGTGGATGCCTTCCCAATACCAGTGCCAGACGGTATTCGGTCCGCGGCGGCGTCCGTTGAAGTTGTCGTGAAAGGTGGGCAGGCCGTGGAAGGTCAGGGTTTCCTTGGTGCGCTGCACCATTACCTCTTGTTCGCATTGAAAGTCGTGGGTGCGCTTGACCAGCATGGGGTTGCCGTTGACCCGGTAATCGGCGTTGTGGTCACGATGCTCGTGAGAGATGACCACCACGTCGGATTCCAAGGGCGGGAAGTTGTAGGGTATGTGGGTCCCATACGGGTCGATTACTACTGAAGTCGCTTTCCCCGAGCTGATCCAGAAACTGGAATGACCTAAATAGCGAACAATCATCGGTTCCTCCTGGTGTTTAGGGCTTTGGAGCAGTCCCTGACAGGCCCGCCAAAGCTCCTTACCGGTGCGGCTTCAACTCGCGGCAGCGGGAGCGATCATGACCACCTGGGCTTTGTTGACAGCAACAAAATCCAGCGTGTCCAGGGGAGCATCTCCGTCCAGGGCATAAATAGATGCCTTGGTAACGGGGATAAACTCCCGCTCCTTGTTCACTTCGTCGAGCAGTCTTCCGCCCGGAACCACGTGGATGTAGCCCTCGACACGATAAGTGCCGGTGAGCAGGATGACCCGAACCGATTCTTTGACAGCACGAACGGCCACAGCTGATTCTCCAAAGCTAAGTTTCCACGGGCGGCGACGCCCTTTGACACTCCACCCTAACCCCCCTTTCATTCTGTCCTCGGCGGCGGTGGCTGATCCCAGCAAGGGGGATGCGGGGAATCCGGCGGGATGGGGAGATGAGGTTTTTAAGCTTTTGTATCTCCAGAATCCCCTTCATTTCCCTCATCCCCCTTTGGGACGCGACTAGGGCGTTTTGACAATATTGAGGCGACGGTGATATAGTGGCCGGCATTCTCACTTAAGGATCTTTCATGCCCAGTTTGCAAGCCAATAAAGTCTGGAAAGTCATCGAAGAAAACGTTCAGAGGGTCGCTGAAGACAGCGAGCTGGTGCCCACCGGACAGAAATTTAAGCTCACCGCCGATCAGGAGCGTGGCATCGAGGAGTTAGGCACCCGCCTCGAGGCGGGCGAGAAGCGTATTCTCCTGAAAGCCCCCACCGGCTCGGGTAAGACGGAAGTCTTTTTCCGCACCACCATCGGGCACGTGCTGCGCGCCGGAGGTTTCGTGGTGGTGCTGGTGCCCACTCGCGACCTGGCTCGCCAGCAGGCGAATTACCTGGAAGAGCGCCTGGGAGACACCGACCTGGAAGTTGCCCAAATGCACGCCGGTATTCCGCCGCGCACGCGCCGCGAGCAGTTCGACGAAATTCGAGACGGCAAAGTGCAGATCGTGGTTGGCAGCGCCCTGCTCCTGCAGAACTCCGGCTATCGCTGGATGCTCAACGATGCCAGCCTGGTGGTGGTGGACGACGTCAACGCCTTTGACGAAGAAGAAGATCTGCGCTACCTGCACGGGGTCAAAACGCCCACGATTTTTGTGACGGCGACTCCCGATGCGGTGGGTCGCTTCCTGCGCCGCGAGGGCGCCATGGACAACCCTGTCGTGCTTACCCAGATGCCTTTCGACTCTCCCAAGACCGAAGTGCACGAACAACGGGGCGAGTGGGGCGAAAATCCCTTCCGTCAGTTGGAGCGCGCCGACGAATTGATCAACAAGCATGTAGCCGTGGGCAGCCGAATTTACGTCATCAGCCGCACGCGCAGCCGGGTGGCCATCATGGGCCAATATATGCACGACCGCTACAATGTGCCGGTGTCTATCCTACACGGCGAAATGGCCGACTCGGCCGAGCATCGCAAGCGCTTCCGCGGCAAGGGACCCAAGGCTTCGGCCGGCGCCGGCGAGGACCGCGTCTCCATGATGCGCCAGTTTCGCCAGAACGCTCCAGCCGTGCTGGTTGCCACCAATCTGGTCGGCTCCGGTCTGGACGTGCCCATGGCGGATCTGGTGGTGATCACCGATGCCGACCACTTTGGTGTGGCCGAGATTGAGCAGTTGCTGGGCCGCGTCGGCCGCCGCGAGCGCTCTTCCGACGCTTTCTTAATTCGGGGCACCTCGGCCACTCCTCCGCAGGGACTGCAGGTCAAGGCCAACACCCGCGTGCGCAACGGCAAGGTGGTGCAGACCTTTAAACTGCAGCCTCGCTCGCGCCGCGGTTATAACCCTCGCCGCATCGTCTAAAGAGCAAACTTTCGTTCATTCCGGGTTCACTTGGAGCTGCTAAGAGTAGCTTATGCGAACCTTGGACTCCTTGGGACAGCGTCTCCTACCCGGATTGCGTCAGGCATTAAAAGAGCAGCCTGGTTCCCTGGTATTGTGCGACAGTTTCGAGGGCTCCGGCGCTCATGGTTCCCTGGTTGCCCAGGTCGCTCGCCAACAGGGATTTACGGGCCAACTGCTGGCGGTGCCTTTTGAGGATCCGGCCGACTCTCGTCAGGCCGAATTGGGCGCTCTGGTGGAAGCCTGGGGCACAGCCGAGAACCCGGAAGAGATTCGTCACCATTTGGCCGAGTCGATGGTCGCCACCCGGCTCATGGCTTTGAACAGCGCGACTCAGCGATTGCTCGCCGTGAGCGAAGCCGGAGCTCGCAATGTGGCCATGAATTTTTCCGTGGGCAGCACCCCCGCGCTGTGTGTCGCGGCCGTCCTGGGCATGGTTGAAGACCCGGGCAGTTCTGAACAAGCCACCGTTCAGTTGAATAAGGCTTTCGGTGCGGATTATCCCAAAGGGCTGGTGGAGATGGCCAGTCAAACCACTCACGATCCCCGATTGCAGGCGGCCCGTCAAGAGTTTGCCCAGGCGGTCCGTGACTTCGAGGCGGACCACAACTCGGTGGTGGTGGCGGCCGGCAATGATGGCAAGATGGCGGGATGGGCTCCGGGATTCACGCTCAGCGATCTGGTCACGCCGGAAACCACGGTGGTGGGCGCCCTGGGAGGCGGTAAGCCAGCAGTTTACAACGGCGCAGGCTCGACCCTACTGGCTCAGGGTGGATACCTGGTGGCTGGCCAGGAGATTCACGGCACCTCGTTCGCGGCTCCCTCGGTGGCCGCCGCGATGGCTTCAGCGCACGGACGGTCGCCGCTGGCGTCCAGCGCCGAAATTGAGGCGGGTTTGGTATTCGCCAGGCCCGTGTGATAGGATCTCGAGTATGAAAAGTGCCCCCAAGACCATGGCCGTGGTTGCCTTGAGCCTGCTGGTCTTTCCCGGCAGCGGTCATTTTGTGCTCGGCCGCCCCTGGAGGGGAGTGGTCTGGGCCGGTGTTTTCGGTGTCATTCTGCTCGCCATCCTTCTCGTCTTCGGGTTGAACGTGGGCAAGGCGATGGACGGAATGATGAGTCCAACCGGTGAGGTTCCTATCGATCTGCAGCAGGTGGTCGTGCTGAGCGGCCTGGGTTTGAGCAGCTTTATCGTATGGGGACTGGCGGGACTGGATGCTTACTGGCTGACACGATCTCTGCCCCAAGTTCCCCAAGAAGAGGGGGTAGGCGTTACGTCCACCCGACCGCAACCCCCTGCCCCGCCGCCTCCACCCGAGTTTTAATCAATCGCGCTTGACGATAATTTCCTGACAACGGGCGGATTCGACGAGATACTCCTCAGCTTCCACGCGCAAGTGAACCTTGGCGCCTTGAGGTTTGCCCAGCACGGTCACGCGCGCTCCCGGAATCAAGCCGATCTCCTTCAGGCAGGGGGGGGCTTGCAAGACCCACCCCGATTGGAACAGCTCCATGCTGGTGAGCTCGCCTTCGAGACCCACCGGTGCCTGTCCGGGGCGACTGGGAATGGGGGAGCCGTGCGGGTCGCAGGTCGGTCTCCCGAGAATTTGGTCAATGCGGTCTTCAAACTGCTCGGAGATGAAGTGTTCGAGTCGTTCCGCTTCGGCGTGCACCTGGTCCCGGGCAAATCCAAGCGTCTGAGTGAGGTAGAGTTCCAGCAGGCGGTGATGACGGATCATCTCCTGGGCCACCAGACGGCCTGCTTCCGTGAGTTCCACTCCTCGATAGCGTTCGTGGGTTAGAAGCCCGCGTTCGGCCAGGCGCTTGACCATGCTGGTGACCGAAGCGGGAGCGACGTCCAGGCGTTCGGCCAGGGCCTGGGTGGTCACGCGTTGGTGGCGTTCTTCCAGGCGATAAATAGACTTCAGGTAGTCCTCCATAGCGGGGCTGAGGCTAAGCTCAGTATCGTTACGCGCGGGAGGGGGACGTTTCACGGTTGCATCCTAAACAACTCCTCGCGGACGTGTCAAATAGCCGTGATGCCATTGGGCGCACCAGACCCCGATACTGGTCCATGCGGCCGATTGGCCGACCAGCCAGAAGCTGTCGACCGTGAGCAGGCAGGGTTGCGCCAAAGGCAGCAGGGGAGTTCCTACCAGATTGGAGAGCAGGGCCAGTCCGCACAGGTTTCCCAGCAGATGCCATTCGGGGCGAGTGCCGGGATAGGCGTGAGCCAGCCAGATCGCCAAAAAGAACCAGGCCAGTCCGGCGAACCACTGGATGGAAGCGCCCAGCAGGAGCAGGGCCACGGGAGTAGCGATGGCGCTGTAGAGGGCAACGTTGAGTCCGCCCAGGAAGGAACTCTGGCTGCTGCCGGGGGGCATCTCGTAGTCCTGAGTTTCTACGTTGAAGACATGGATGAGAGTGCCCTGGGCGACCGGCCAGAAGACGACGTAAGCAACCAGCGAAGCTACTGCCAGACTCAGTTGCCAGGGCCAATCATCCAGTTGGTAGTGTTGGCGCAACAGGCCGGCCAGGCTGCAGGCCAGGCCCGCGCTCAGCCAGGGCCAACCCGGGTAGCGAAAGCCGGCCAGGGCGCTAGCCAGGCTGCTGGCACAGGCGCCCACCGCCAGAGCGCGGGCGAGATTGTCGGCGGGTCCGAACATTACGCCCGCGCACAGCAGCATCGAACCCAAGATCTGAGCCAGCCATACCCGCAAGCCCAGGGGGTATTGATCCATCAGTAGATCTTGCTGTCGCGCTTCTGTCCGGTGTAGTCGATGTAGACGGTCTTCAGTTCGGTGAAGAAGTCGATGGCGACCGCACCTTGTTCGCGCGCGCCCACACCGGTGTCTTTGACGCCGCCGAAAGGCAACTGCGCTTCGCCGCCCATGGTGGGACTGTTAACGTGAGTGATGCCGGTTTCGATGCGGTCGAGGAACTTGAAGATGCGATTGGAGTCCTTCGAGTAGATCGAAGAGGAGAGTCCGTAGCGGACGCTGTTGGCGACCTCCAGCGCTTCATCCAGATCCTTTACGCGTAAAATGGCCAGCACCGGTCCGAAAACTTCTTCCAGGGCCAGATGCGACTTCGGGTCGACGTGGTCAAAGAGGGTCGGTTCCACGTAGAACCCCTTGGTCAATTCCCCGTCCTCGGCTCGTTTGCCGCCGCTCAAGCACTTGGCGCCGTCCTTTTTGGCTTGCTCGATGGCTTCCAGGACTTCTTTGAGTTGGGCGGTGTCCACCACCGGACCGAGGTCGCGCCCGGCCTGGTAGTCTTTGGTGCGAGCCACCAGTTTGCGCACAAACTCGTCGGCCACGCTGTCGATGATGATGGCCCGCGAGGTGGCCGTACAGCGCTGGCCGGTCGAGCCGAAGGCGCCCTGGACGGTGGCTTCCACCGCCAGGTCGAGGTCGGCGTCCTCCAGGATGACGATGGGGTTCTTGCCGCCCATTTCGCATTGGACTTTGACTCCACGGGCCGCGCCTTGCTTGTAGAGATCCTGGCCCACTTGATTGGAGCCGGTGAAAGAAAGAGCGCGCACTTTGGAGTTGTTGACAATCTCATCGCCCACGCTGCTGCCCGGTCCCAAAACCATATTGACCACCCCCGGCGGAAAGCCGGCTTCGTGGAAGATCTCGGCGATCAGAGCGGCTGTCCAGGGGGTGTTGGACGCCGGTTTGAGCACGACGGTGTTGCCGGCGATCAGAGCTGGGGCCATCTTCCAGATGGGGATGGCGACCGGGAAGTTCCAGGGGGTGATCAATCCGACCACGCCCAGGGGCTGCTTCAGGGTGTAGCAAAAGGTATTCGACATTTCTGAAGGCATGGTATGGCCGCCCATGCGGCGGCCTTCACCGGCAGTGAACTCCATAATGTTGAGCGACTTTTGGACCTCACCGCGGGCCTCGGCCAGCAGTTTGCCTTCCTCGAGGTGCAGGGCCAGTGCCACTTCTTCGATGCGCTGCTCCAGCAGGTGCATGGCCTTAAAGAGCAATTGGCCGCGCTTGGGGGCGGGGGTGTCGCGCCAGCCTTCAAAGGCTTTGTGGGCTGCGTCGATGGCTTGCCTGGCTTCCTCGCGGCCAACCAGGAAAACGGTCCCCAGCGATTCGCCGGTGGCCGGGTTGATGTTCTCTAGCGTTTTGGACGCTTCGGCCTTGGTCCACTGGCCGTTGATGTAGCTCGTGAAGTGGCGGGTTTTTTCGGCGGTATGCATTCAGACGGTGTCCCTGCTTTGTTGATGAGATGGCTGGGTTTCGCGCTTCGCAGGCGGCCTCCTGGCTCCAGGCACAGTCCTAACTCCAGGGAGTTGGTGCCTGGGAACATGTCCAGGGCCAGCGCTTCCGTCACGCGATAGCCGTTTTGCGTCCAGCCGCGCAGTTGATCTTCGAATTCGTTGATGTCGCAGATCCAGTGCATGACGCGCTTGGGGCGCATCTCCGCCAGATGCTTGATCAGTTCCGCCGGGGCTCCGCTGCGCGGAGGGTCGAGCACCGCCACCCACGACCCTGCCGGGAAGCGGCGCTGCGGGATTTCCATGGTGGCCAGGTCCCAGGGCTCAAACTTGGCTTTGTCTCTTTTCAGGCGCCGCGCATTGCGACGAGCCCAGAGGATGGCCTCTCCGGATAGTTCCAGTCCCCAGGTGGGACCGCTGCGGGGTAGAGAAAGCGAAAAAAGACCGTAGCCGCAGTAGAGATCGAGCATGGGCAGAGCTGGCTCGGCCAGCCACTTTTGGGTGGCCTCCAGCATCACCGGAACGACGTGGGGGTTGACCTGGCTGAAGCACAGAGGCGAGTAATGCAGGTCCTGGGCGGTGGCCAGATGACTTTCGCCGTGAAGCTTTTGCCACTGACCGGGTCGAATGCTGGCGTAGTATTCGTCGCCTTCCTGGCCCTGGATGAGCCAGATGGCTTTGAGGTTCTCGTTGTGATGGGTGAGTTTTTTCGAGATGCGATTGAGTTCGCTTCGCTGCGAGCGCATGTCATTCAAGTTGAGAATGAGCACTTCCCCATCGGTCCCGCTTTTGATGATGGCGTAGTTGACGAAGCGCGCCAGGCTACTGTGGGAGAACTCTTGCTGGAGTTGCAGATACAGCGAGGCGTGGGCGACCGGTTCGATCAGGCATTGGGGTGGAGCGATGCCCTTGACGCGGCCACGCTCGATGCCTTCGACCATCGCCAGGCGGCGTTGGTCATGAAACCAGCGACGTTTGCTGACCGTGCGGTAATGTCGCCCCTCGGGGCTCGGCACAAATTTGGGGGCCGGCAGGCTGGAGATCTGGTCGGCCCAGCGAGCCAGGGCTTCCGTCTTGAAGCGGGCCTCCTGGGGGTAGGTGAGCCGACTACCCCAACACAGCGTGCACACTCTTTTGGAGGTGCGGCAGCCGGCGGCGCTGGCCAGCGGGGGGGGAGAGCCGATGAGTCCAGCCAGAATGGACTCATAGGATCTTATGTCGCGCTGCTGTCGTTGCTGGGGCCTTCCCATAGGGGCGCTCCAAACTCCTCGGAGAGGGAATTGTCCAGGCTATCGGCCCAGGCCGAAATTCGATCGAGCATGCCGCTGGCTTCTTCGCCATCCAGGCCGCGCAGTGGGCGGATTCCGACCAGGTGAATTTCCACTCCGCGGCAGACCAGCGCGGCTTCCACCAGTTTGTCGTTCAGTTCCAGCAGCTTGCGATAGAAAGCCTCCAGTCGGTCCGCGGGGGGGAGGCGCAGAATCGGGCAGTCTACCATGAAGTAGCTTTCCTGGTTTTCCGTGAAGAGCTCCACAAAGATGTTGGCTGAGCCACGCTTGATACACCAGCTGTAGCGCTGTTTCTCCTGGGCTTCCTCCAGGTTTTCCTGGGGATCAATGCCCAAATCCGAGAGAATATCTTCGATCAGGTCGCGATAATTCTCCAGGACGGTGGAGCTACGATTGGATAATCCGAACATGATGTGGTCTTCCTCCCGTAGCTTGCATTCGTGGAGAAATTTCAAGTCCTCCTCTCCCTCCTCCGCTTGACAATAATAAAGATACTTGATTTCATCGGTATTCGAGGTGGTCATGAAAGGCTCGGTTCTTGTTCTTAACGCCAGTTACGAATACCTAAATGTGACCAGTGTTCGACGCGCCCTTTCGCTCGTGCTGAAGAAGAAGGCCGAGGTGGTGGAAGCCGTAGAGGGGCGGTCGGTGTACGGGGTCGCGAAGCGTATCGCTATGCCTGCGGTGGTGCGAATGTTGTATTACATCCGACGCCCCTTCAAAGAAGTGCCCTTGACGCGCAAGAATATCATTCTTCGCGACCGCGGCAGTTGCCAGTACTGCGGCAAATCGGGGGACACGGTGGACCATATCATGCCGCGCAGCCGAGGTGGCAGAGACACCTGGGAGAATTGCGTGTGCGCTTGTGCCACTTGCAATCGCTTGAAGAATAACCGCACGCCCGACGAAGCCAATATGCGTCTGGCCTCCAAGCCGCGCAAGCCGGCGCTGATGCACTGGCTGATGGCGCGTAGGGACTCGGCTAAAAATTGTTGGGGACGCTACCTGGGCTGGGGCGAACCCGGCTGACCCCAAGCCGTCAGGGGGCTGACGGCTTGGTGGTTTCCTGGCTGTTGCGGGTGCGCGGGACGGCCAGCTTCGTCGGCGCGGGACTTTGACCGCGCAGTTGTCGTCCCACTCGTTCCACCAGCATGTCCGGACTGAAGGGCTTATTGAGGATGTCGCGATGGGGGAGAGGCTGATTCAGCAACCGAGGGTTGACTCCCGAGGTGAAGAGAACCGGCAGGTCCCGCCGCACGCGGCGGAGTTCTCGAAGAAAACTCGTGGCCGGGGAGCTGGGTAGTAGCACTTCGCTGATTACCATTCGGATGCGCGGGTTCTGTCGGATCGCTTGTAGGGCTTCGGGACCGTCGCTGGCTTGTAAGACGCGATATCCGGCCTGCTGCAGCGCTCCCGCCAGGCAGCGCCGAATGAATGAGTCGGGCTCTACCAATAGCAGAGTGTTGTCAGGACGGATCCACATCGTCGGGGTCTCCTTAGGAAAGTAGTTTTATACTACTTCACGGCCAGCGAGGGGTCTGTGAGCCAGTTCACATCCTGTTAACAATTATTCGCGGCTTTGCTCGAGGCCGAGCTGCGCGCGCATGCTCCGTTCCAGAAGGGCTTTAATGACGTAGCGGTGGGAAACCATGAATTGAACATAGGTATCCATCGCATCCAAAAAGAAGTCCACGGTTATGGGACTATCGCCCTTGAGGCCCTGCTGCTTGGCTTTGTCGCGCAGGCCTTCGACTCGTTTGAGGTCGGGGCGCATGCGCTTGACGGCGGAGGCAATGAGCGGGTCTTCGAAAAAGCCTTCCGCCTGCATCCACTCGAATGAATCCATCTCGGTTCCCATAGCCCACACTCCTCGTTATTCGGTCTGTTTTGAATGATTTCCAGCGCAGTAAGGCAATTCCTTGAATTCTTTTCACCAAAGCGTGAAAATCCCGTTTTCCTGGCCCTGGGTGACAGCATCATCAGCGATTGTTATCCTGGGCCCGGCTATGGCGTGGCGGCTCTGGTGCAGCACTCGTTGGAGCCCGTGACGCGCCACGGAGTAACGCGCACGGGCTATGTTTTGGCCGATCTGGAAGCGCAGTTGCCCGGCTTGAAAGGCTCTTTGCACTGCCGGGCGGCTCTCTTGAGCATCGGCGGCAACGATTTGTTGGCTTTGGATGCGCCGCCTCAAGACGAGTGGTATCGGTCTTTCCTGCAACGTTACCGAGCTCTGCGGCAACAACTGAAGACGCTTTACCCATCGACCACCTGGCTGGTGTGCAATCTTTATGACCCTACCGACGGCACCGGTCAACTTCCTGGCCGCGAAGAAAGGGGCTTTCCGTCGCGACCGGCGTTGCTCGAAGGTCTGGCCCGTGTAAATGAGGTCATCGCGGAGGTGGCCGGCGACGACCTGGTGGATCTCCACGCTCATTGCTTCGGTCACGGCTGGTCGGGGCGCTTGCCTTTGTGGTTCCAAAGGGACATCGAGCCCAATCGAGAGGGGGCTCGCCAGATGGCTGATTTGCTGTTGAGCCGCCTGGAGTTGCGACGATGATACAGAAATTGATGGGCTGGGATAGCCTGGATGGATTGGGCCTGGAGGCGGGGGACTTGGAAGAAGATCTCTTCCACAAACCGCCAGAGGGTGTCTTTGGCCTGATTTCCCTGGACCAGTTCATGGAGGATCTGGAGGAGCATGGCTTGCTGGAGCGTCTTCGCGGGCGCGGCTATCAACGCTTTCGCCTGGGGTTGGATAAGGAAGATGTCTACACAGAACGGTTGCGCCTCTTCGGGACGCATCCTGATCACTCGAACGAGCTGCAATTGATGGACGTGCGCTCTCACCGGGGCTCCATCGAAGCTCCTTGGGGTAGCCGTTACCGGGTGTTGGGTTGGGATTGGTTGGAAATGCAGGATCCGTTGGCCCGGCCATCTCCTTACCGACCGATGCTGCCGGGGCAGAGCCATCCCGGACTGGGTTTGTTTCGTGGCTTGACGCGCTTGATGCTAGATTACATCCCGCGACTGGAAGTCGAAGGTCTGACGGCCGTGCCGCAGTTCTTTCATAATGCAGTTCTCTATGCGGGCCACTTTCGCTTTCTTGACGCCGAGTTGCAGGGTCGCTTTCAGGCGGCCTGTCGCGATCTTCTAGACGAGGGGTTGGCGCCGGCTTCCTGGTGGGTGGCTCGGGGCGAGGTCGAGATTGTCGATCGAACGACCGGTCAGGCAAGGCCCTACATTTGGCAACCCGAGAAAATTGTGCGCGGTCTGTCCGCCGAGCTGCAAGACCGATTGAGTCTTCCCGCCTATCAAGAGGTGTGTCAGCGCGCCATGGAGCAGGTCGAATTTCGTCGAAAGGAGCCCCCGTGCAAGTCCGAATCATCACCTTGAACCTTCGCTATGACAACCCGCGCGACGGAGTCCATATTTGGGCTCGACGCAAGGCCCCCCTGGAAGAGTTTTTGCGAGCACAGTCGGCCGATTGGCTGGCCTTCCAGGAGGTTTTGCCAGGGCAGCGAGAGGACCTTGAGGCGATGCTGCCGGAATATCGCAGTTACGGGATTTCTCGCGATGGTCAGGGCAAAGACGAGCAATGCTGCTGGTTTGTGCGCGAACCCTGGTGGTTTGAAGAGGCCCGCACGCTCTGGTTGTCGGAAACGCCCGAGCGGCCCTCGCTGGGCTGGGATGCGATGCTGCCTCGGGTGGTCTCGTTGGTGCGCCTGGCGCACGGGGATTCACGCTGCTGGGCGGCCAACCTGCATCTAGACCATCATGGGCCGGAGTCTCGGCGCCAGGCTTTGCGTCAGGTGGCCGGGCTGGTCGGCCTGGAAGAGCCAGCCGTTCTGGTCGGGGACTTTAATCAGGAGCCGTCGTTGGAGGGGTGGACGGACTGTCAGCAGCAGTCTCCGCAGGCGGGACTGGGGACGTTTCACGATTTTCAGGGGGGGACACAGGGTCCACGGATCGATGGGGTTCTTTTGACTCCCCACTGGCGTCTGCAGCGCTTTCAGTTGGTGGAGGATGCCCATTTGTCAGACCACTATCCGCTGCTGGTGGAGGCGTCCATTGGGGCATAGCGGGTTTCTGCCCAAGCTTACCTTGTTGGAGGGCCTGGGAGAGATCTTGCAGGCGCTCGCGGGCCATCGGCAAGAAGTCGCTGCTCACGCTTTTCTTTAACCACTCGCGGGCCTGAACCGTGTCTCCCATGAGCAGGTGCAACTGACCCAGTGCATAGTGGGCTTCGGGGAACTTCTCAAACTGCTTGAGAGCGCGCTCCAGATAGGTTTTGGCGGCCAGGGGTTGGCCGAGCATTTGCACGGTGCGGCCCAGGTAGAAGAAAAGGTAGGGGTTGCCACCTTCTTGGGCCCAGGAGTTGACAAAGCACTTCTCGGCTTCTTCTAGCTTGGCGCGGTCCGGCAACTGCTCGTCCGAGGGAGTGGCCGCGTAGAGTAGCGCTTCGCCCAGGTGGTAGTAGCCTCGGAATTGGCGAGGCTCGAGTTCTACGGCCTTTTGTTGGGCCTCCAGGTTTTTTCTCAAATAAACGTCGCGCTTGTGATGATCGTTGGTGGTCAGGCCTTTTTCCCAATAACGCAGGCCTTTGCGTTGCTGGATGTAGCCGTGGATAGAGTTGACCAGGGCCGCCAGCGTCAGCCTTTGGAAAGTGGCTTCGATGGGGGTTGGCTCCTCCAGGGCTTCGCCCGGGTAGAGTTTCGGAAACTCCAGGGGTAGGAGGTAGGCCTCGATCTGAATTAGCAGGCGACTCAGCAGGGGGGCGAAGCCCGACAATTCGGGCCGAAACCAGCTGATCCAGCCCATCGGCCGGTCCACTTCCAGAGGCTGAAGGGCCGCTTCGATCTGGCCGGACCCGAGCAGCAGATAGCACTGCAGGCTGGGTAGGAACTGGTGGCTGGGGCTGACCGCTTTAAGCTTTTCGGCTTCTTCCAGTGCCTCGTTCCAGCGCTCGAGTTGGCCCAAAGTCAGGGCGCGGTAGAGGTGGAGCACCGGCGATGGGCTGGTTCTCTCCAGAGTGGCCAGCGCCGCCTCGGGCTGTTCCGCTTCTAGCTGGACCAGCGCAATTTGGTAGAGCCAGCGCTCCTGGACCGGGTCTTGTAGTAGCAAGATGTTAGCTTGCGCTAACGCTTCTGAGTGCTTTCCCTGACGGGAAAGGCTGACCGCCTGACGAAGAATAGACCACGACACACAGGCTGGCTTCGCTGACTTCGAAGAGCGGTCCTCGAAGGTAAGGTACAAGAGGTTACAAATTTTTCACCAATTTGTGAGAGCGTGTTGCTACCCTGAATGAGCAGGGTTCGGGCCGAGGTGTGGCCCGGATTGGGAAAGGGACCAACCAGGTGAAATTAGATAAAGTAAATGACGCCGCAGCTCTAACTTCCAAGAGCAAGACCGGCGCGGTCGCTCCGAAAAAAGACAAGGCGGAACAAGATCCCAAAGACGGATTGACGCTGACGACCTCTTGGCAGGAGATACCAGTTTCTTATTCCATGCCGGACCCTGGTCAATGGAGAGCGGTTTCTCTCAACGGTCAAAAGGTTCCGGTCTTGCCTGAACCCGGTCCCAAAAACGATCCTGCTACCGCGGACGACGCCGACGGTGACGGTCCCGGCGTCGGCGGCGGTTATGAACCCTCCAGCCTCGAAGTCAGTTTGCCGCTCTCGACTGGGGATGGCCTGTTGTGGCGGACCTCTGGAATGCCCAAGCAAACAAAAATCACCGGAGACGATGGTCCGGCCGTCGGTGGGGGCTACTTTACCAGACCATTCCAGTCGACCGCTTCCGGCGCGCTCTTCGAAGAGTTTATTCCGCCGGAGCCACCCACGCCGCAGAAGCTGCTGCCGGCGCCGAAGCAGGCCGAGACAAAAACCGAAAAAACAACCGCCGCAGCCCCAGGTCAGGAAGTCGCCCCGGCCGAGGGGCCTTCTGCGTTTCAGGGGCCGACCGTTCTGGAAACTTTGCAGGCCAAATTTAGCCAGGATCCGGTTTCTGCGCAGCGGCTCGAGCTGAAAAGCGTGGAGTTCTACGAGAAGCAGTTCGCCAACATTAAGACGCCGGCCCAGTTTAAAGCGCAGACCGATCAGTTCAAGGCGATGATCAAGGGCGGCATGACGCTGGACGAGCTGCGTCCCCAGGCCTACGCTCTGGCTCGTTTGTCAGCCCAAGAGACGTTAGGCAAAAAGCCCTATGACAGTCAGATGCTGGGGGCTCTGTCCATGGATGCGGGCACCATCGCGCAGATGGGCACTGGCGAAGGCAAGACGTTAACCGCTTTGATGCCGTTATATTTGAACTCGCTTTCCGGCAAGGGCAGTCATCTCGTGACCGTCAACGACTACCTGGCCCAGGCCGGCTTCGATGAACTGAAACCTGCCCTGGAAAAGCTGGGTGTGAGCGCGGGATTGGTGCTCAAGGAGATGACGCCCGATCAGAAACGGGCCGGCTATAACTCCGATGTCACCTATCTGAGCAACGA
>JALHOV010000001.1 GCA_022842865.1 Vulcanimicrobiota bacterium | reverse complement strand
GGGAAGCATCTTTAAGGGCGCGCCTGCGCCCGTTTGGGTGTCTTCGGTAATCGATTTCAAGTCCCAGTTTCGGCCGACCATAGTGGCCGAATCCAGGTGTTCGACCCCCGACCAATCGGGAGCTTTCGGCGCCTCGGCAAAGACCGGCGGCGGTGGTGCAGGCACTGGCGCTACTTCCGTTTTGAGTTCTTCCCTGGCTCTTTCCAGGGGGCTTACGACCGCGGGCTTCGCTGGTTCTACCGCTGCTGGCGTTGCAGTCGGGGCGACGGTAGCGGCCTGCATCGCTTCCCGCAGGGCGGCCCGCATTTCCTTGGCGTTGGGGTAGCGGTCGTTGGTGTTTTTGGCCAGCGCCTTCATGATGACGTGAGACAAAGCCTCGGGGATGGCAAAGTCGAGCGAGTCGGGGGGGGCTGGCATCTCGAAAAGCTGCTTTTTCATGACCTGTGACAGCGACTCGGCGCGAAAAGGGCTGATGCCGGTCACCATTTCGTAGAGCATGACCGCGGTGGCGTAAACGTCGGAATTCTCGTAATGGCGTCCGTCCAGCTGTTCCGGGGCCATATACTCCGGCGTGCCTAGAGTGGTCCCGGTTTGCGTTAACTGGTTGGCTGAGGCCAGGTAAGAGATGGAGAAGTCCGTGAGAGCGGCGTTGCCCGCGTCCGTGACCATCACATTGGCGGGTTTGATGTCGCGATGGATGATGCCGTGCGAGTGAGCATGCTCGAGGCCGTCTAGCAACTGATCGGTCAGGCGCACCGCTTCCGCAATTGGAACCCGCTTGAGCTCGTGGATATGGGACTTCAGGGTCCGCGAGCCCAGGTACTCCATGGCGATGAACGGCGTACCCTCGTGAATGGCAAAGTCGTAAACCTGCACGATGTAGGGATGGCGGAGTTTGGCGGCGATTTGCCCTTCGCGTTTGAAGCGCTCGACGAACTCGGTGTTGTGGGCGTAATCCTTGGACATCACTTTGATGGCCAATTTTCGTCCTAAGTTTTCGTGGAGACCTAAATAAACGACGCCCATGGCCCCCTGGCCAAGTTCTTCGATTATTTTGAAACCACAAACGTTATCGGGCGCGGACTGCATTTCGTTCGAAGTTCTACAAGTCATCAGGCAACCCTGCGCTAGGGGAAACAGCGAGCATCTCGAATGGGCCTGAATGAAGTCTACCAAATTTGTGGCCGCCGCGGCTTTCCTCCTGGTTTGCGGAACTCCCCAATGGAGCGCGTTCAGCGCCGGGCATTCCTACCGAGCGGTTGTGATCGGCATTAATAAATACCCGGGCACTTCCGCCAAAGCTCTGGCGGGGGCCCGAGCCGATGCAGAAAACTTTGCTGAGTCTTGCCGCGCTCGCGGTATTCAGGTAACGACTCTGCTGGATGACCAGGCTTCACGCCAGAATATTCTCAAAGCCCTGCGCGAAGGCGACGCGTCCAGCAACGTATTAGTCTACTACGCTGGTTACGGCAGCGGGCCGAGCGAACCACGCTTGCTTTGCGCCGACACACAAGAGCAGGGCGCGCGCCTGGACAACGCCCTGACCCTGAAGGAATTGGATCAAGCTCTGGTCTCGCTGCCGGCCCGGGAGCGCGTGTGCATTCTCGATACTTGCTTCACCGCCGCGCGTAGCAGCAAAGACGGCCCCTCGGACGACGTCGTTCGCTACTATCGCGCCCGCAAAGGGAGTGGCTCTCGTGAAATCATGATGGCCAGCGCCTACGACATTCCCGGCGTCAGCCACGACAAGGTTCGCTACATCGCGGCCAGCCGCTACAACGAGGAAGCTCTCGAGGCCAGCGTTGATGGGCGACCGGCCGGTCTGTTCACCGCCCTGATGTGCCAGACCCTGAAGGCCTACCCCAATACCACCTGGCAAGCCGTTCAAGTCCAGGTCGCCAGCAAGTTGAGCGTTCTGGCCGAGGACCGTCAGCACCCTGTTTTCGCACAAAGCGCTCTGGCCAGCCGGGTTCCCGGAATCGAGGTCGGCGAAGCCAATCCGGCTGTGCAGGCCAACCTGCCCGCCCACTCCACTCAAAGCCGCGAACCCATTCTCGGCAACGGCAACGGCAGCACGGCAGGGCCCAGTTGGGGGGGGCCGCCCACCTCTGCTTGGGATCTCTATGCCGCCGACATCCGCGATCCGCAGGCCGTGCGCGTTTCGGTGCACCCAGATCAGGACGCCGTTCGGGTCGGTCAGCCCATCCAGATCAAGATTACGGTGGGCAAGCCTGGTTATCTTCTGGTCATCAATCACGGTTCAGAAAACAAAATCAATACTCTTTATCCCCTCAGCGGCCAACTGGATGATGCCCTGGTGAAGGGGGGCGATGTGGTGGACATTCCCGGCCCTTCTTTGACCCTTTCTCCCGATCGCCCTGGCCAGGAGCGCGTCAAAGCGTTCCTCTTCGCCAGCCGAGACAAAGGCCAGGAATTTTTTCAGTCCATGCACGCCAGCAGCGGTACGGACTTCAAGCAAGCCGCCACTAAACTGGGGGGGCGGAGCCTGGTCTTTGGTATGGTTGCGGAGGAAGGTCGAGCGCCAATCAACACCAGCGATCTCTCGATCCAGGTGATGCCCTGAGGTTTTAGGCGTAGCACGAATTGACCTGATCAGGCGGAAGGGAAAACTGCCCCTCGAACAGGAAGGCGAAACTATGTATGATTTTGCCGACCTTTCCAAAGAGGATCTGAAACGCGTGCGCCGGGCCGCCGACGCCAAAGGGGTCACTGTGCGTGAATTCCTGCGCTTACTACAAACCAGCCAGGGCCGACGTCTGGCTGCCATCGAGCCGCCGCGTCCGGTGAGAGACGAACCTTCCCCGAAACCCTAGCTCTAAATCGGCCCCAGCCTGAGCGGTCGCTCGCAGCAAGCTGCTTCAGCTCCCGCGTGCTGTCAGTGGGCCAATTTAGACCACAACTCAAGTGAAGGCTAGCGGCCTTCGGCCTAACTAGCTCAGCCAGTTGTTGAGTTCCTGCCAGGTGCGGATACGCATCGTAAATGTGCTGCAAAAGCCCTTGATCAAGTCCCACTCGGGATCGGACAGTTCACCGTCGCTCCAGGCCAGGTCCACGGCCAGCCTCAGAAACTCGCGCCGCGTGCCCGGGTCTGGACAGGCTACCAGCAATTCCTGCTCCTTTGGCAGCGGCCCTTGAAAAGCCAGCAGGGACTCTTGTTCATCCACGTCCAAATGCAGTTGATGGAAGATGTTGCGTAGGAACGACTCTTCTTGATCGACCAGCTTGCCATCGCACGAGGCCAGGCTGCACAGGAATTTCAAAAGGACCGGATTGGCAGTAATCATGGGCGGGCTTTCTGTAAGGAAAGCCCGCCCCCTCTCGCTGCAGGCAAAGCGAGTTGTGCAAACGAAGCGGGACCTTATGAACAAAATCTTGGGCATTGCCGGCAGCCTGCGGCGCGAATCCTTCAATCGGGCCGTTCTCAACACTCTGGCCGAGGGCCGGGAGATCGAGATCTTTGACATTTCCTCCATCCCGCTTTATAACGCGGACCAGGACGGCGAGCATCCTCCCGATCCGGTGCGTAAGTTCAAGGACGCCATCGCGGCCAGCGCGGGCCTTCTGGTGGTATCACCGGAATACAACTATGGCATTCCGGGCGTCTTGAAGAACGCGCTGGATTGGGCTTCCCGACCCGGCTACCAATCCGTCCTCAAAGGCAAAAAAGTCGCCATTATCACCTGCTCTATGGCCACCACCGGCGGGGCTCGCGCCCAGGCCTCCATCCGCGAGTGCTTCTACGCCTGTCTGGCCGAGGTCGTCCCCTATCCAGAAGTGGCCATCCCGACCGTTCACACCAAGGTGGAGAACGGGCGCCTGACCGACGCCAAGAGCCTGGAGCTCGCCGAAGGACTGATCAAGACTCTGCAGTGAGCGCCACTCTCGAAAGTCTTAAAACCCACGGTTATCCTTTGCTTTTCGCTACCGTCCTGCTGGAGCAACTGGGACTGCCCTTCCCGGCGGCCCCCGTGCTGATGGCGGCCGGAGCGCTGGTGGGCCTGGGCTACCTGGACCTGGTACCGGCCTTGCTCATCACTGTCTGCGCCGCCGTGCTCGGCGACCTCGCCTGGTACGGCCTGGGCCGGTCGCGCGGTATAAGTGTTCTGAGAACTCTCTGCCGCCTGGCTATCGAACCCGATCATTGCGTGAACAGCACCGCCGGCACGTTCCAACGCTGGGGCGAAAAGGTGCTGGTCGTGGCCAAATTCCTGCCCGGCCTTTCCACGCTGGCGCCGCCGATGGCTGGCCTGACCGGGGTGCCCGTCTACCGATTTATCGCCCTGGACACCGTTGGAAGCAGTCTTTGGGTGGCGGTCTATGGTGGCCTGGGCTGGCTGCTGCGCGAGCAGTTAGAAGAGCTGATCGCATGGGTGGAAGGCGCCGGCGCCACTTTGGTGCAGATTGGCGTGGTGGTCATCGGAATTCACCTGGGCTACCGTTTCGCTCGCCGATGGTTCTTTTTGCGCCGCTGGCGGGCGGCCCGCCTCACACCCCAGCAGCTCAAAGAGATGATCGATGGTGGGCAGGATCCCTACATCGTGGACCTGCGCCAGGAGCTGCAGCGCCAAGCGGACCCCTACATCATTCCAGGGGCTCACGTGGTGTCACTCGACTCCCTGGAACGCCTCCCGCGCAACCTTCCCATCGTGGTCTATTGTAGTTGACCCAGTGAAGCAACCAGCGCCCGTGTGGCGCTGCTCTTACAAAAGAAAGGCCTCGAGAAGGTACAGCCTTTACTTGGAGGCCTGGACGGTTGGCGCGAGGCTGGCTTCGAGACGGTCCATGACGGGCTGCAGGCCTGAGCCGCCGCCGACCTTAACCAGTCGCTGCAGGCATTCCCACCACTCGGCCCGGCGCTTGACCGGGATGCGCTCCTGCAGGCGGTCGAGGCAGAGCACCATATCGGTCGGTTCCGGGGCATCCTTCGGATGCTTTTCGAAAAGCTCGACCAGGTCGCGAAGCAACTGGATATTCGGCAGTCGGCTCTGGGTGTAGAGGCGACAGCACAGCATCATTTCCTGATTCTTCAGAACGCGCCAGGGTTGCTCGAGGCGGGCTCGCTGGAAGTAGGGGAGGGCTTCGGCATACTCTCCCCGGTCGAAGAGCGTTTGACCCAGGTAAAGAACAGCCCAGCGTTGTTCCGGCTGGAGTAGCAGAGAGGTGCGAAATTCGCGCTCGGCCTCCTCGGCCTGTCCCAGGTCGTAGCAGCAGAAGCCGCGCAGGTAGTGCCAGTCTGCGTCCCGCTTGCGCGGAGGCACCAGTTCCAGCTCCCCGAGCGCGTTGTGTAGGGCTTGCTGGGGATCGTCTAACTGAAATTGCTCATCGATCCACTGAGCGGCTTTGCGATAACTCATATCCACGTCTTTTCAGGATTTTTTCTGGGTCCTTCGACTATTCTTAAAAGAAATAATCTTTCTTTGGGACCTTCAACCACATGATCAACACACGCCTGAACGAATTGCAAGGCTTTAAGGCCAGTTATCTGGTCAATGCCAAGACCGTCACCGGGGAACCCGTCCTCAAACTCGATCGCGACTGCGACGGTCAGGTGGCCGCCCACGAACCCGTGCTGGTCGTGCGCGACTCCAGCCAATCCGACAGCTGGCGGCCTCTCAAGAACGTGGATGACCTCAAGAAGTTTCTCGAAGCCACCCCGGCCAAAGAGCGGGGCGAATGCCTCGGCTACTGGCGAGACCGCCGCAGCTACGTTTTCCAGGCTGCCGATGGCAAGATCCAGAAACGCGAAGTCACCACTATTGGCGGACCGCCCAAGGAGATGGCCACCCTGCGAGGCGGCAAGAAGTTGCCTAAGCACGCCGAGACGCTCTGGAACACCGAGAAATTCCACAACATCAGCACCAAAGAACACTATGAACACGAGGGTGCGGTCGAATACACCGCCTACCACTACACCAAGGTCGATCCCGCCCGCGTCCAGATCGGTAGCGCCGAAACGCCAGCCGGCACGGTGGCCACTTTCGAAGAGCCGCAGGTCGTCAGTCGCACCCACGTCGAGCAGGTCACCTGTTTCGCACGCGACGGCAACAACTGGGTGCCCATGGCCTTCAAGGACAAGGACTACGTCGGTTACTTAGATTAAAGGTTGTCCAGGTCGAAAGGCTTGAGCCAGGTCGAGTTGGCCCGCACGTAGCAATTGCAAGGATTTCCCTTTCGGTCTTTCACTTTGAGCCAGGTGTTGCCGTTTTCGTCCACCTCGTTCCAGAGCACTTCATCCGAGCCGCCGCGCCCCCAGTCCGCCAGGAACACCGTGTCGCGGCGGAATTTTTTCACGACCGGGGCGCTGGGCCTGGGCTCGGAGCGGCCTGCCAGATCGTTACGCAAAACCCGCCAATACTGCCCCAAGTCGGAGCGAAGATAGTTGCCCGGCTCGGGGCGCCGGTCCAGGCGCTGGCGGCTCCAGAGCGTCCAGTCGTGGTTCCCCAGGCGGCCTTTGGCGCACTGCAAGTGGAAGACGCCGGCGCTCGACTGCCGGATTTGCCAGCGCTCCCCCGGCCCCTGGGCCAGGTAGGGCTTGCCCTGGCGCAGACTCAAGCCGCGCTTTCCGCCAAAGGCGCTGCACAATACGTGATAGCCCCCCTGAACGGGTTGCAGCCGCCAGCAGCCGCTTTCGAGCTGCTGCGCCCGGGCCACTCGCACCGCGCCGGAAGCCTCGGCTTGCAGCGTGGCCACGCCGCTGGCCGTGGGCATGATCCAGAGGAGGTGGGAGGTGTCCTGGGCCACAGCCACCCCGGTCAGTGCAACCCACAAAAGCCATCGTAACTTCATCCCAACAAAGTTCACAACCTGTTCACAAAAACCCTGGCTTCACCACCTTTTTATCACCTCGGCCGGCTATTCTCTATTTCAAGGACCGCAACAGCGGCAATGTTCCAAGGGAAGCGAACCTGCACCGAGCCTTTAGAAATGTTAGTAGCATTTCTAAAGGCTTATTTTGTTTTTCGTGGCAAAAGTTCCGAATGGAATCGTGTCTAGAATTTAACATTGGATTAATAAGGTGGAGTCTCAATTAACGTTAAGGCAACGCTAATTGCTCACAATGAAATCGATGGATATTAGCAAGGTTCCTCAGATTCCCGCCGTCTGCCGCAATAGCAACGGCACCACCACCGCACCCACTCGGCCCGGCTCCGTCATTGTTCTCGACGGCGGCTTCGACTGCAACGACCGCTACGAAGGACACGGGTCGCTAGTCAACCGAACCGTGCGCGAGTCCGGCTTCGGCGGTCCCATCACGCGGACCGAACCGCAATTCCGAGCGGGTTCTGCCCCCTTGCTCGACCAGAAGAAACTGACCCCCGAGCAGGCCCGGGTGGCCTTGCGCAAGGATGCCACCGAGCTCGTCAGCGGGTCGCTACAAGCCTACACGGACTCCCTCAACCAGCAGAGCAAGGCCGGCGTCAAAAACTCGGTGATGAACATTTCCGGCGGCCTCAACAAAGCCGACGTGGTGCGCGTGATGATTGGCCGCATGTTCCATTCGCCCCAATCGTTTGACAATGCCAGCCGCGCCTACGGAGTCGACCGGGTCAAGCTGCAGTCGCCCGACCCCAACGTTTCCGGCCCGGAAATGCTCAAACTTCAGCAGGGCCTGGTGAACACCACCAACCAGGCGCTCGACAACAACCCGGAGGTGGCCCGCGCCAGCCGTGACTACCGTCAGGCAGTCAAGCGCTTCGAGGGTCAACACAACTCGGTGGTGGTGGCCGTGGCCAACACCGGCGCAGTGGGAATTCACCCCGGCGTCAAAGTGCCGGGGGATTTCCAGCGCAGCTTTAACGTCACCGAGGACGTCACTGCCGTGGGCGCCAGCATGCGCGGCATCGGCCGCTCCGGCTTTAGCGCCGAGGAGCGCGGCAACATCGTTTACGCCGAGGGAATGGCGCCCACCAACAACCTGGCTCCCGGCCAGACTTCCCCGTCCGTGGGCACCAGCTTCGCCGCTCCGCGCGTTTCCGGTGTCATGGCTGAGCTGCACCGCCGCAATCCTATGCTGAGCAGCGCCCAGGTTGAAAATCTCATGCGCAACCAGCTGACCGACCAGCACGCTGGCTATACCGAGCTGGATCCGACTCGGGTGCGACAGTTTTACAGCAATCGCTGAAAGCAGGACCAATCGGTCCAGTGCCAGAAACCAGGGGGTAGATCCTGAAATGAAGGGGTAGTATGGCGAGAGCAAACCGGGGGGTTGCCTTGATCACGGTGCTCATGGCTGTGACCGTTTTAGCCATGCTGAGCGCCTCCTTAGTCGTTGCCACACGGGGCAACCTGATTTCCGGGGAACAACTGCGGCGTCGCCAGGTTCTCCTCAAAACTGCCTACTCCGGATTGGACTACGCGCGGGCGCGGCTGGCTCAACAGCCGGGCTGGTCCAAAGGAGCCTTCGGAAACGCCACCACCCTCGATGACAGCCACCTGCGCATCTTGGAGCAGGGCAACAGCGCGTCCACGAATTTGGTCAGGGGAGAGGACAAAGCCACCGGGGGGCAATTTCGCGTGCAGGTCCTCAACAACCTCAAGGGTCTGGCCGCGCTGGATGCTCCTGAATGGAGCCGAACCAAGGTCAAGGTTGCCCCGCACTGTGCCCTGGTGTTGGTGGAGGCCAACTACGAAGGTTCCCAGCGGCATATCGAAGCCCTGCTGGCCAAGGGTTCGCTGCTCACCAATTCCCTCTCGGCTGGCGAGAGCGTGGCCGTGGATGTGCCCAACGGCGCTACCGGGGACGTCATGCAGTTCGCCAGCAGCCTGCCGCGCGGCAACGTGGTCAAAGCCCAGAACCAGGTCGTTTTTCCCAATATCAGCCAGGTCAAATTTCACGGCGGCAACGGATCGATCCATTCGGGGGGCGACGTGGCCGTCAATGCCTCGGTCTCTTTTGATTCCTTGGGTGACTTTTTGGTCACAACTCCGGGAACGGCATTGCAAAACAACCCCACCGCCACGGCCGCTGCATCCACCCAGATGCAGGCCAAGATCCGTACTGGCAGCCAGAGCAACCAGCCCTTCACCCCCGATAAACTGGTGCAACCTCAGGAAGCGCCCAAGACCATCCCGGCCGGCACTTACACTTTTGTGGCTCCCGATCAGGTGACCTACAAGGACCAGAACGGCAACGGCGGTTCGCCCGACCTCACCGACAAAGTGGCTCTGCGCGACTTCCGCTTCATTCCGCTCGGCAACGTCGAAGTGGCGGGCAACTTGACGGTGGAAGGGATGGTTCCGCGCAGCACCTGGGTCAACGTACCGCCAGCAGAGCCCCACTACAGCACTTCGGAGCCCGAACCCACCATCATCAGCCTGGGCATTGGTTATGACGCGAGCGGCATTCCCAAGGCCGCCCAGGATCCCAAAGATCGCCTGACCGTGAGTGGCGATCTTACGGTCGTGGGCGATCTGGTCGGCAACGGTCAGATTTTCGTCAATAAGAACAACGGGCAGGGCGGTAACCTGAACGTGATGGGTAACAGCTTCATGTCCTCGACGCGTACCGATGGCATGGCCGTGGTCACTCAAGGAGTGGCCAAGTTTTCCGAAGTCAACAGCACGGCCATTTCGCTGCCCGCCTATATGGCTCCCAACGATCTACCGCTTTTTCAAACGGCGATCCTTTCTGAATACAATCATCCTGCCTCGGCCGACCTGTTCGACCAATTCCACCAGTCCAGCACCAGCGCTCGCCTGACCATGGTAGGATCGGTCGACCGTTTCGGTGCTCCCGGCCTGCGCAATCAACCGGTGGATTACGGCAATCCCAAGCCCCAGGCTTCTTTCGGTGGCATTCCCCTCGAGCAGATTCCCCTTTCCGTGCACAACCCGGGCGTCCGTCCGCCTGACTTCCTTTCCATCAACGGCCAGGACCTGGTTGCTCGCTTCATTGATGAGCACACCATCGATTCCGATGGCAATCCGGTGCCGCTCACTCTGGGCAACTACCTGCGCATCC
This sequence comes from Vulcanimicrobiota bacterium, assembly GCA_022842865.1. Taxonomy (GTDB): domain Bacteria; phylum Vulcanimicrobiota; class Xenobia; order Xenobiales; family JADMJV01; genus JADMJV01. The sequence continues at coordinate 33,637 of JALHOV010000001.1, read as the reverse complement.
GTGAATTCCTCAAGTCGGTCGATCTGGGGTCCCCCAGGACCGACCTTCTGGATGCTTTCGACCCCACCTATTCGAGCAACGACGACTTGATCACGGCCGCGATTCTCAATCAGGTGCAGGCTTACGACCAGGACGCTCGCAACGACGGTCGTACCCTGGGCGATTACATGCAGAACCTGGCGGTGTCGGCCTTGGATCCTTACCTGGGCAGCTTTCAAGAGCTCATTTTCGGGGGGCTTCTCTATTCTGAAGACAATTTGTTTGCCAGTATTCACAATACCTTTAATTTGTTTGGCGCCATGATTGCGAAAGGGAACATTGGTTTTGAGCATTTGCAGAAAGGGAAATTTGTTTTTGACCCCAGCCTGGTGGAGGAGCAATTCGAGTTGAGCCGGCTGGGACTGGTGCCCGTGTTCTTCTGGAGCGAATGAGGCGCCGGGCTTTCTCACTTCTGGAGACGGTGCTGGCTCTGGGGTTGATCGCCTTGATGATAGTGGCTCTGGGATTTCTATTTCTTCGTCTGCTGGGCAGTGCTGACAAATCGGGCGATAGCTCGGCGGGTTTGCAGCTGGCCGATTCGATCTTGGAAGAGGCCATCCGCGCCAGCAATTTCGATCCGCCACCCCTGGATGGGAAAGTGTCTCTCTATACCCACGACGCCCGCGCTGCCCAGGAGTTCAGCTACCGTCTCAGCTCCAGTGCCACGGTGGTGACCCCGGGTCAACCCGCCATTTACTACATGGACGTGCACGTTTGGTGGACCCAGCCACGGGGTGGCCGGCGACAGGGTCAGGGGCGTCTGGAAGCCAGCGTGAGCCGCCTGGTGACCCCTTGAAACGGAGAGCCTTCACTCTGGCCGAAGTGATGGTGGCCTGCTTTGTGCTGAGCATGGCCTTGCTGGTTTGCTTCGAACTGTTTCAATGGGGCAGTCGCGCCGCTCTGTTGGGCCAGGCCCGCGCCGGCCTGGAAAGTGAAGGGCGCCGCGTGTTGCTGGCCGTGCGGATGGAATTGCTGCGCTCCGACTTTGGCGGCCTGGAAACCGACAGTACCCGCACCACCACCAACCCCGAAGGGCAAACGGTGGCTCGCCACGCGCTCAGCCTGCCGTGCCTGGAAAACTGGAGCGACGGCAGCAAGTTCAACACCAGCTCGGCCGCTCCACTTTGGGACCGCTACATGGTTCTCTATGCCACCCGCGCCAACCCCGGGCTGCTGGCCAAGCAATACTACAAACCAGCCGGAGCGCCCTACCAGGGACCCATGGGCAACCTGTCCGCGTTGCTCAGCGATAACCCGACCTTTAACCCTGGGTACTCCTCGCTCCAGGTCCTGTCTAAAAATATCGAAAGCTTCCAGCTCAGCAGCGACGAACTCAGCAAGGTGGTGCAGCTCAATGTCACTCTGGCCCGCCGCGGCGGCCGCAAGGCCGACAAAGCCGGCCTGAACGAACGCCACCAGCTTAACCTGGCCGTCCGCCTGGAAAATAGCGGCCCCTGAGCCTTTCGGGTAAAGTTAAACGTTCGTTAATCGCCCTGGCGAGTGCCGGAAAAAAGGCCTTCAAGCTTTAACTTGGAGTTAACATTCGGGCAGGCTGTATGAGTTTTTTATCACCTCCGCCTGCTATCCTTAGTTTAAGCACACGGCAATCAGCCGGGCCAAGGAGAGCAGAGGCAGATGACTATGAACGCAATTTCCATGTGGACCAAACCCTTGAGTTGCTTGAAGGCGTTGGCGCCCCGAGCGTTGCAGTCGGCCAATGACAACAACCCGGTCGACAACCTCAGCCAGGCCTACCAGTCGCCCAAGCTGATGAAGGCGCTGCGCTTCGAAGCACCCGCCGATCTCTCCATCTCGCCCGAAGAGCAGAAGGCCTACGAAGCCAACAACGCAGAGATGGCCAAGAAATACCCGGGGCTGGCGCTTGTTCTGAAAGACCCCGATGCTTTTCTGGCCAAGATGAGCCAGCGTTTCGATGAGCAGAAGAAGCTCACTCCTAATGACCCTTACTCCTTCGATTTCTCGGAGTATGGCGTTCCCTTCTTGAAGACCCTGGGCGACAAAATCGGCGGCAAGATCGAAGCCCTCAAAGCCGAGCAGGAGCAGCTGCAAAATACTTTCTTCTTGAGTCCAGCAGCCCTGGGCCGCACCGAAAAAATCAAGGACCGAGGCGTCGGAATCGAGTTTCTGCACGCTCTCAAGAACGAGTCGGATCAACTCAGCGAGGGTGGACAGGTCAGCTACAAGCGCATCCAGGAAATCGGACACTTCGCTTCCTACGCTCTGGGCCACTTCGACCACGAGAAGCTCAGCCTGGGCCAGCGGGCCTTCCTGGAGGTGGATCGCCACATCGAGGGACACGAAGACGTTACCATTCAGGAGCAGTTCCGCCGTTACCGCGACAACGAGTTCAGCGTCTTCCAGGCCAAGGCCGGCTCCAAGGGCTACGACCGCGTGGAAAAGCAATACGTCGACAGCTTTCAGAACCCCGACAAGTTGGAGATGCTCAATCTGCCCTCCATGGATGAGCTGGAAGGCGACATTTTCATGCGTATGATGAATCATCCCATCTATCTGGCGGGTGTTACTGATAATCCGATTCCGGCCGATGGCTTCGTCCGTCCCGGCGGCGACTTTTTTCTCCACGACGTGCGCCACAACTCGGGTATCTTCGTGGAACGCAAGGAATACATCGAACGCAACCAGATGAGCCCCGAGCAGGTAAAGAAGCTGGATAAGCGCAGCGAAGTTTGGTACCGTGAGTACAAGGACGCGGTCGAGAATATTTCTGACCCCGCTCTGAAAGGCACGGTAGAACTAGTCGGTTTTAATATTCACCACGACCGCGGACATTTAATGATGCCCAGCAATTACCTGAAAGATGGCGCGGGAGTGGTGCCTCGTGCACTTTACGCCGCCCTCAAAGTCAGTGGTCAGGGTAAGGAGTATGGTGTCGATAAGGGCTTGCCTAATCTGAACCGAGGCCATGAATGGCTGCAGAATTTCTTTCTCAGCCGGCTGGACCAGGAAATTGAAATCCTGGGCAAGCGCCCCGTGCCGAACCCCCACATCTAAGATGAAACTGCAAGCTTTGGCCGCTAACCCAACCCTTCGTCTCAGCTACCGACCGGCCGTGCAGGCCCCCGTGGTGCAGGATCAGTTCCAGTCCAGCCTGCCACAGCCCGACCTGATCAAGCCGATGTATCCGCTGGTGGGCGGCGCCATCCCGGAAGAACAGCTGCCCGGTCTCATGGAAAAGTTACCCGGTTGGAACCTGAAACGCGTCGATGGTCTGCCCAGACTGGAACGTCAGATTGCCTTTGCCGACTTTCAGCAAGCCATGACTTTCAGCAACAAGGTCGCCGAATTCGCGGAAGTGCAGGGCCACCACCCCACGCTGCTCACCGAATGGGGCAAAGTCACCGTCGGCTGGTGGACCCACGATGTCAGCGGCGTTCACGCCAACGACATCACCAGCGCCCAACGCACCGACGCTCTGCTCAAGGGCCCAGGCTAGCGGGAGGCGGCTGGTCCGTTGTTTCAACTGGCAGGCCGGCGACCCATCGGCGCGAAGCCTTCCTGGTGAGAGAACTTTTTTCCCAGGCTCGGCGCGGCCAACTCGAGGCCGGCCTCGACCCGGAAGCACTCAAAGCCGCTCGCGACGGCTCGGGGCGAACGCTTTTGCATGTTTGCGACCACCCCGATACCCTTGGCCATTTACTAGATCTCGGACTGGATCCCAATGTCCGCGACGTTTCCGGCCAGACCCCCTTGATGCGGACGCGTCAGGCGGAGTGCAACCGTCTGCTGTTGGCCAGCGGTGCCGACCTGTCCGCTTTGGATTCGGCGGGGAACACCGTGCTGGCCCATCAAACCGGATCTTTGATTCACAGCATCGGGTACTGCGCGCCGGATTTTCAGGCTTTGGACGTGCTGGTCGAGGCCGGCATCACCCCGCCCACTCCGGTCCAACTGGAAACCTGGATCGCCGATGCGCGCGGCCAGGTGACCGCCGCCATCGAGCACAACGATGCCTGTGCTTTCGAAGACTGGATGCGCAGGAACTTCTCTAGCGGGTCAGCGGAAAGCGCGCGTCCAGAAGCGTGCCCTGATTCGTCTGGGAGTGTATAGTCAACGACCCGCCCAACAGTCGGAGGCGCTCCTGCAGACCCAGCAAGCCCAGCGAGGAGTGCATTTTCTGCTGGTCGATTCCGCAGCCGTCATCGCTAATGGCGATACACATTTCCTCCGGCGTACAACATAGGATGACCGACAGATTTTGAGCTCCGGCGTGACGCATGACGTTGGTAAAGGCTTCCTGACAGACTCGAAAGGCCGCCAGGCTCTGTTCGGGTGACAGCTGAGGGAGCGAGCGGGGCACGTCTAGACGATATTCTAGGCTCGCCCGCTGGCAATTCTCGGTCAGAAAACGGTCGAGGGCGGCCGCCAGCCCCAGTTCATCCAGCAGCGGGGGACGCAGGCTGCTGGCGATCCGTCGCACCGCTCCCATGACGTGGTCGACCAGAGCATTGGTTTCGTGCACTCGTTCCAGAGCGGCTCCGTCGGTGACCCGTTCCAGGCGAGCCAGATTGATCTTCAGGGCTGTGAGAAGCTGACCGAGGTCATCATGAACTTCGCGAGCCAGGTGCAGTCGCTCGTTTTCCACGGCCTGTAACTGCTGGGCCGAGAGCTGGCGTAATTGCAAGGCCTGGCGCTCGGATTCATTGCGGGCGGCCTGCAAGTCCAGGAGGGTGGACAGCAGCTGACTCTGGCGAAGATGGTTGCGCTGCCCCACCGAAAGCATAAATAAGCAATAAATCAGGAAAGTGACGCCCACGATCATCTCCGAGGAATTGCGATGGGAGATCAGGGCCATCGCAGTGGGCAGGATGATGACGGGAATGTAGGCGCGCATCAGACGGAAACTGGGCGTCAGGCTGGCCGTCGATCCGGCCGTGATCCCGGCCGTCACCAGGCAGGCCATCAGTCCGGTCCAGCTTTTGCCATAGACATAAACGATGGCCGCCGAGAAAATCGACCAGACCAGGGCCTGGGCCAGAACCGAGAGGGAGTAGCGGAATCTCCATTGGTCAATCTGAGCTACAGGCGCCTGGCGTAGCTTCTGTCCCAGGACCTCGCGAACCGCCCCCAGCAGCCCCAGGCCGGCAATCACTCCGACCAGCAGGCCCAGGTGATTCTCCCAAAGGTCTCCAGCCAGGCCGGTGCACAGGGTCAGAATCGGATAAGCAGCCGCAATGGGCAGCCCCCCACTGGAGGCTAACCCTCGCCGAGCCTGCTCCTCGACATCCACCATCCGGGCTACTTCGCCCCTTCTCCCTGGACAACTCCTGGGGTTGACCCGGCGGGGGCGGCGGGCTGGAACGGGGCGGGGTTGCCCAGGGCGGGCTCCCGGCTTGACCTGGGCGGTGAGGCGGTCTGGTCAAGTACTGGCTTGCCCAGGGACATCTCCTGACTTGACCTGAGCGGTGATGCGGTCTGGGCAACTCCTGGCTTGTCCAGGGACAACCTCTGACTTGACCTGGGCGGTGGGTGGGGCTGGTCAAGTACTGGCTTGCCCAGGGACATCTCCTGACTTGACCTGAGCGGGGAGGCGGGCTGGGCAACTCCTGGCTTGCCCAGGGACAACCTCTGACTTGACCTGGGCGGTGAGGCGGTCTGGTCAAGTCCTGGCTTGTTCAGGGACATCTCCTGACTTGACTTGACCCCTCTAGCCCCCCGTGTTCATGGAATATCAAAGGATCGGAAAACTGCCGTTTCTTTTAGCATTTGCTAGTGTGGCGTTATGCAAATCATCCGACTTCGCCGCTTAGAACTCAACTTGACTGCCCAGGAGATCGCCGACCAAATCGGGGTCCCCAAGACCACCCTGCTGAACATCGAGCGGGGGCGTTGCTTGCCAGAGCCAGGAGTGGCTCAGAAACTGCGTCAGACTTTGATTTTGCCGGGACTTCCCGATAGTTCACAGGTCCTGCGCCCGAATTTCGTGCAGCGTTATCCCTATGCGTGGGCCCGGCCGAACCAGATTTGCTGGCAGCGTGCCGAGAAAGTCTTCGCTTACAAACTCCGGCGTCTGACGGTGCCGCCGGCAGTGAGCGACTGGATGAAGGAAAACCTGGCCAGCGAATCGCCGGTGGAATGCCTGGCGCTTTGGAGCCTGGCCGCGATGGGAGCGGTCGGGCAGTTCAGCAATCCACACGCCTGGGGGTATCGGGACCAGTGCATTCTGGACCGCGACGGCAAGCCGCTGGGAGAACGTTGTTTGCCGGGCTTACAATGGAAAGTGGATGGAAAGATCGTGCTGATCTGGCCCCAGGTGAACCTCCTTACCGCCAAAGGATGCTTTCGCGCGGACCTGCTGGTCATGCTGGACGGGGTCTGGTATCTGGTCGAGATCGACGGCAAAACTCATGTTTTGGAATACGACAACTACCGCGATGAATGTCTGGCCAGAAAGCCCATTCGCATCCGAAACGAGGACGTCTGCAAACTAAGATTTGCTCACCTTCTGCGCAATGGACTGGGAATCCAGCGCGCAGCTTGATGCCGCAAGAGGGATCCGAGCCGTTTGGGAAGCAGTGAATCAGATGAAACGCATTGCCTTTGCTCTTTTACTCGCCACCGGACTGGCCGCCCAACCGGTTCCTCTCTTCGACGGCCGCAGCTACCTGAAGGCTATCCAAAAGCCCGGCAAAGCCGAGGCGGCCACGGTGAAGGCGGAAGTCCTCCGTCGTTCTCAGGAGAAGTTCCTGAAGAAGCGGCTGGAGGGATTGACCAACGGCAAGTTTGATGAGGCGTTTGAGATTCGCGGAATGGCCAAAGGTTCGTTTACGCGCGCGGGTTCGGCTCAGCAGGCGGTTCTCTATCGCTATTCCTATACCAATGGAGTGGTCGTGCTCGAGGGGGGAAAGGTGGTTGCTCATTACAGCGGGGACCCCGGCGACTATGCCCTTTTCGTGGCAATCTTTAGCGCGCCCGACATGAATAAGAATGGTCTCTCGGAAATGGTCATGCTGCGGAATGTCGAGGATACCCCCAACATTTACGCCTATTTTTATGATTCCGGTGCTTTCCAGGGTGCGACCACAGTTTTCAGCAGTAATGTTTTGCCGGGTGAGGATCCCGTGCCGGACGACAAAATCGAGGACCTGGCTTATGCGGTCAGCGCTGAACCAGGACCGAAGTTTCAACGCGTAACCTATCGTAGGGGTAAGCAGGGCGCCTGGACTGTTAAGGCGGCGGCTGCGCCCTTTGCGCTGGACAAAAAGGGTGGGCCGGCCAAATTGACTCGAATCGACTAACCGATACGTTCGCGAAAACTGCGGCCCAGTCCCATCTGGTTCGAGAAGAGATAAAGGGTTGGCGGGGGCTTCTTGACCGGTGCGGGCGCCACGTATTCGGTTACGGGAATTTCCAATTTTTTGGTGGTCTTGGACTTTTTGGAAGAAGATCTCAGCATTTTGGAATCGTTTCCTTTCGTCTACCTGAACCTCAGAATAGCCGTCCGAGGTGGTGAGAAGGTCGTCTGAAGGCTTCAGATGTTGCCGGATTGTAAAATTTACCCGGGCCGGTTTCAGCAGATTTTCCGGGCGATCGGGTAAGTTGGTGGGATGAAGGTCATGGCCACTGGACCCGCGTGGATGTCGGTAGGAAGCAAGCGCTCCTCCCAGGCCGAGCTCTGTCCGGACGGCCTGGGACCCAGCGTTGAGGCGACCCATCTGCCCGGACGGCCGCACTGGCGAGCGCCGGGGCCTTGGACTCGGCCCGAGGTCCAGCAATCCCAAGAATCCCTGGCCCTGCAGGCGGCTGGTCTGGCCCGCGTGGACGTGCTGCGCGATACCGAGCCGGCCGTATCCTTCGTGCACCGATTCAACTCCGAATTGCAGCTGGACCCTGAGACTTTGGCCAGGCGCAACCAGATCACGGTTTCCAGTCCCGCCAAGTTCTTTCGAGTCAATCCGGCCCTTTTTTATGATGACGTGCTGGGCGTTTACTTCAACCTGTCCAACTTGATCCCTGACCGCAAGGCCCCCGAGATTATCATCGCTGGAGACTGCCACCTGGGCAACTTCGGCACTCTGCGGGCTCGGGACGGCTCGACCTTTTGGGGCATCAACGACTTTGACATGGCCGGCAAGGGGACGCCGGAGGATGATCTGGAGCGAATGGCCACCAGTTTATTGTTGATGAGCCCGCTCGAGGATGGGGCGTGCCGACCTTTGGTGGAGCGCATGGCGCTGGGTTATCTCGAGGAACTGCGCCGCCTGGAAGACACAAAAGCGCCGGTGCACAACGGGCTGCATCGCGAGGAGTCGTGGGGGGCGGTGGCCGCCTTGATCGACAAGAAGTCGAAGAATACGCAGGCCGAGTTGCTTGATGAGTTCTGTAAACACGGGCGCCTGAAGCGCAATCACGAGCTCAAGGACATCAGCCGGCGCGAAGAGCAACTGATTCGCGATTTTCTGCCCCACTGGGAAAGCCAGGTGGCCGAAACGCCGGAGCTGGTGCGTCCTCTGGAAGTGCTGGATATCGCTCGCAAGACCGATTCGGGAGGAAGTACATTCGGACTGAACCGATATTTTATCCTGGCGGCGGGAAGCGACGGCGAGGAGCGCATCCTGGAGCTGAAACAAGAGTTGCCCACCGCGCCCGAGCAGGGCACGGGCAACACCGAGGAAGCGAATGCCGATTATATCTTTGCTTGTATGAAAGCGCTGGGCGGTCATTTCGAGCCCACCATGGCCGCCGGCACCATCGACAACGATGCTTATTACGTTCGTGAGCGCCAGCGTGAAAAAGGATCGTTGCCTATCAATGATTTCACCACTTTTCAGCAGTGGGAGGAGCTGGTCGACCACGCCGCCATTGCCCTGGCTCGGGCTCACGCCTTCCAGGCCGGTGCGGCCGAGAAGATCCTGCAATGGGTCGGACCTGATCAGGAACTGGTGGTGGAACGCCTGCAGACCTATGCGGAAACCTACGCGCGTCAGACCGAGCTGGACTGCGCCGCCTATAAGGCCAGTCTTTCCAAAGCTTAACGAGGTCTGAGTTGTTGCAGCCGTTCCCGCCCGGCGGGGTGTGTATCGCTTTCTTGTTGCTGGCCGAGCAGGTCGGCTACTTCCTGGAAAAGCTGCTGAGGCTCGGTCTGTTGCGCCTCGGCGTAAGCCCACCCTTCGCGGTCGCTGCGTAATTCCATGGCGTGGTGCAGGGCTTTCAGGTCTTGCTTGAGAGCATAGCCGAGCAGCGGTTGGCTGACGCCCTGGGACAGAGCCTCGAACCCGAGCATGGCGATGTCGTCACGGTGGCGACTGTGACTGAGTTCGTGCCCGACGACGAAGTGAAGCCGCGCCGGCCGGGCAGAGTCGAGGTAGGCGCTGGCCACGGCGATGCCGCCAAAGTGGGAACAGGCATCCCATTCCTCCGAGCGGATAACCCATACTTTATTGGGAATCGGCATTCCGGCCCGTTCGCAGCCTTGTTCTACCTGACGGGTCAGGGCGCCGTGAGCTCGGACCGGTACCGCCTCGGCGGCTCGCTGTTCGAGCTCGGGGCTGACCAGGGCCTGGGCCACCTCGCCGGCCAGAGCGGCCGCCTGCAGGGGAGGAAGGGCGGCCAGGGCCAACTGATAGGCCTGCTCCAAATTGTCCGGCAATACCCCGTCAGGCAAGAGTTTTTGCACTTCCTGGCAGTAGCGCTGGCTGAAGATTTTGGGATTGAGTTCGGCTTCCTGGGAGGGCTGGCACAATCCCAGTTTGACGCCCAGGTCTCGGATCAGGCTGTTCTCAGGCACCCGCGTGAAAGTCAACGCCTCGGGATGCGCCTTGGGGTAAGTATGGGCTGGCCTGATCTGCATGGCAGGGAGCGTTCGTAGCAGCGAGCCAAAATCCCGCGTAACAATTACCGGCGAGATGCATACGGTGATCTGGGACTGGGGCGCTTCCGCGCCGGTTACTTTTGGCTGGAATCCAGGTGCTGGGGCCTGGCGCTGTAGAGAAGGCCAAGGGTCACCAGCGCATTGAGAAGGATGTTCAGCAGAAGACCGTGGGGGAGTTCGTGCAGGCTGCGGTCGATGCGCCCAAAGCAACCGCAGATCAGGGGCATTCCGCGCCACCGGGCGTAGCTCAGCACCAGCGTGAAAGCGGCGAAGAGCAACGTGGAGAGGGCCACCGCTTTTCGCGAGAGGAAGAGAATCAGGGCCATACCCAGCACCACTTCTATGAGCGGCACGGCATATTGCAGCGTGGTCAGGGACCATTCCGGGAAGAGGCGATAGCCTTTGAGGGCGATGTGAAAACTGCGGGACCTATTGGGGGATGGCCCGCCGAATCCAATCGGTGGCCAGAGCTTCCAGCTCCTGGGGTGACATTTTGCGTTGCAGACCCAAAATGAAATACCCGACGTTATTGGGTGGGAATTTGAAGGCGCACGAGGCCGCACCGTTTATGCCGAGCGAAGCAGTCTGGTCCCTGGCCGGCCGCGGCGACGAGCTCTTGCCCGTCGGCCCGTGCGGGGCGGAGGGCCCTGGTTGTGCGTCGAGGCCTGGCGGTGTGAGGACCAGCGACAACGAGAGTGTTGCGAGCGCAGCCGGGTTAGCGGCTGTTCATTTGGACGACCTCCAGGTCTTTGCCCAGAACGCGCCGGATTTCGGCCATTTCGTCGTTGTTCCAGCGTTTGTCGTGGGTGCCGCTGATGAACCAGTCCGAGCCATTATCGGCCAGGATCATTCCGTAGGTTTTGAGAGCCTGTAGAACTACCTGGACGTTTTTGGGGAAGCCGGAAATGTCGTAGGAGGCTTTGAGGCGCACGCGCATTCCCATCGGCGGCAGATTCTTATCGTTGGAATTGCTGGCGTAGTGGCGAGCCGGTGGCACATAGGCCTTGCGCGTGCGGCTCACGGTGAAACGCAGGGCATGGCGGATTTCCTTGAGTTCGACCACTTCGTCGTAGCGCACCAGACCGGGAAAGATGGGCAGTCCGGCCGCGTCGGCCGAGGTCCAACCGTCGGGTCGCAAACGATTGGAGTTGAGGTCAAAGATGGCGCCCGACCCGGCCTTGAAGCCTTTGCTGTTAGGAAAGGCCTGGTATAGCTCATAAAGCTTCCAGGCGTCGCGGTCGAGCATGAGAATGTGGCGGTCTCCATCGCCTTGGGGCCCGCCTTCGATGGGTGGATTGGCCGGCACAGGATAGGGGCCGGCGTCGCTCTCGTCGGCATATTCGAAAGTTACGGGCAGGCGCCGGGTTCTTCCATCCACCACCACGTAAGGAATGCCTATTGGTTGACCTTCATAGAAGCTGCCGAAATCTGAGTGCAAAGGCCGGTCTTTGCCCACGCTGGCGATGAGGGCGGCCGAGTTGGGATCCACTGGCGCCTGGTCGATGCGCTGATTCCAGGGGTTATCGGCCGGGAAGGGGAGGCGCCCGTGCAGGCTGCCATTGACACCGATGTCAGGCTTAGAGGGTGCGCCGAATCCACCCACAGCCAGAGCGGCTACCACGATCCAGGGGGTCGATCGGTTCATCCTACGGGCCTTCCTGCGCTGAGCCGCTGTAGAGTCTGGTAGATGTCATGAAAGTTCAACGGTTTGGTCAGATGCGCGTCGCAGCCGCAGTCTTGGATTCGCTCGCGGTCGTCTAGCATGGCGTGGGCCGTGAGAGCGACCACCGGACCGCGGTAGCCGCGCTGGCGCAGCATGCGAGTAGCCGTAAAGCCATCCAAACGGGGCATCTGCATGTCCATCAGCACCACCTCAAAGTTGCCGGCCAGGGCCTTGTCCACGCCTTCTTGCCCGTCTTGAGCCAGTTCCACCACAACCCCCGCGCGTTCCAGCACGTGGGTGATGAGGCGCTGGTTATCGGCCGTATCTTCCACCAGCAGGACCCGCAGACCCTGTAGTTTGGGCCGGACCAGAGCGGCTTCGGCGTTGGAAACGGTGGCTCCGCAGTGCGTGGCCGCCACGGTGGCCAGGAAGCGGCATCCCGACCCCTGCGGACGGGGCTCTAGCCACACGTCGCCTCCGAGAGCTCGAGCCAGTTTGCGCGACAGGGCCAGACCCAGGCCGGTTCCACCAAAGCGTCGGGTGGTGCTGCCGTCTCCTTGGGCGAAGGGCTGGAAAAGCCGCGAGGCTTGCTGCTCGGTCAGGCCAATGCCGGAGTCCTGGACGGTGAAACGCAGCAGTCCTCCTGCCAGTTCTGCCAGCACATGCACTGAGCCCTGAGAGGTGAATTTAAGCGCGTTGCCGATCAGGTTGATCAAAATTTGGCGCAGCCGGGAGGGGTCGGTGCGCACACGCTCGGGCAACCTGGCTTCACTTTCGATGGCGAAGAGCAGACCTTTGGCGCGGGCCTGTTCCTCGAAGAGTCCGTGCACCTCGGCCAATAACTCGCGGAGGGAAAAATCTATCTGCTCGGGGTCGATCTGCCCGGCCTCCACTTTGGAGAGGTCTAGAATGTCGTCGATCAACCGGGTCAAAGCCGAGCCGTTGCGGCTGATGGTGGTCAGGAACTCGAGGCGCTCGTCCGACTCGAGCGTGTCGTCTTTCAAGATCTCGGCGTAGCCCAGAATGGCTGCCAGGGGCGTGCGAATTTCGTGGCTCATGTTGGCCAGGAAAGCGCTTTTGGTGCGGTTGGCATGTTCAGCCTGGAGGCGGGCGAACTGCAGGTCTTCGGTTAGCTTGCGGATATCGTGCACGTCGGTGCAGGTGCCGTACCAGGCCACCACGCGGTCTCCTTCGCGCACCGCTTCGGCGCGCACCAGGTGCCAACGGTTGCTTCCATCGACCCGGCGCAGCCGAAACTCGGCGTGGTAGTGTTCTCCGCTGAGCAGCGAGCTCGACCAGGTTTCGATGGCGCCAGGCTGATCTTCCGGGTGGACGAACTCCAACCAGCGCTCTGGCTGGCTGTTGCCGGAGTATTCCGTCCAGCGCCTGTTGGTATAATCCAAAATGCCATCGGGTCGCGCCGTCCAGACAATCTGCGGCATACTGTCGGCCAGCCGGCGCATCTGGGCCAGGTTGCCTTCCAACATGAGCTGAGTCTGCTTGATCTCCGAGATGTTCTGTGAAGTGCCGACCAGACCCATAGAACGCCCGCTTTCGTCTTTGACGGTGCGACCGCGCGCTTCGATCCAGACCGTCTCCCCCGTTTGTGCGTGCAAAACCCGGTATTCCACCCGGTAGGGCTGTTGGGAAACCAGGGCTTCTTGAATGGAAGCTTCGACCTGGGGGCGATCTTCGGTGTGAATTAAGCCCAGGGCATAATCCAGCCTATCGGAATCGGCCGTATCTGGAATGCCCCAGTCTTCTTTCAGTTGCGGGCTGAGACGAACCGTGCCCTGGCTTGGGTCATAGGACCAGAAGCCAACCCGCGAGACATCCAGAGCGATAGCCAGACCTGTCTCGCTTTCTCTGAGAGCCCGCTCGGTTTGTTTGAGGTCGGTGACATCGGCGAAAGCCACCAGCACCGTGCTTGAATGGCCGTGTTGGGCCTCGATGACCTGGGAATTAATGCTCAGGCAGTGGGCTCCCGTTGGCGTGTGCCAGATGGCCTGGTGGTTGACCAGTTGTTCTCCCCGGGCGGCCCGCCGCGAAGGAAGCTGGTCGCTGTGGATACGCTCACCCTGAAGATCGGTGACATGCAGCACGCGGCCATAGTCTAGATCTTCGGATGGGACGGGCAGACTGGTTCCAAAGAACCGCTCGGTCTGGCGATTGGCGAAAAGGTAGCGCCCGCTGCCTGGCTCTACCATCAGGAGACCTACTGGCAATGCGTCGAGCACGGCGCGCAGCCACAATTCCTGGTTTTGCACGGTTTTCCGGGCGGCCACCGTGGAGCTGACGTCGTGGGCCACCACAATGATGCCTTCGACTTCCGAGTGCGCGTTGCGTAAGGGATAGTAGCTGTAGTCCTGATAGGTGGGAATGAGTTCCTCACCGCGCCGCAGGACGACTCGCGCCTCGTGCTGTCGGTGCTCCACGCCGGTGATGAAAACGGAATCCAAGGCTTCGTAGAAGCCCAGCCCTTCCAGCTCCGGAAAGGCCTGACGCACCGTCAGCCCCGCCAGCTGCCGATTGCCGTAGAGCGAGCGGTAGCTTTGATTAAAGAATTCAAAGCGATGTTCGGGACCGCGCAGCAGCGCGATGGCCACCGGTGCCTGACTGAACACCGCGGCGAAGCGCGTTTCCAACGATTGCACCTGACGTTCCAGGTCATGCTGGCGGACTTCCTCGGCCTGTAGACGTCGATTTTCCGAGCGCAGAAAGTCCAGGCGGCGCGACTCTTGCTGCTGCACGCGGGTCCGGTAGCTTTCGAAAAAATCCGCCAGCGCCGGCTGCTCCGCCAGCAAGGGAGCGAGGTGCTCTTGAACCCGGCGATCGGCTTCATAGGCCAGGCTGGGATGGGCCTCGGCCCAGGAGAGACAGGTGCGGTTGTAGAGGAGAAACAGTGTTAGATAGGCGTAATCCTGTGGGGAGAGCAGTTCCTTCAGGCGTTCTTGACAGAGCGGATCGCTGCTGTGGAAGACGGCCAGGGAGCAATTCAGAATCACTTTTTCCCGAGCGGTGTCGGCTTCCGGCCAGCCGTCTCCTTCCTGGTGTTCTTTCAGGGAGGCCAGTTCCTCGCGCAATTGCTCCAGGCTGAGGGGAGGAGCCTGCAACAGTTCCAGAACTTCCTGAGCCGATAGGCCCAGCGGGCGGAGACTGGCGCTGTGACACATCAAGCAATAGGGAACGGTGCAGTAGCGCGCCAGCAGGGCGGCCAGCTTTTCTTTGAAAAGAGCCGGCAGCGGGTTTTGCACATAAGCTGTTAGAGTTTGCTGCCAAAGGGAGCGCAGAACCATGGGTGTGGCCAGGGCTGGCTCAAAGAAAGGCGGGAAGAAGCCAAGGCAAGCCTCGATTTCCTCTTGGATTTGTTGACTTTCGCTCACGAAACAATAGCTTTCGGGCCAAGGGAGATTCTCCCTCGGAAAGAAGTCCCGCCCTATGAGTCAATCTATACTAATCGTTGAAGACGCTGCCGACCTGCGCAATATGTATAAAATGATCTTTCGCCGCAAACCGTATGGGCTCCATCTTGCCGCCAGTGGCGAGGAAGCCCTGGAGATTTTGGGCCGTGAGGCAGATATCGCCCTGGTGCTGCTCGACCTCACTTTGCCGGGGATTAGCGGTGAGCAACTGCTGGAAAGAGTGCGACAGGATCCGGAACGCAAATCGGTCAAGTTCCTGGTTATGTCCGGATGGGACGACCTGAAGCAGCGCGCCGCCGCTATGGGTGCCGAGGGTTTTGCCCGCAAACCGGCGGTTCTGCCCGAACTGGAAAAGCAGGTTGAGGCATTGCTGGCGTGGCCAAATTAAATAACAAAGAGAAAGAGTGGGTGGATGCGCGCCAGCGCTACAGCCTGACTCACGCACAAGTGCAAATGGCTCGTGAACTGGAAATCATTCCCCGTTCACTGGCGAAATTGACTGACATCTCCGTCCCTGAGTATGTGCAGCAGCACTACCTGGAGCGATTCGGACGGTCTGAGCCGGCGGTCGTGGTCAGCATTGAAAGTCGGGCCAAGCAAGAGCAAAAAGACAACGCCATGGAAAAGTTGGCTCTAAAGAAGCTCGGTCCCAAGCCCAAGGAGCCGGAGCCCCTTCCCGTAGCCAGGCCGCGCAAGAAGAACCGCCCGCACGTATCCATCCCTGTTCCTCCGCGCAAGCGGAAATGAATAGCGTCTACTGACGCTCAAAGCGTCCGCCCAGCACGTCGTCACAAAGGGTCAGGTGCAGTTGCGAGAACTTGCCGTCGGGGTCGCTGGAAAAACCGGCAAATTGAGGCGGAGCATCCGACTCCGTGGGGTCGGAATGGGAAAAATTGTCGCCATCCCAGGGAGTTAGTTTGAGCCGCATTGTCTTGCCCAGCCCGATCTCCAGAGCGCTCCCCACCAGGCGCACCTCGGCCAGGCCATAGACGGGATGCCGATACTTTCCGACGTAGCGGGTTAAAGCGGCGGGAGGTCTGGGGTTTTGGGGCGGCGCAGTGGCGGCTGCGGCGGGATGCTGGTTGCGCAGAAACGTGTCGCTGTAATCGTAGTCAGGCCGACCGAAATAGAGATCGTAGTAGCGATACATCAGGGCTTCCGGCAGCTCGGTATTGCCCAGGTTCGAGAGCACCACGATGCCCATGCCGGCGTCGGGACAGAAACCGACCACCGTCTTGCAGCCACTGGTGCCGCCATTGTGCCAGATGAGCGTGGAGGGGTGTAGTTCCTGGCGAATCCAGCCCAGGCAATAGCTGGCCATCCCGAGTTCGAAGATGGCCTTGGGCTGTTCTTTTTTAGCTCCGCCGACCAGGACGTGGGGCGAGTGCATGACCGCCAGACTCTCCGCCTGAATGAGGGGAGTGACTCCTAATTGCATCTGGACGTATTTGCCCATGTCTTCGACGTTGGAATTGATGCCACCGGCCGGTCCATAGGTATAGACCCAGTCTTTGAAAGGCCAGTTGTCCCGTAAGGGTTGAATCGCGCCCTTTTTACCCTGGTGCGGAGTGCTGTGGTTGGAATCGCTCCAAAGCCCCTGGAAACCGGTGTTGGTCCGGCTCATGGCCAGCGGTTGAAAAATATCGGAGGCCACCGCTTGTTCCCAAGTCCGGCCGGTAACCCGTTCCAGCACCCGAGCGGACACCAGCCAGAGATTGTTGACGTAGGCGAACCGACTGCGAAAGCTCGAGACCGGTCGCACTTCCCGCAAGGCCTGAACGATCTCGGGCCGAGTGGCGCCTAGAAAGGAGAGCAGGTCGGTGGCGTAGCTCGGCTGGCCACTGCGCTGCGACATGGTGTCCTCGACGGTAAATTCGCGCGTCACCCAGGGGTCATACATGCGAAAATCCGGGTCATAGTCAAGCACTTTGTCGGCCCATTTCAACTTGCCTCGGTCAACCTGCAGGGCCACCAGACTGGAGGTGAAGGACTTCGAAACCGATCCGATCTGGAAAAGGGTTTTCACGTCCACCGGCTCGCTGCCACCCGTCTCTTTCACGCCAAAGCCCTTGGACCACAGCACTTTGCCGTCGGCCACCAGCACCACCGCCATGCCCGGCGTACCCCAGGCTTGCCGAGATTTCTCGGCGTAGTTCTCAAAGCGAGAGACAAGCAGGTCTTTCTCCAAGGCGGGAGGACGGGCGGCGACCGGTACGGCCCCGAGCCCGAGGATAAGGCAGGTCACAAAGAGCTTTTTCATGGAATTCGCTTTCCTTTGGACGGAGCCATTTTCCTGGCTCAGCAGGACTGTTGCCCGTCTGTCCGCACCTCTGAACCATGAGCCCCAGGGCTCAAATCTATACCTCGGAGGAATGCGATGCAAAAATTTCGCGTTTTGCTGACGCTGGCCGTCATTGCCGTGGCGGGTTGGGCTGTACCCAAGTCCGGCCCCGCCATCGGCGATCACCTGCCCGCCCATCATCCCCAACATGTAACCGGTCCAGACGCCGGAACCGATACCTGCCCCGTCTGAAAGTATGGTCGACGACCTGCGTGCCAGGTCTTTATCAATGGCAAAGATGACGCCAACACCAAACCGCTGATGCGCCTGCTGAGCCAGGCCGTCCAAGAGCAAGAAAACAAAGCCGAATTTAAGGCTTTTCTGCTCTTCGTCCAGGACACTCCCGAGCATCTTCGGGAGCTGAATCAAGCGGAAAAGGCCGACAACGTCGGTCTGGCCCTACTAAAAGGGACTCAGGATGAGTCGCTGCCGGGCTACAAGATCAACACCGACCCGACCGTTAAGAACACCGTTATTGTGTACAAAGAACGCAAGGCTACCGCTGTGTTCGTCAACTGGACCCCCAAAGAGGCCGACCAGTTGAAGGCGGCCATGGCCGCCGTCAACAGCAAGTGAGCTAAAAGGAGGCGGCCGGCAACGGCCGCCTCTCAGTAGCGGTAGGGCATCCCGGTGCCGTCGCCGACGAAAAGGCCGCCTCGGCGACCGAAGAACATGGGCTTGAGGCTGGTTGAGTCAATTCCCGGAAGCTGGCTGCGCTGGCTGATTTCGTCGGAGACCTTGTTGATGGCATCGATGGAGGCTTGCTGTTGCTGACCCCGCTGAATGTCCGCGATAACCAGGTCCAGCTGGCTGGCCGCCTGGGCGCATTGGGGGTCTTTTTCCTGGCGCAAACCATTGGCCAGGAACTGGAGTCGGGCCAGTTTGGGGTCCAGGTCCCCCGGTTCGCCGTTCTGAAGCGTAAGCAGGCACTGGTCGAGGGCCAGTTTAGCCAGTTGGAGTTTGCTCTGACGCTGGAAAATGGGACCCAGTTGAGCCCGCCATTTACTCTGCAGTTGCTCGCGATGAGCGGCATCCAGGCCCGGCCATTGCTTGCGCAGACTGGCCCATCCCAGGGGAAGTTGTGCCAGGTGGGCTCGCTGGGTGGCATCCAGGGTGGGATACAAATCTTCCACCGCCCTGTCCAGAATCGCGGCCAACTGCGCTGACACGACCGGTGGGTTCTCCGGGTCGACCGCGAACAGCAGCCACTCACAGAAGGCCGCCATGGCCTGACTGGTCAGGGCGGGCTCGCCGGCTACCAGCACCAGGCTGGAGGTGCTCTCGGTTTGCAGGGCCCAGCTTGCCAGGGCATCGCTGCCCCCCAGCAAGTGACCGTGTAGCTCGGCTCTCAGCGAATTGCGCTGCTGCACATCGGTCGCCTGGAGCCGCTGCTCGTCAGCATTCATCTGCGCCAAACGAGAAGGGGGCAAACCAGTGATGAGCTGGGCTAAGGACTGGCGCTGAGCCTCGGTGAGCGGCACTTGCAGCGCCCACTCGCAAAGGTCCGCTAAGGGTGAGGGCTTGGAGAGACCATCCGCTCCAGCTGTAGGGGCGAGGGTCATCAGGCCGACGAGCAGGCCTGCCATAAGGGTTTTCGGTTTGAACATGGCATCCGATTCGCCACTTCCGGGCTGCAATCCCTAGCGGCCTGACTCTATTCTTTAGGCGGATCGCGGGGAACGAGCATGTCGGCGAATCTTTGGAATAGCCCGGGCTGTTTCTTTTCGGACCGGAGTAGTTCTTCCACTTCGTGGGCGTCGAGCCAGACACCGCCGCAACTGGAGCAGCGTTCTACTTCCATTCCGTGTAACTGCACTGACTCCAGCTCACAGCCGTCCTGGGGCCGGCCTTCGCGGCGGCACAACATTTTGCGCGTCAAGCTGCGGCGCTTCCCGGCTGCGATCCGTTCCTCGTCCAACTTCCGAAAGTATTCATCTTCGCTGGTGAACTCTCGTTTGAGCTCGTCCTGAGTAATGGCATGCTCTTCTGACACGTGGACCTCCTAAATTGGCATGGGCCCTTCTTAGTCTCCTTGACGGGATTGGCCTTCTACTCCGCGAAATGCTTCCGAGCAATGAAGCACTTTGTTCTTTGGTTGTGGCTGGGGCTCGGGGCCTCACCCGTCTGGTCCCAGAACATTCGCATTCAAGAGAAGCGTTTCGAGGGCCCTTGTTTGGTGAGGCACGGCACCGTCCACGTGTTGCTGCAACCCTTTTCCCAGGCCTTGGGCGCCCGGATGGGGGAGGCGGGCGAGGGATTTTGGGGAGCGATTCAAGAGGAAGCGCCGCCGGCCGCGGTGCCGGGTGGCTTCATCCGGGTCGGAGAGAAGCAAATCGCTCTGTTGGTCGAAAGCGGGGACGTGTTCGTGCCGGCCGAGGCTTACTGCCAGGCGCTGGGACTGAGCACCAGTCGGGACGCGGGCGGGGTTCTGCGAGTCCATCCGAAGGTTCAAGGTCGCGTAGTGTCCCGTAAAGCCGTCCCGGCCAATCCGGCCGATTACTTCGTGACCCAGTATCAGTCTCGCTACAATCAATGGGCGCCAAAGCAAAGCGCCAACTGCGGACCCGCCTGCATGGCCATGGTGGCCCTGGCTTACGGTTTGGCTCCCGAAGGTTTGATGCCCGGCGATCGCCAGGGGTTAATTGAATGGTGCCGGCAATTGATGACGGTGGGTAATCAGGATCAGAATCGCGCCACCAAGGCCCGCGAAATCGAGCGGGTAGCCACACAGTTAGGCCTGCATTCCCAGCGGATCCGCAAGTATCAGGACATCGATCGGGCGTTGGCCGAAGGACACCTGGTGGTGGTCGGCGGCGACACCAACCGCATTGGCTCTCCCGGTGGAGATCACTTCTTGTTGTGCGTGGGCCGCCTGGGCTCTGATTATGTCATCAATGATCCCGGCGGTTTTTTTCCAACCCCGGGGGCTCGTTTGCCGGAAGGGGAGATGGAGCAGTTCTTTATCGAGGCTATCGCTCTTGCTCCCAAGCCCTGAAGGCAGGACTGGGATCCCGAGTTGCGCGCGGTCTCTCGGGTTACACTGAAGGGGCAACAGGAGGCTTTGTAAGATGGATAACCAGGACTGGAAAGAGCAAATTCCCGAGGTCGACCACATGCATCGGCTTAGGCCCCACTCCCTGCAAGGCGATATGCCCAAGCCCGACCACGAGGCCCGTAAGGATCCGAGACGCTGGTATGACCAGCAAGGGTCCTCGGTGGATCGCCCGAATCATCCCCGAGAACAATCCGGAGGGTAGTCCCTTCGGTGCCCGCCCCTGGCCAGGGTAGCTTTGAGAGATTTTTTAGGCAGCTCAGCTATTCTCATGGGACTATGCAAATACAACGATTCCAGCCGACTCCCCGTCTACCCCAGAAACTGGCCAACCAGCCGCAACCGGAGCCGAAAGAAGCTCGCAAAGGGCCCTCCGACAAGAGCGCTTTTCTCGAAGGCGCCAGTTTGGGCGCAGTCCACTTCGGTGCCCCCGCTCTGGCCGGAATGCTCGTTCCTCAGCATCCGTTCTTGGTAGGAGCCTTGGCCGGGGCCGCGGTGGTAGCCATCCGGGCCGGAGGTTTCAGCAAAGAGAATCGCGGCGCCATGATCAGCGCCGCCATCGTGGGCGGACTCAGCGGCTACGCTGGTGGGCACTTCGGCCTGCCGGGAGTGCTAGGCGCCACCGCTCTGGGCGCTCTCTCGATGGGCACCAATAACAGCAGTCGCCACTAACTCGCTTTCACTCCCCAGGCGGCTGGGGTTTGTCGGCCTGCGCTTTTTCCTGCTTGTGGTTCAGGTAGACCTCGTAGGCTGAGGTGGAGGCGTCGATTGCGAAGCCTACGCCGATGGAAACGGGGTTGAACTTGCCCATCGTGAAGGCGGCCACGCTTTGAGCCACGGCGGCCATCGGCAAGGTTCCCAGCATGCGGGCGGTCAGGCTCTTTTCCTTTGATTCTGCCTGGCTCTTGCTCATCTTCTGGCCGAGGTCTTCGCTGGCGTTGCGCATGACCATGGCGACTCTAGGGCCGCAGACTGAGGCGAATACCGATAGTCCGGCGCAGGCTGCGGCGGAGACCAGCGGGGAGAAGTGATTCATTCCGGCCATGGACAGCGCCACCCCGGTGGCCGCGCCCATTCCCGCCGCCACCAGAGCGCGTTTGCCCTCGTGTTCCACCTCAGCGGCCAGCACCGAAGACAGACCCAGTGCGGCTTTGGCGCCGCCTGCAGCCAGAGGCGAGCCGAAAGTCAGGCCGTAAGCGCCGGCGTCGCGGAATCGGGATACCTGGTTGGTGCGCAAGGTGCAGAAGGCCCCGCCGATGCCGCCCAGAGTGGCTTGCACGGCCAATCCGGGAGTGCCTAGAAGATGGCCGGACAAGGCAGCCAGAGCGGCGCCGGTGGCGGCGCCAGAAAGGGCGCCCACCCATTTGCCGTATTTCTCCTGGGTCTTCAGGCCTACGAGAGCGGCCGCTGTTTGCGTTACCGCACCGGCGGGCCCCATCATATAAAATCCGGCCAGACAGGCAGAGGAAGCGGCCTGAATGATCTGTGGCTTCTCATAATTGGAGGCTGTGGTGGGCCGTGCTTGGTGTAGTCCAGGGCTTTTTTCAGTTTCGCTCGGACTGGCTGTATTTTCATGTCAAGCATGCTAAAACAAGCACCCGGAAAAGTAACTGAAAAGGCTAGGGGATAGTTACCACCCGAGCCAGACTTTCGGCACCGTCGCGACTGACCGAGGCCAGCGCCCAGCGGCCCGCCGGCAAATCCAGCTCTGCCGAGCGCACGATCTGATGTAGCGCCCAGACGTCTCCATTCCAGCCATAGACGGTAAAGGCGCGCCAGGGCACCCGGTCGGTATAGGTCAGGCGTACCCGGGAGCCCTCGCAGGAGACGTCCGGGGCGGAGGCGACCCGGTCCGCGCAACGCGCCAGGGGCGGCGTTAGCACCTCGGCTTCGGCGAACAACTCCTCTTTCACATTCTGTCGATTCTCTAAAATTGGCGCGACGTTCCAAATGATATAGCCGCCGCAGCCCTCGGCCAGGGCTAGCTCTCGGCGGTACTCAGCCAGGTCCCACTCGCTCTTGGTGCCCATGGCGGCCAGGTTGAGCCCGGGAAAGATGTAGCGGCCCTCCCGGGCGTGCTCTCGCCACCACTTCAATAGCGGCTCGTAGGCTTGAGCCTGGCGAGTGGTGGGCCAGTAGAGTTGGGGAGCCAGATAGTCCACCCAGCCTTCGTCCATCCAACGCTGCGTATCCGCGTAGAGCTTTTCGTATTGGTCCAAACCACTGATTTGCTCGGGCTTTTCGGGGGCCGGTATGCCAAAAGGTGAGATACCGAAGCGCACGTAGGGCTTTTCGGCGGCGATGGCCGAGGAGACTTCCTGGATGGCTTCGTTGACCTGGGCCCGGCGCCAGTCGCCCAGGCTCAGGTTGGTCCCACTGCGGGTGTAGCTGGCCTGGTCGGGAAAAGGCAGTTCCCAGTCCGGGTAGGGATAAAAATAGTCGTCGAAATGCATTCCGTCCAGGTCGTAGCGCCGGGTCAAGTCCTGGCAGACGCGTACTAAACGCCCGCGCACCGAGGGCGAGCCTGGGTCCATCCAGCGCAGCGCCCCATAGCTGAGCACGCTTTCGGGTTCCACGGCTGCCTGATGGGGAGCGACCGGCAATTCCGCAGTCGGGGGAGGCGGTGTGGCCTGGGCCCGGTAAGGATTCAGCCAGGCGTGCACTTCCAGACCGCGCCGGTGAGCCTCGTTGACCAGAAAATTCAGAGGGTCATAGCCGGGATCGTGACCCTGGCGACCGCTCAGGAAGCGGCTCCAGGGTTCCAGTTCAGAGCGATAGAGAGCATCGCCCTCAGGACGGACCTGGAAGAAGACCGCGTTGAAGCGAGCCTCGGCCAGACGATCTAGCATAAGCCTCAGATCCTCCCGCTGTCGCGCGGACGTCAGCCCCGACTGAGCCGGCCAGTGCATGTTGGCCACGCTGGCCACCCAGGCTCCGCGCAGCTGACGGGTGTGACCGACCTTGACCAGCTCCTCGGCCGCCACCGGGAGAACCAGCAAACTCAGCAGTAAGGGGAGGACTCTAGGGCTCAACCGAGGTGGGCATTCCGAACTTGCGCTTTTTGGGCTTCACCAGTTCCAGGTCGGTGCCGGTCTGATCTTTGAGGTTCTGGTTGTTGCCGGTCACCCGGGCTTTCTGTTTCGACTTGATCTTGTTGGCATTCAGGTCGATCTTGGGGGTCGCGCAGCCGGCCAGGGCCGTCAAGATCAAAAGCATTCCCAGTTTGTTTTTCATGTTTGCTTGCTTCGACCGCCAGGGCTGGATCACTGCTCTTGCGAACCAGCCGTTGCATGAAAATCGCGCTCCTACTCCTGATGCTCGCCAATCCGCTGTGGGCCCAGACCTTCGAGAGTCAGGCTACTCAGGCTACGGGATTGCTGCAGCAGCACAGGCAAGACAAAGCCAACGGCGTCAAGACGCCCTGGAGTGAGCGCGATAAAGCCTCGCTGGCCGGGGACGCCTGGCTTGGGGCAGCCCGGCTGGCGTCCAGCGACGCTCAGCGTTTCCAGGCCTATGAGTCAGCTGGTCTGGCTTACGCCGACAGCCAGACGCTCGGTGATGACGCCCTAAAAGCCTTCCGACTGGCGCGCGACGTGGCCGGAGCAACGGGCGAGGAGCGCGCTCGAGCGGGCATTCTGGCAGCCCGCCGGGCGCGCACCCGGGCCGAGTGGGAGCTGGTCACGGGGCTGATCGGAGCCACTCCCGAGCAACTGGCGACTGCCTACCACGAAATCGGCCTTTCCTATATCGTGCCCGCCAAATCCGACCCGGCCCTGAACCTGAAAGTCATTGAGGGCTACGAAAAAGCCGCCGAGCAGATGGCCAAATACAAGCCCCAAGCGGCCGATACCGAGTTGGGCATGGCCGCCTATACGACCCACTCGCTCCCGCCCTCGCCGTCTACGACGGCGGTTGTCGACCGCATCTACAAGAGTTTGCTGGCGCTTCCCATCAGTTCCGATCAAAAGGCTCTGCGCAACTCCCGGGTGGAGCTGAGCTGGGGCTCGAGCCTGGAGAAGGTGGGGGCCAGAGAGCGAGCCGTTGTGCTCTGGGAAAAGGTCGGGAAGAACACCGTCTACTCGGCCGAACGCCGCGAGGAGGCCTGGGTGAAGGCGGCGGACTGTCTCAAGGCCCAGGGCAAAATCGACAAAGCCCTGGCCGCGCTGCAAGCGGCCACTCCCTTGCGCGCCGACAACTTTATCTTCAGCGCTAAACTGGCCGAAAAGAAACTCGAACTGCTGGTCGCTCCCAAGCGTTACGCCGAGGCTTTGCAGGTGGTTCAGGCGCTGGCAAACCATCCCAAGCTGCCGGCCGATCGGAAGGAGACGCTGCTCTTGGAGCAAGCCAAGTATCTTTACCATCTAAACAAAGCCAGGGAAGCGGAAGAGTTGCTGGCTCCGCTCTGGCAGACCCCGCCGCGGGGAGGTGACACCGTCTATCAGATTGCCACCATCAGAGCCCAGGATGCTCTGGATCGGAAAGACCCCGTCCGCGCACGGCGTGAGGTGGAAGCCGGTCTGGCGCGGGTGCGTGAGCTCAAAGCTTCCACCCATTCTCTGGAGTACATCAGCGCCAGGCTTTACGCCGCCGAAAAGAATTACTCCAAAGCCCTGGAAGCCTATACCAGCTGTGCTACTACCGCGGTGGGCGTCGCCCCTTCGGAGACGGTGGTGAAAGAGGTTCGCCAACTGTTTCAGCAAGCGGTCGCCGATAAAAAGCTATCGGAGGCCCAGGCGATTTGCCAGGCGGTTAGCAAATGGCGCGTCGACCGGATCGTACCCCCTTTGATGCAGGCGCAGCTGGCGGCGGCCTCGGGCGATGCTCCCACGGCCCGTGAGGCCATAACGCGATGCCGGCAGGAACTGAAGCGATTTTATGGGCCCAGCAAAGAGGCGTTGGAAAAAGAGATCGCTGGCCTCGAAGCCAGCCTCCGTTAGCGGCCTAACAGTCCGGCCGGAAAGACCCGGTGGCGCACGGCCCGCAACTGACGCTGGCGATAACTGGAATGGGATGACTCCCCGACCTGGCATTTCAAATCGTTTTCTTGATCCAGGATTTGAATTTCATAGGGAAACAAGAAGCGAATGTAGGGCTGGGCGGCGTGCCCTTCCAGCTCTGTGAGGGCGGCCTCCAGGTCCGGGCAGGGGCTCTCCTGTAAAGCTTTCCGCATTTTTCGAGTGGCCAGATACATCGGATTGTCGAGACGGATCAGTTGGCGGCAAGTAAATTGGATCGAGCGAAAGTCGGGACTGGAATGAGGATTTCCGGGCTCGACGGATTTCTCCCAATCTTCGCTCAGCAGGGTATTGCGCGACCGCCCCGGCGTCAGATGTGCCACATTGGCTAGATGGTGACGGGTGATATATTGTAAGACCTCCAGGGCCTCCCTTTTAGTAGGCGTCACCATGCGCACGCCCACCCGGTCGTGCACGCTCTGCGGAAGATTGTCGGGCTTGTGCAGCAATTTGAGGATGACGCTGTCGCGTGCTTTCTCCTCGCGGTATTGGATCGAGCACAGGGCCACCGCGTCCCATTCGCGTCCTAGCCAGAGCTGCCCGTTCTCGTCCGTGTGCACCCGACTGCGAAACCGATCCAGAATCTGGCGGCGGATCTGGACCGAATGTGGTCCTACCGATACTTGATTGGCATAAGTGATCGCGTGCATGACGCGCAGTACGGCGCACGCCCAGGCTTGCAGCGGATGATGCTGGGACAGGCTGGAAGCGCCGGTGAGAAAGCGGGTAATGTTGCTTGGGTCCTCCACTTCGGGGGGTACCGTCAAAGTGGCGTCGCAGGTACGCGGCGCCGGACACAGCAATCTTCTCAGGAAATCGACGGCTTCGCGGTGGACTTCCTCCATTTTCAGGCGTTCCACCGGACACTCCGGATCGATCCCGTAGCTGCGCAAAAACTCATTGGCTTCTTCGACGGTGCGCAAGGTTAAATGCCCCAGGCTGACCGGAGAGGTGCCTTCCAAGAACACCCGTTCTACCGGCTCGAGCCCGGCGATCATCGAGGCATTTCTGGTGGGCTGCATGCCTTGACGCATGGGCACGGACTCGTGACCTCTTACTTTGCGGCGATGAATCTCCAGATACTTCTCAATCATGGGCTGTTGCTATCTTAGGCAAAATATTCAATCCGCCTTCTGCATTCCGATCTTGAAGTTGGCCACCTTCCCCAAAGGCTTCGAGCCTCTGGGTCACGACCGTCAGCTTGCCTTCTCGGCCTTAGAGTTCCAGGGCGTTCGCCATTGCGAGAGAGCCTCAGGGCTCTTCGGTGAAGGCGGTCAGCAGCCAGGCCATCTCAAGGCCAACGCCGGCGGGAGCATCAGGCTCGGCCGTCAGAGAAACTGGACTTAGCCGTCTTGACGGGAGCCGGCCGGTTGGCGGGCGCCGAGCATCTCCAGAAATTGGCGGGCCAGCTCTTCAGCCGAAGCGGGATTCTGCCCGGTAATCAGCTCACGGTCGCGCACGACCTTGGACTGCATGGGAATCCAGGCTACGTCCATTTTCGCTCCGGCCGCCTTAAGGGCGCTCTCGATGTGAAATTGCATCTTGGCCGGCATACTGGTTTCGGCCAGTCGCTCTTCGATATTGGACAAGACGGTCATAGCGTAACTGGCGTAGATCCAGTCCTGAGCCGGGACCTCCCGTCCCTCTTTTCGCGCGGCCACGAAGCCGATCGGGTCAAACTGGGCCGACAGCGCCGCCGCCTGACCGTGACAGATCATGGCGGTGGGTTTGGAATGCTTATGAAAATGGCGTAGAATTTGTCCCAATTGCGCATCCACCAGCAGGTCAGCCATCGGTGCGTGTCCGCCCGGGACAAATAGCCCGGCATAGCCGTCCAGTCCTTCGGTCAATACCTGGGCGAACGTCTTGGGCTTGTCGAGATCGGGGAGTTGCTGGATAAATGCTTTGATGCGCTCATAACGCTGCTGATCCTTGCCAAAAAACGAGGGGTCGTCTGAGCCTGGGTCCATCGCCGGTCGATTGCCTCGTGGATTGGCCAGCACCAGCTGGAATCCGGCTTTCGCCAGCTGCTCGGCCGGAACCCCGAATTCATTCAGAAAAAATCCGGTTTTGAGACGCTGACCGTTGGCCAGGTCCAGATGGTCCGCGCTGCTTAAAATCACCAGTATCTTTTTCATGAAGTCGTCCGCCGATCCGAGAGGTTGACCTGTAGAGTAAAGCCTGGGAGGCTTGCTCACTCAGGATCGAGGTACTCATTAGCGCGGGATCGGGGGCGTCTCGCCCCGCACGGGGCGGCTTGCTTTCCGGCGAGCGCAGGGGCTTGACATAAATGCGTGAACATATAGTAGTCTGTAGCTGTGGAACTGGACCCCGTCTCCCTCACTCTCGACGAAATGATTCGCATGGATTCCCATGCTTTGCACCAGCTGGCCAAGAAGACGGCCGGCAGCTTGACGCGCCACCGAGCCCTGCTGGGACGCCTGATTGTGGCCATCGAACAATCCGGCGCCTATTTGGAACACGGTTGTTGCAGCGGTGTGCATTACGCGGTTCTTCAGTTGGGTCTGCCGCACCGGGAAGCCCTGCGACTGGCGCTGGTGGCGCGGGCACTCGAGTGCCTTCCTTACTTGCGCTTCCTGGCCAACGAGGGGCGGATCGAATGGTCGAAGTTACGCGAAATCATCCGCGTAGCTACGGAGGTAACCGAGGGCGGGTGGGCTGCGCTGTGCCGCAATCACACCTATGCCGAGATTGAGGACCTGGTGGCGCGTTCCCGGCGGGGAGAGATCCCACCGGATCGGCCCGTCAAGAATGCGCCTCGCAGCGAACTGCGTTGCCGGTTTGAGCCTGACCAGATGGCCGTCTTGGAGCGGTGTCTGCAGCTGATGTCCCAACAGGCAGGGCGTGTCGTTTCCGCGGCCGAGGCGATCGAAATGCTCTGCGCCGAGAAGCTGGCGGGACATGAGGTGGATGAACAGCAACTCGCAAACGTCCGCCGGGAGTCCCTCAAGGATCTGCAGTGGACCGATGTGATCAATGCAGAAACCGAAGACTGTCCGGGCAATCCGGAAATCGAGATTGTTGATCCCAAATCGCGATTTCCGAGCAAAGCCCATCGCCGCAAAATCCTGAGACGCGATGGCCACGTCTGTGCCGTGCCCGGCTGTCCGAATACGATTTGGCTCGACGTTCACCACATTATTTATTACTCGGATGGCGGACTGACTGTTGCTGACAATCTTCTCACCTTGTGCAGCAAATGTCATAAAAACGTGCACGAGAATCGACTGAAGATTGTCGGCAGCGCCCCGCACGGGGTGCGATTTTTCAACCAGTTCGGCAAAGACATTCGTGAGGAACGCACCCTGGACATCGCCTTCTGGCTTGATATCTGGTGTGGCTGGCGGGGAAGCGAGGATTATCGACGCTACCCGCGTGCTCAGGAAGCTTCCTTGTTGGCAATGGTTGCCTGAGGCCCGCTAGGGTAGGGGGGTTAGCAGGAACTGCTCTAACTTTTCGTCCGGCAGGCTGAAGGTGAGGATGGCAAAGCGCTTTTTTGCCGTGGCCACCCGGTAGGCCCGGCCAATCATGCCGCCGCGACGGAAGCTTCGGGTTAAGACGAAGCTTTGCGAGGGGCCGGCGGACTGGAGGGCGGTCGTGTGGTCTTTTATCACCTCGGAAGTGAAGAACTTTTGCGCGTTGTCTGATAGAACCGACGAATCGAGCGTGCCCTGGGCTAACTGCTCGAAGAACAGGCGATGACGAGCCACGGCCGCGTCATCGGAAACCCGGGCCAGCAGGCTCGCGATCTCGCCGGCCAGCGCCTGAGGGACCGGGCTGGCCATTTGATTGCTCAGAACGGCCACGGCGCAACCTTCTTCCGGCAGCATCCAGTTCTCGCAGGTGAAGCCGGCTACTTCCCCGCCATGGCTGAGAGCACGCTGGTCTCCCTGGCGGGCAACGAAGAGCCCCAGAGCATAGCCGGTGCCCGCGCCGTCGGAGGTGAGCACTTCCCGTTCCATGAGTTGATGACTGGATTCCTTGAGCAGGCGGTGAGCCATGAAGTTCGCGTCCCAACGGAGCAAGTCGTGAATGTTCATGGTTAGGTCGCCGGTGGCGAAAAGCCAGCCCGGACCTTCCCGACCGGTGACTCGTAGCGGCCCACCGGCGTAGCGGAAGGTGGGCGCCGGCTCGGGAGCCTCGGTGGAAGCGCTGAGCATATCAAGCGGGGTGAAGATTTGCTGGCGCAGAAATTGTGCCAGCGACATTCCGCTCACCTTTTCGACCACCATTCCGGCCAGCACATAGTTGGTATTGCTGTATTGCCATCGGGTGCCCGGCTCGAAGTCCAGGGGGCGGCCGGCCCAGTCGTGAGCAATTTGCTCGGCCCGGATGGGAGCGAGCATCGAGTTGGGCAGGTAGTCTTGAGGATAATAATCGGAGTAGCCGGAAGTATGAGAGAGCAATTGTTTAAGGGTGACATCAGAGCCTCGGTTCAATCCGGGTAGATAGCGAGATACCGGATCGTCGAGGGAGAGTTTTCCCTGCTCTTGCAGTAGCAGCAGGGCGCTTACCGTGAACTGCTTGGAAACGGAGCCGATGGCGTAGCGCATTTCCGCCTGGGCTGGCTGCTCCGGGTCTAGCTGTGCCAGGCCGTAGGCCCGGGCGAAGACGGGTTTTCCTTGTCGGACGATGCCCACCACCAGACTGGGAGGGCCGCCATTCTTGAGAAATTTTTGGGCCGCCGCATCGATCTGCGAGCTGAGCTCCGGGGGTAGGGCCTGACCCAGGCAGGGTAGGGCCAGCAGGGCTGCGAGCAATAGGGTTTTCAAGCGAAGGTTGTTTCCTTTCCGCGCGGGACTGTGCAGAATCCGGCTATGCGGATATGGAGAGGCAGGGGAGCCACTTTGCTGGCAATGGGCGGGTGCTATCGGAGCCTGTGGGTGCGCTATTCATCGTTCCTGGTTCCAGGATTCCTTTGGCAATCCTCCAAACGATTCCGCTTGTTGACATCTCGTCAAGGCTTTCGGGCTTATCCTTTGTGGCCCAAGAAGGGATGCGCATTTTAGAAACACCCCCATTCGTAGTCGCAATTTTGATCAACCGGCAATTTGCTAACAAGCTGGGCAGCAGCCAGGGGTTCAGAAAGCGCAGCCAGTGAACCAGCAGGCCCCAAGTCGTTAAAAACTCGGCAGGGTTGGTCGGTTCAACAACAAAATTATTGGGACCGTCTTGGGCTCGGGGTGCCTGAGACGGGTCAGAACAACGGGAGGCCAGCCCATGTCAAAGCGTTGCAGTCTTTTATCTTTACTCCTTGCCGGTTCAGCCCTATTGAGTGGTTGCGGCGGGTCCGATTCGTCAACGTCGTTCGCAGGAATGGTCGTCGCGCCCGCCAGCAACACCGCCCAGGGGGGGCAGTCCACCACCTTCAAGGTGGTCGTTCCCTCCGCCGGAGGAAACGTCGATCTCCCCAAAGTCAACGGCCTTACCGGCTTCATAACTTTTGCACCGGGCGCCATCGAAGGAACTCAACTCACCCTCACCCTCTCCACCACACCACCGCCAGGCCATCGTGGTGACGGCTTCTTCTATCTGCTTTTCAACACCAGCAAGCCGCTTGAGCTATCGTTGCTCAAGGAACTACGCATCACCGAAGCGGCGGCGGTGAACACCCGAGTGGCCGCCCGAGAGGTGCGGCCACGGGCTATCGCTGGGGACGCCGAACTCTACAACGCCCAACTGTATAGCTACGCTGGAGGCGCCACCGACTATCTGGAGACTTTGAGCGGTAACTACAACCAGGCCGGCTCGCACGCCAGCTTCACTCAGTCGCCGAGCCGCGTCTTGAATCCCGACAATGCCTACCTGATCGAGGGCAACGCGGTGCAACAAGATACCATTCCCGTCACCATTACCAACAACTCCGGCATCTCGCCGGCCTACATCACCATCGTAGGGCAAAATCCTATCAAGTTGCCCTCGGGCAAGGACGACCCTAATTTCTACCACGTCACCGCCGACGGCAAGATGCAGGCCTACGCTGGAGACGACCGCACCAGCTATAACCCCCTCAACCGGCAGGTAGGCTGGACGGATCGCTACAACATCCCTCTTGGAGCGGGCAAAACCACCTTAAATCTCCCGCCCGTCTTCGCCGCCCGAATGTACGTTACGTTGGGCCGCAAGATGCAAATCCAAATCAACGACTACATCCCACCGCCTCCGCCTGCTCTGACGCCAGTGCCGGCCCCCCGTTTTCTGGCGGCCCAGCCCAATCTGTGGGGAACGGACGCCGACGACCCGAATTACCGAACGCTGTGTGATTGGCTGGAATTTGACTACAAGGTCAATGTCGATACCAACACCGCCGGCATCGGCATCAACAAGTCGGAGGTCGACCAGTTTGGATTCGGAATCCAATTCACTCTGGAGGGAGTCACCAACGGCAAGCAGCGGCGGGGAACCAAGGACGGCGCGCGCGAGGCCATTTTCAGCACTCTCCAGGCCGACCCGGACTTCCAAAAGCTAATCGTAGCAGGCCCCGCCAAAGGTAAGAAGGAAGATGGCACCGAATTTGACATCAATCTTCCCGTTCGTGCCTCGGCTCCGGTTCACGCCGTCGAAAACCTGGCTTTAAACCGCCCCTTCCCTCAATATCCCAACCTGGCCGTGGATTACTTTGACCAATACCTGACTGATGTCTACGCCCGCTATCTGGGCGAACAGCTCAAGTGCTATACCTCTGCCTTCGGCATCTGGTATGGCCAGTCCAACGGCAACAACCAGCTCGTGTTTACCTGCGTAGATGCCAACGGCGTGCCCCGAGATGGCTTCGACAAGATCCACGTGCGCAAGCCTTCAACCGCCGAAGCTTTTGAGCCGACCCCACTCATCACCAGCGGGGGAATCACCTATCAACCGGTACCCAACGGACCCTTCGTGCCCGTCCCCCAGCCGCAGGCGGGCGACAGGGTTCCCGGGCCGGGGGACGACCCCAAGCTATTCACCAAGTTTGCGGCCGGTGAAATCATCTCGGCCATGAGCGCTGCCATGAACCGCACCACCCTGCTTCACGAACCGCTGCTTACCCGCGACTACGTCAACCACCCCGCCGACCTCACCCTTTTTTATAAGAAGGATGCGACCACTCCGCGCATCAACGTCTATGCCAAGACCATCCACGACAACGCTCTTCTAAGCGACGACGCTCCCGGCCCGCCCGCCTCCAATGGTGGCGGAGCCGCCTACGCCTTCGGCTTCGACGACAACTCCAACCAGAGTTCGTTTGTAGCCGAGATCCAGAAGCCCACCGGTCTCGAGGTCGTGATCCCCAAGTTCACGCCCTGAAGCCGGCCACCCAGGCCAATCTGCCGGAGGCATAGCGGCTGGTCGTCGAATCTCCCAAGCTCAAGTTTTTCGTTTTGTCAGTCCCCGGCCTGGCAAACTCTTTTCACCTCACTCAAGGAGACGATTCCAGCGGCCGCCTTGCGCAGCCCATCCCGCCAAAGGCTCTTCATACCGTTTCTTTCGGCCGCTTTGCGGAGCTTGTGAGCAGTGGCGTTCTCTTCGATCAGTTCACGCAATTCTTCGTTCATCCTTAAAATCTCGTACAAGCCCACCCGACCTCGATAACCCCGCTCGTGGCACTCGGCGCAGCTTCCTGCCTGATAGAGTTCCGGACTGTTATAGCCCTCGCGGACGAATAGTTCCAAGGTCTCAGCATCCGGATCCCAACGTTGCTTACAGTCAGGGCATAACTTTCGAACCAGTCTCTGGGCGACCCCGCCCAGCAGTGTGGAGGCGATCAGGAAGGGCTGCACATTCTGGTTTTTCAAACGGTTCACGATACCCACGGCATCGTTGGTGT
Source organism: Vulcanimicrobiota bacterium (assembly GCA_022842865.1). Taxonomy (GTDB): domain Bacteria; phylum Vulcanimicrobiota; class Xenobia; order Xenobiales; family JADMJV01; genus JADMJV01. The sequence goes on along the minus strand of JALHOV010000001.1, from coordinate 427 downwards.
GCAGCGTGGACAAAACCAGGTGCCCGGTCAAAGCGGCTTGTATGGCAATCGCCGCTGTTTCCTCGTCGCGAATTTCACCCACCAAGATCACGTCAGGGTCCTGACGCAAAAACTCTCGCATAGCGCTGGCAAAGGTCACATGCTTACTCGGATCGGAAGCCTGAGTATTGGTCTGCACCTGCACGATGCCGGGCATTTCGTACTCGATGGGGTCTTCGACCGTAAGAAGCTTGCGATCGGGGCGCGCAATCGACTTTAAGCTAGCATAGAGCGTGGTCGACTTGCCAGAACCGGTCGGCCCACTGGTCAAAATCAGCCCATGGGGGCGCTCAATAAAGCTCTTGTAGGCCGACATCTGCTCCTGGGAAAAGCCCAGTGTATCCAGGGTAATCTTAAAGGCGCCTTTGTTCAGAAAGATCGGAAGAGC